>NYVC01000003.1 GCA_002684375.1 Marinovum sp.
GAGTTCGCTCAGTGTTGCGGGTCCGGCAACGCCGTCCGCGTTGAGACCGTGGTCTTTTTGAAAGGCCGTCACAGCGGCCTGAAGCTTAGCGTCATATTTGCGACGCAGATTTCGCTTGAGGTAGCCCATTGCGATAAGCCTGTTGCGAAGCTTTAGCACTTGCTTTCCGGTGTCGCCTGGCCTGAGTTGGGTCAGATCAAGCGCTTTGCCCCAACCGGCGCGTGCAACAATTCTTTCAAATCTCAATTTCTCCCTCAGCAAACGGGCATATTCGGGATGCTTTGGGGGCAGCGCTTTGAGAAAGGCGGCAGGGTTGCTTTTTGCAAAATTCTTCAAGTAAGAAAAATGGTCGCGATAGGGAACTTTGCGTTGAATGTCCTTACTGATCTTTTTTGGAATCAGCAGGCCGGTTTGAATGTCGGCGGCGTAGGTCAGAAATGTTTGGCTCATTGAAACTTCGATCGCTGCCAAATCCTTTTGCGTCCGCGCCGTTCTAGCCTGCTTTTTAAGTTCTTTTGGATTGTAGCGAAGCACTGGTAACCCATGGGTGTCTGCGGAAGAAATCGCTTTAAAAAAGGCGCTGCGCCTGTTCCGGTGCAGATTGCTTGTGCCGATCCAAAGAGGCGCATAACCGGTTGATTCATAAAATTTTGCCAGTTTCTTGTTACTTACGACCAGTTCTGCAACGGTTTGCTTGAACGTAAGAGACAGCGCATTGGTTGATGTGCCTATAGAAAGGAGTGATAAAATAACACAAAATGATAGAAGCATACGCTTTCGATGGTCAAGCAGTGTCATGACGGGGTTACCTGCATTATAGCGTTGGGAAGAAAACGAAAACAAGGGGCATTTCCTTTAAGACATTGGTTTATAACAATATTTCAATTCACTGCTAGAGTAGTAAATGGTTGCAGTTCAGCTGATCTCTGAGATTTGTGGCCGTGATTGAGCAAATTTATGCCGAAATGTCTAGTTTAATGATACCAAATTTAACAAATGCTTGGGCAAAATGCATTAGTGTGGCATATCTCCTGCAGTTATTACTTGCCGACCTACCGAGTCGGCGGGTAACCTGTAAGTGGGGATAGAAATGAACTTTGGGCGTGGTTGTGACTGATGAACCTAAATCTGTGTCGTTTACGCGTCGTGGCGTGCTCGGCGCATTTGCCGCGACTGCGATAACTGCGGCGCCGACATTCTCGAACGCTGCGGGCTTTTTGCGGGGGTCGGGTAATATTCGTCGCTTGCACATGTATTCTGGCCGCACTGGTGAGACGCTAAATACAATCTATTGGATTGATGATAAATATATCGATGAAGCGGTACATGAAATCAGTTTGTTCATGCGCGACTGGCGGGCCAATAGTGTCAAGACGATTGATCACCGCACGCTTGATATTATGGCGGCAAGCCATAACGTGATGGACGTCAGCGAGCCCTATATTATGCTGTCGGGCTATCGGAGCAAAGCGACCAATGACATGCTGCGCCGCAGATCAAGAGGCGTTGCGCGCAATTCCCTTCACATGAAAGGACAGGCCGCTGACCTGCGTCTCAAATCCAGGTCAGTGTCGCAAATGGCGCGTGCAGCGCTGTCATGTCGTGCGGGTGGGGTTGGTAAATATCGTAATGCCAATTTTGTGCACATGGATTGCGGCGATATACGTAGCTGGTCGCGTTAACACACAAATCAAACTTTGATGTTTTTCGACACCTTCGGCTTGTGCTGAGAACATTATGGTGCCTTCTGGGCGTTGAATGCATCAACCTCTTCTTGTAAAATCGGGGCACCAAGCGTCATAGCATGAATGCCCATGATTGTGGTGAGTTGGATCACTTCGAGAATTTCAGCTTGTGTTGCGCCGGCCTTTAGGGCGTTTTGAATGTGGCGGCGTACGCCTGGTCCGTGCAGATGGGTGGTGGCGGCGTTGATCGCGATAAAGATCATCTCCTTATATTTTTGTTCCAGCGGACCGTTCGTTTGGGGCACGGACCTGAAGTGCAGGAACGCCTCAAGATAATCGGGGTCCATTTCGAACAGTTGATCCCAGATCGGATTCCAGTCGCCGGTACTGCGCTGTGCCTCGGTATGCGGATATGTTTTCTCTGTATTCATTTACCCACCCCTGTGTTTGAAACTGTCACGACGAAAGCTGTAAAGCGCTGCTGGATCGACTGCAACATCAACCACAGCCGGCTTACCGCATGCCAAAGCGGCTTCAATCGCCTCGGCCATTTGGCCCAGCGTGTCGGCGCGAAAGCCGCGCGCGCCATAAAGCTCGGCGAGCTTGTCAAATGCCGGGCTGCTGACGTCCGCGCCAATATAGCGCCCGTTGAAAAAATCCCGTTGATAGGCTTTTTCGGCCCCCCAGCATTTGTTGTTCATCACCACCGTCACCGTGTTGATACCGTGATCGACCGCGGTTGAGATTTCCGATACGGTCATCCCGAAGCCGCCGTCGCCCATCAAGCTGATCACGGGCCTTTCTGGCATCGCCAGTTTGACCCCAAGGCCACAGGCATAAGAAAACCCGACCAACCCAAAATCAAGCGGTGTGAACAGGCTTTTGGGCTGCCAGTAATTCAGCGCGTCTGTGGCTTGAAGACACAGAGTGCCTGCGTCCATCGTAATCGCTGCGTCAGTGGGCAAGACATCGCGNAGGGTTTTAAANAATCCTGATGGCTGTATCGGGTTTGCGGTCGTTATAGCCTCTGCATCGCGCGCCGCCAGAAAAGCCCGTCGNTCCGCCTTGAAGGTTGCGGTCCAATCGTNGGCGAGGCGCCGTTTNTCCAANCGCGTAACTTCGTNNCAAAGTTGCAAGGCNGCAGTTGGGGCATCTGCCCAAATGCCGATCGCGATCGGGAAATACCGCCCCAGTGCGGTGGGGTCTAATTCGATTTGAATGATGGCGGCATCGCGATTGATATTGTCATAGCTGTAAAAGGTTGCGTTGAANCCGATCCTTGTGCCAAGCGCGAGGATCACATCTGCCTCTTTGACCAGTTNCGAGGCNACCAAATTGCCGCGCGGCCCCATCTGGCCNGCGTTTAACGGATGACCGAAGGNGATGGCGTCGCCGTGGCCGGGTGAAGTCACAACCGGCGCATTTAATGCCTCCGCCAAGGCCAAAGCAGCGGCGTGGCCCTCAGTATTTTTGATCCCGCCACCGGCGATGATAACCGGACGTTTCGCACTAAGTAGCCTCGTAGCCGCCCGAGCAATGGCGCTTGCCTCTCCGGCTGGAGCGGCGCCGGGCCGATATTCGTCGACAGACTGCAGTGGTGCATAATCAGCCTGCGCCGATAAGACGTCGCGCGGCAGATTCAATTGGACCGGCCCCTTGCGCGGGGCATTGGCGACGCGGAAGGCCTCGCGAAACATTTCGGGGATACGGTCGGCTGAGGGGGCGGTCCANGTTTTCTTTGTGATTGGTTTGAACAGCGCCTCTTGGTCGACCTCTTGAAAGGCATCGCGGTACAGATGCGCGGTGGACAAGGCCCCGGCGATCGAAACAACGGGTGAAAAGGCCGCCATTGCNTGCGCCAGACCGGTGACAAGATTGGTTGCGCCGGGTCCATTNTGACCCGCTAGNACCACGCCTGTCCGGCCACTGGCGCGGGCATAGCCATCGGCCATATGGGTGCCNGTTCGCTCATCATGAATGCCGATAAAACTGATCTCAGGCGCGTCATATAAAGCGTCGAATATTTCCATAGTGGCTGATCCGATCAGCCCAAACACATGGTTTACCTTCTCGGTTTTCAGCGCCTCGACTGCCGCTTGTCCTCCGGTCATCATTGTCATTTGTCTGTGTCCTTTATTGTCCAGAAGGTTGCAGCGTATGGGTAAGAAAATCGTTGATTGCGGCAGAAAACAGCGCAGGTTGTTCGATGAGGCCAAGATGTTGCAGCTCTGGTATGATCAAAATCTCAGATCCGGCAATTTCTGCGGCAATCGCCTGTGACATCTGTGGGGTGCTCCCGCTGTCGTGTTCACAAGTGACGACAAGGCAGGGTGCGGTCAGCGGTGGATCGGGTCGGATCAATTCCACCACGCCGGCGGCCAGAACCTGACGGTTTTGGNTATAATTTTCAGNATCATTGGCCAGCACCCAACGACGTATTTTGGCAACAGTTTCAGCAGATTTCTTGCGAAACTCTGATGTAAACCATCGCTCAAGGGTGGTATCTATCGTGGCTTGCGCCCCGCCTGCGCTGGTTTGTGCGGCGCGCTCNTCTACGAGGCGCTGGGCTGCCGGATCACGCTCGTGTGGAGAGTTTAAAACGATTAAAGCAGTGACAATATCGCGGTAATCGATTGCAAAACGCCGGTTGATCATACCTCCCAGAGAAAATCCGACCAATGCCGCCTGTGGGATTGAGAGCGTCTCCAACAGGGTTTTTAATTGCTCTGACAACACTGTCAGGCTTGGGGTTGTACTGGGTAACCTGCTGTCGCCATGGCCAGATAGATCATAGGTGACCACGCGGAAATTCCGGGCCAGAACCGGCACAATATCATCCCATGTGGCGCGCGTCATCCCCAGCCCATGAATAAGAACAACTGCGGGGGCATGCTGCGGGCCAAAGAGATCATAGGCTGTGCCGTCTGCGGTAATGGCCATCGCTGTTATACGCCAGCCGGATTGTCAACATCCCGCCCCATCTCGCGCAGGTCATCATAGCGATTGCCAATGCGGTGCAACGGATGGCCCCCGANAGAGGCGCCCAAAGCAATGATAATCTCATCCTCGGCTGGCGCGTCAGGCACATTGGTATGAATGGTCTGGTAATGCGAGCGGCGGCCACCATCTTCTTTNTCCATCAGCGGGATCATCAGTGGACANCCCGCAGCACCGCGGGTGTTGCTGAACGCCAAATAGGTTTTGGCCTTGACCGCATCTCGATATTGATTGCCGAACCACAGCGAATGGGTCAACGCCTGTGCATGTTCCAATTCACCGCCCATGCCGACAACCGACGCCTTGCCATACCCCTCAAGCGCATCCCCAGTGACNTCAAGGATCATNTCGGTNAGCAATTTGCCAAGCTCGGGACAGACGTCCTGAATTTCTGGGCGCAGGTTTTCGACAAAGCCGCGACCGAACCAAGGGTTCTTGATGATCGCTAATGCCGTGATCAGCTTTGTCGGCACCGGTACGGTCTGGCCACCTTCGATCCGGGTGGTTTGAACTTGCAAAAGGGTTCGTCGAATTTCAGCGGGCATTTCAAGACTTTCTGTTGTTAAAGGCAGGCATCACATTTTCAATGAAAAGCTGCAGGGATCGTNGTTGCTGTTCCATGCCAAGCCCCATGCTGGCATAATAGATAAAGGCGTCAACGCCGATTTCTTGATATTTTCCGAGTTTGTCAATCACTTGACTGGGCGAGCCAAACATCAAATTNTCTTCGAGCATTTTGGGTTCAACCCGGAAATTGCCGTCCAGACTTTCCAGAGGCACAGGATCGGGAAAGCCGTTTCTGACTTCGCCAGATTTCATGATCAAATTGCCAAATTGTGACAGTACCCNGCGGGTGGCATCCAGTGCTGATTGCNGATCACTGGCGGTCTCATAGACAGAGGTGTGGCGCATCATGGCAAAGCGTCCCGCGTATGTGCCGCCATTTTTGGCAATCGCTTCATCTAGTTGAGTGCGATATTTTACTGCCTCGGAAAAGGGCAGGGTGAGCGGCCAGCTCATGATGTNNCAGTCATTGGCAACCGCATAGTCAAAGGTGATCGGTGAGCGTGCGGCGACCCACATTGGTACAGTTTTCTGTAGAGGTTTGGGGCAGGACGTGGCGCTTGGAAACTGCCAAAACCGTCCTTTATGCGCGACATCGCCCCGCCAGAGGTCTTGCACCAGAGGCAGCATTTCCTGCATATACTGCCAGCTGTCCTTTTGATCCAGCCCGGGTTTCATCCGATCAAATTCACGCTGGTAAGCGCCTGAGCCCAATCCAAATTCCAGCCTCCCGCCACTGATTAGATCGAGCATCGCCGCCTCCCCGGCAATGTTAATCGGATGCCAATACGCGGCGTTTGCCACGCCTGCCCCNAGCCTTATCTGCTCGGTGTGTTGGGCCCACCAGGACAACAGTTGAAACGGGTTAGGCGCGATGGTCATTTCAAGGGCGTGATGCTCTGCTGCCCAGACCACTTCAAATCCGGCCCGATCGGCCATCTGCACCATCTCAAGGGTATGATCCCGGACCTGCGTCATATCGGTGCTGTCGTCCATTCGCTCAAGATTAATTGCCAAATGAAATTTCATATCTTCCTCCCTTAGGTGAATATTTATGGTGACCGCCTCAGCGTGCTACAAACTGGCTGCCCAAAGGCGCATCGGAGGTGTTGACCCAGACGGTTTTTGGGCGGGTGTAATCNTAAACGGCTTGATAGCCGCTTTCCCGGCCGTATCCCGAGTTTTTCATGCCGCCAAATTGGGCAACNGGTGAGACGGCGCGATAGGTGTTGACCCAGATAATGCCTGCCTTCACCGCTTTCGCCACGCGCAGCGAGCGGGCGCTAGCGCGGGTGAAAATACCCGCCGCCAACCCGTGTTCGCTGCGATTGGCCAGACGAATGGCATCGGCTTCGTCTTTGAAGCGCAAGACTGTGACCACGGGGCCGAATAATTCAGTGTCGACAATGCGCAGGTCTGGGCTTGGACATGCAACAATAGTTGGTTGAAAGAACATATCGCTGCCGGCTTTGGCGCGCTGCCCACCGCAAATGACTGTTGCGCCTTCGGTTTTGGCGTGGGCCAGCTCGCGCTCAATTGTTTCTAACTGGCCAAACGTGCAAAGTGGCCCCATTTCCGTCTGCTCCAGCATGGGGTCACCTATTTTGACCCCTGTGGCGATGGCCCGCATTTTTTCGATAAATTGATCGGCAATAGCCTCGTGCAAAAGCAGTCTTGANCCAGCCACACAGCTTTGGCCTGAAGCNCCAAAAATGCCTCCGGCTGCACCGTTGACNGCGCTGTCGATGTCGGCATCCTCAAACACAATAATCGGAGACTTCCCGCCCAGTTCAAGGGATACTTCTGCAAAATTATGCGTCGAGTTGCCGATTACGTGACGCGCTGCGTTGGGGCCGCCCGTGAACGATATCCGCGCCACCAATGGGTGTGACGTCAACACCCGGCCGCAGGGATCCCCATGTCCGGTGACGATATTGACCACACCGTCTGGGATGCCTGCTTCGGCAATCAGACTGCCAAATTCCAACATCGCTGCTGAGGCAAATTCGGAAGCTTTGAGGACGATGGTATTGCCCGCGGCAAGCGCTGGGCCAATTTTGACCGNCGATAGAAACAGCTGNGAGTTCCAGGGCACCACTGCGGCGATCACGCCCAGCGGTTCACGGTTGGTAAAGACAAACATATCAGGTTTATCAATCGGCAGGGTTTCGCCGTGTATCTTATCGGCACAGCCCGCGAAAAAATGAAAAAATTCAGAGATATACTTGGCCTGCCAGCGGGTTTCTTTTAGCATTTTGCCGGTGTCAGTTGTTTCAATCGTGCCAAGCTCGTCNGAGCGTTCCGCTAACAGCATCGCCAGCCGGCGCAGGCAATGTCCACGTTCAGAGGCAGACATTGCAGGCCAGGGGCCTTGGTTAAAGGCGCGGTCGGCGGCGCAGACAGCGCGGTCTACGTCTTCGGCCGTGGCCTCGGNAACCGTGGCCCAAACCNTGCCGGTTGTCGGGTTCAGGCTGTTAAATTNAGCACNGTCAGANGCGGGGACCCACTGCCCGTCGATTAGCATTTTATAGTGCGTATAATCGGTCATTTTTGATCCTTTTTAGGCGGGGGTCTATGTGACTTGGTTGTGGACAGAATGTGCAGGCACCAGCGCGTGATAGCCGCCGTTCAGATAGGTCAGCGGCGCGGGATCACCGGCGCGCACCGCAGTGACCTGCCCGATCACCACCAGATGACTGCCCGAGGCAACTAAGTGTTCTGTCTTGCAAGAAAAGACAGTCGCGGCATCCAATGCCGGTGAAACGCCGCGCGCGCCATAGTGATCNATGCCGGAAAAGCGGTCACTGACCCGGGCNTCATCCATTCCGGCAAAGCGGTTGGCTATGGCAATGTGGTTCTGGGACAGCAGGTTGACACAGAAGTATTGATTGTCGCGCACCGCTTTGGCGATGCGCCGCTCGGCGCTTAGGCAGATTAGAACAGTTGGCGGATCGGCGGAAACNGAGCAAAACGTGCTAACGGTGGCCCCATAACGACCGGCGGGTCCATCAGTGGTGACAACTGCGACGCTGGCCGCAACTTGACGCATGGTGGTGATAAAAGCNTCGCGAGATACGGTGTCTGCGCTGGTGATCTGTTGTTGTGCCATCGCTGCCTCTGTCAGGTATTAAGAGTGTTCATTTGCGGTTCGTTATTCNTTGCCACAGNATAANTNTTTTGAAAAACAAAATTATTTGACTATAATGTGCAAAATTTTTGCATTATAAAGTGGTAACCCATGAATATCGTGTCTTTGCATACGTTTATCGCGATCGTCGAAACGGGCAGTCTGGTGCGGGCATCGGAAAAAATGAACGTGACTCAGTCTACGGTGACGGCCCGATTGAAAATACTGGAGCAAGATCTGGGGCAGGTTTTGCTTAACCGGCACAAATCAGGCACCACGCTGACGCCAGCGGGATCGAAGTTGTTGCGTTATGCCCGGGTGATGACCGGGTTGTGGCGGCAGGCCCAGAATGAAGCGGGTTTGCCGGATGGTATGGACAGCCTGTTCAGTTTTGGCTGTCATAGTGATCTTTGGTCTGGGCCGGGAAAACGGATTTTTGATGGTATCCTGTCGGAGCAACCTAATATGGCGGTCTCGGTCTATCAGGGCGGGGTGCAGGAATTACAGGACTGGATGGTTTCGGGCTGGGTTGATGTGGTTTTAAGCTATACGCCATTGGCGCGTATCGGGCAGCAGGCGCACCGGATCGCGCTGGATCAGCTGGTTTTATATTCAAACCGGCCCGACAGCCCGATCGCCTATGATCCGGGCTACGTTTTCGTGGACTACGGAGAAGAGTACCGCCGCGCCCATGGTGAGGCTTATTATGATGCTGGTACGGCAAAAATCAGTTTTGATTCACCCGTGCGCGCCCATGAGTACCTGCTTGAGCGTGGCGGNTCTGCGTATCTGCCAAGTTACATGGTAACCGATGATCTGACTGAGCGCCGGTTGTTTNCATTACCGCGTGCACCAGTTTTTCAACGTCCGGTGTTTATTGTCAGTCATGATATGACAGCACAGAAATGGCCGTGGTTTGCCGATTTAATAAAGCGTGTTTCAGTCGTGTAAGATGGGGTTCCCTGCCGTTTCACGGAACTTATGGGCCGGAGCATTAACTTTCTGCTTCAAGCTGGTTTTCGACAATCTGATGCAGCGAGCGGATGCGTGACAGGCATTCGGAGGCGCCTTCGGCTTTGTTGTCCTGATGCAGAAAAGATTTTTCGGCGACATCGGCGCAGATCATCAGGGCCTCATGCAGTGCTTCCAATTTGGCCAATCGAGCGTTGCGCAGATCATGTTGATGTCTCATCTCATCCAGATTTTGGGTTCCGTCTGACATTCTCATACTCCTATTGGCGGTTTGATCTGCATTTTTGATAAAGCCTTCTGCAAACCCTATCNTGCAAAATCAACTTATTTCTGACCGAAGTCGTATCGTGTCGGGACCCGTAAGACAATCGAGACTGCCTGAAAGAGATATCTACTTAATATAAAGGGACGTACGCCACGGTGTCTCACACTGAGAAGTGAACACAATTGGCAGCGTGGAAAAACAGAGCTATGTTTTGCACNAAAGGANATATGGCAGCGCCGTAGCCGCCCATTGTCTTGTCTTGCGTCAGAGGGTCCACAGTGTTTGCTTCATCCGACCTCAATGCCTGTGCGGCGCTCGTCGAGCGTGGTGATCCCACGCGGTTCCTGGCAGTAATGGCAGCTCCCGTTCAGGCCCGGCAGGTATTGTTTGCGCTGTTTGCCTTTAACTTGGAGGTGGCCCGCGCGCCGTGGGTTACCCAACAACAGATGCTTGCCGAGATGCGGCTGCAGTGGTGGTGTGATGCGCTGGATGAGATAGCGGCGCAAAAGCCGGTGCGCCGTCATGAGGTGGTGACGCCTCTGGCGGCGCTTATTGATTCCCAAGCTGCGGTACTTTTGCGCGATCTGGTCACCGCCAGACGCTGGGATATTTATGATGAGCCCTTTAAAAATGACGCAGAGTTCGCGCATTATATCGATTGCACCTCGGGTCATTTGCTGGTGGTTGCCACGGGGATTTTGGGGCGCTCAGACCCGCAAGTGGTTCGAGACTTTGCTTTTTCTACGGGTCTGTCGAACTGGTTTCGGGCGGTGCCGCAATTGCTGGCACAAAAACGTCATCCCTTGTTGGAGCTCACTTCTGAATCGGTACGCGACCTGGCCGAACAGGGATTGAAGAGGCTCGCAATGGCCCGCAGTAACCGCAGCTCGATCTCATCCAAGTCTGGGGCGGCGCTGTTGTGTGGTTGGCAGACCGAAAGCTATTTGAAGGAAGCCTTTCATCACCCCGAGCGGGTCCTGTCTGGCTTGCAGGGGCCGCGTCCGTTTGTCAGCAAAGCCCAACTGCTGCTGCAGGCTGCAACNGGGCGGTGGTAGCGCGCTTATAACTGCCCATTTTGGTGGTTTTTGATCAGTCGCACCAGAGCCATCGCTGCCAGTAACAACAGCGGTGCAACTGCCAGATTGACCGCGTCCCAGCCACTTTGGGGTGTGCCTCCGGCACAGTTCATCAATCCACCCGAGGCAAACGAGGCCATAGTGACACCGCCAAAAACAAATAGATCATTCATTCCTTGGACACGACCGCGTTCATNGGGGCTATGGGAATTTACCAGCGCTGTGGTGGCACCAATAAACCCAAAATTCCAACCCAAGCCCAACAGTATGAGGGTCACGAAAAAATAAGGCAGCGTGGTGCCGCTTAAGCCGATCAAGCTGGCCAGACCCAGCAAAGCAAGCCCGCCAGCGATGATTNTTTCAGTTCCGAAACGGGTGATAAGATGTCCGGTGAAAAATGAGGGGAGATACATCGCCAACACGTGAAACCGTACAACATCTGCGGCATTATTGGTGCTATAGCCGCATCCCACGACCGCCAGAGGCGTCGAGGTCATGACCAAGTTCATCACCGCATAAGTGACCATAGCGCAGGCAATGGCTGCGGTGATTTTGGGGTCTTTTAAAATCTCGATACGTTTGCGCACAGGGCGTTGGGCTGTGGGTNTTGGGTCTAGATCTGGCGATTTTAGAAACCAGAACAAGCCCGCGCCGCACAAGTTGAGCAGCGCAATCGTGATATAACTGGCAACAAAGGGGATGATCATGAGCTCGGAAGTAAGCTTAACCAGTTCGGTGCCCAGCACGGCGGCTACGAGGCCGCCTGACATCACATAGGAGATTGCTTTTGGGCGAAACTGTGGCGTTGTGCCATCGGTTGCCGCAAAGCGGTAAAAGCCCTGCGCAGACATATAAATACCGCTGATAAAACTGCTGGCTATGAATATTGGAAACGACCCAACGTACAAAGCATAGGCCCCGATAACACCGCCCGTCATTCCCGCGGCCGCCCCGACCCAAAAACCAACCCGGCGGCTGTAGCGTTGCATCAACATCGACAAGGGGGANGCGCAGAGCATTGAGGCNAGCACTATCATTGTGATCGGTAAGGTGGCATAGCAGGCATTCACCGCCAGAGATTGCCCCGCCAAACCAGCGATGGTAAACATCATTGGCATTTGGGCGCCTAAAAGCGCGTTGGCGAGAACCAGAACAATGAGGTTGCGTTTGGCCATAATATAAGGTGACGTTGACCGCATTGGCCATCGGTAGGCTGGTTTGAAGCCCAAGGCAAGCCGGTTTGCCCAATATTGACCGACGGTTCCTGAGAGGCTTTGTTTTGACTGCACAAAAAAAGATAATGACTGATGACATTTTGGCTGAAGGGGCNGAGTGGCTGGCACAGCGCGAACCTCGATTTGCGTTTGCTCTCTCTGCCACTGGCCCGCTGCCGCTGCGCAACCGTGCGGATGGCTTTGACGCGCTGCTCAACGCGATTGTCAGCCAACAGCTCAGCGTGGCCTCTGCCGCGGCGATCTGGAAGCGTCTGCAAAGTGCGCATATGACAAAAGCCAAAGCGATTATGTCCGCCGATGATGACACGTTGCGGGCGGCAGGGNTGAGCCGTCAAAAAATTCGTTACGCGCGCGCCCTGGCCGCATCAGGGATCGATTTCACCCGATTACGCCAATGTGACGATGCTGAGGTGATCACTGTCTTGACCGAAGTTTCGGGAATAGGTGTTTGGACGGCAGAAATATATGCGATGTTTTCTCTTTCGCGCCCCGATATTTTTGCCCCGGGCGATCTGGCGCTTCAAGAGGCTGCGCGCAGCCTGTTTGACCTGCCTCAGCGCCCAAAAGAACGCGCGTTGCGGCAAATGGCCGAGGCATGGTCTCCGTGGCGGTCGGTTGCGGCGCGATTGTTGTGGGCCTATTATGCGGTGATCAAAAACAAAGAAGGTATAGCATGACGCGAGTATTAAACGCAGGTCGCAGAGAGCCTCTATCGGGCAGTACCCATTCGGTGGTGGTTTTTCTGCATGGCTATGGTGCCAACGGGGCCGATCTATTGGGCTTGGCAGATCCGCTGGCAGAACATCTTCCCGACACGCTTTTTGTGGCGCCCGATGCGCCAGAAGACTGCGCCGGCGCGCCGATGGGCTTTCAATGGTTTCCGATTCCTTGGATTGATTCGTCCAGCGAGGAAGAGGCAGAGCGTGGCATGCTCGCCGCTGCAGAAGACCTTAATGCGTTTCTTGATGCGCTGATGGTGGATGAGGATGTCTTGCCCGAACAGGTTGTATTGTTCGGTTTTTCACAGGGAACGATGATGAGCNTGCATGTGGCACCACGGCGGGAAGATGCGGTGGCGGGTGTGGTTGGATTTTCAGGTCGCCTTTTGGCACCAGAACTGTTGGTGGATCAGGTGATTTCGCGTCCACCAGTTTTACTGGTGCATGGTGATATNGACGATGTTGTGGATATACAATCGATGCCACAGGCCGCCGAGGTGTTGCAAGAATCTGGATTTAAAGAGGTTTTCGCGCATGTGATGAAAGGTACAGGGCATGGAATAGCTGAGGACGGGCTGAGCGTTGCGCTTGCGTTCATGCGGGATAAACTTAGTCTATGATATACAATTAGAAAATTTAGAAGTTGTTCTCAGACTTTCACAGACAAAAAATAAGCTATGGTCAACATATTATGGTGGGTTTTTGTGATTGCAAATACCATATATAGTATTCTACGCTGGGCTAACAGAGTAGGCCATCGGATAGGGCAGGCACAGCAGAGGTTGGGGTGAATGGAGACTGATTTTAGGGTATCATTTGTGCGCGAACCATCANCTTTGCAGCAAAATCCGGCATTGGTTTTAAACGCTGATTACCGCCCTTTGTCCTATTACCCGCTGTCGCTGTGGTCCTGGCAGGATGCTGTGAAGGCAGCTTTTATGGATCGGGTCGAGATTGTCGCGGAGTATGATCACGTTGTGCGCAGTCCCAGTCTTACGCTNAAAGTGCCCTCAGTTGTNGTTNTAAAAGATTATGTGAAACCCCGTAAACGTGTGGCTTTCACGCGATTTAACCTCTTTTTGCGCGATGAGTTCTGTTGTCAGTATTGTGGCAAAAAGGGAGAATTGACCTTTGATCACATCGTGCCCCGTGCGAGCGGAGGTANCACCAGCTGGGAAAATGTTGTGGCAGCCTGCTCACCTTGCAACATGAGAAAGGGGTCAAAAAGCTTGCGCCGCGCCGGAATGTCGCTGCGCAAACCGACNAGNNCACCCGGTGCNGAGGAACTGCGCAATGTNGGCCGAAAGTTTCCGCCAAATTACTTACATGAAAGTTGGATCGATTTTCTGTATTGGGACGCCGAACTCGACGCATAACCCTGCCGCAAAACAGCTCTCATCATAACGGGTTTCGCGGCGTAGCACATAGTTTAATNTTATGATCTATTGCGGTTTCGCAGCCGGTATTTTGGACTTACCTGTCAAAGGGTCGTCTTGTCGCTGAACGGATCCTTCAAAATGTGCTCCGGATTCGATCGCAATGGTCTTGTGAATAATATCGCCTTCTACCCGCGCAGAGGCTGTTAACCGCACTTTTATGCCGCGTACCCGACCAACGATACGACCATTGACGATAACGTCATCGGCGGTTANTTCCCCCTTGATAGTGGCTGTTTCTCCAATCGTCAAAAGATGCGCTCTGATATCGCCCTCGACAGTTCCCTCGATCTGNATATCACCAGTTGTCTTAATGTTTCCGGTAATATGCAGGTCTGAAGACAGGATAGAAGCCGGAGGCTTGGCCTTTGGCGCAGATGGCTTGAAATCTTGCGGTTTCGAAGAGGTTTTGTTTGGAACTGCGCCTGCAGCGGCAGCCGCGCTATCNTCGGATTGGGTTGGTTCGTTGATTTTACTTTTAGAAAACATCTTTTGCTGCCTTGATATATCTCATCGGGTTTACGGCCTTTCCACCNTCGCGCACTTCATAGTGCAGATGCGTTCCGGTGGAGTTTCCACTGTTGCCCATATCACCAATCCGGTCGCCACGCGAGACCCTTTGGCCTTTCTTTACGCGGATTTTTGATAAATGTGCATATCGGGTTTCGATTCCAAAAGCGTGGCGGATCTTTATCAGCCGTCCATAGCCCCCTTCCCAACCGGCAAAGCTGACTGTACCATCTGCCGTTGTATGGATCGGTGTGCCGTTTGGTGCTGCAAAATCCACCCCGTTATGGGGCCGTCCCCAACGTTGGCCAAAGCCGGAAGTATAGCGGAAATTGGACAAAACGGGTATGGCAAACGGGGCTTTCTGTGCAGCGATTCGGTATTGGTTTANCTCGTCCATTTGTTGCAAAAGCCGTTGCATCATCAACGTATTTGCGTCAAGGGGTTCGCCCCGAGTGGATAAAGTGAGAGGCATGACCTGACCTCCCAATCCCGAATAGCCCTGCCGCACATATTCTAGTAGCGTTTCTGTGTTCAGTCCTACGGTGCGAAACATTTTGTCCAGAGGCTGTACCGAAATAGTCANAGCGTCTTCGAGCTGGCGAAANATACGCTGATTTTTTTCTTCTGTGAGCNGTAGCTCAAGTTTTAGCTCGTCGGTTTGGCCAATTATTTTGTGGCTGTGCGCAAGGACCTGATCGCGTTCCGCGGTGGTTTCTTCCAAGATAGCGACCAAGCGTTCAACCGCGGNCTTACTTTGTATCCCGGGTGCGGGCGTCAAGTCAGCGGCGGCTCTATTCTCGATTGCCGTCTGCTCAGCTTCGGCGTTGGTGGGGGACATGGCAAGTGGTGTTGCTGCCAGCTTTTCCTGCAAAATCCTTAAAGCNCTGTGCATTTCTTGCCGCTGCAGTTCCGANTCCAGAAGCTGAGATTGCAGTTGATCGGCATAGTCTATCGCCCGAGTAAANGTATCTANAGCNCTGTTGGCTTGGGCCGTTTTTGCGTCGCGGTCAGACTTTAAATTTGATAATTCTTGATGATAAAAATCCGCATCTCGTTTGGCCTGTTGTCGAAAATTATCCGCGCCCAGCAGGTCGATGCAAAGAAAAGCAGTGCTGATAGCTGTCCAGATCACAAATGTTGCTGCTCCAAGGCACACCAGCATCTGGGTCTTCGCTTTCACATGCAGATATCTCATGCCTTTTTGAGTGCTAAAAAACACCCGGCGCTCGGGGAAATAGCGCGCACTTACATCGTGTAACTTTGTGACAAGCTTNCTACGCAACCTAAACTCCGCCTNCGTCTCNTAATTACATCTGCGTCGCCTTTGTTCTGCCGTTTGCAAATGATTGGCCACAACCGCTTGAACGCTAGACGAAAGCCACGCATATAATCAAGCCAATTCTTTGCAGGGAACATCTTTAGAAAGATCACCACTTAATTATTTCTTTTTAAGGTTGTTACTGCTTGCTGCTGCGCGACTATTTGCGGCTAGCGGCCAATAAAAATCTGGCGGCAAACCGGCATCCGCTCGTTTTTCTTCGTTAAAGGGCGGCCTTAGCGCGCCGTGGAAATACTGTTTAACGAGTGCGTGAAACACTGGTTTTGGGTCCTGATTCTCGCGTCCACAAAGAAAGTTGAACCACTTTGATCCATAGGCGACGTGGCTGACCTCTTCGGTATAGATCACTTCAAGTGCATCAACNGCTTGGGTAAGGCCGGCTTTTCGGAACACCTCGATCATACCCGGTGTTACATCTAGACCGCGTGCCTCTAGGACCATAGGAACGACAGCAAGCCGCCCCTTAAAGTCGTCAACAGTGTCGTCTGCGGCGCGCCACATCCCGGCATGTGCGGGCAATGCGCCATAATGGCTGTCCAANGCCTCAAGACAATCACACATCAGGTTGAAGTGTTTTGATTCGTCGTCTGCCGCTTGCACCCAATCGTCATAAAACCCCATGGGCATGTCGACATGGCAAAACCGCGCAATAATGTCCCAATGGAGGTCAACGGCATTAAGCTCGATATGCGCCACGGCGTGTAGCAGGGCAATCTGACCATCCAANGTGCCAGGTTTTCGCTTGGGAACATCGCGTGGGCTGAGCAAATCNGGCTTTTCGGGGCGCGCCGGATGTTGCGGCGGATTGGCCGTGCCGACGGCGATTGAGGTGCCNTTGGCGCGGGCGGNGCGCCAGTCTTTCGCATATCGCCGCGACAATGCGGTCTTTTCGCGCCCGTCATTNGTGTTTAAGANNTTNACTGCCATCTGNGTNAGGGTGATCTGCATTATAATTCTTTCAAAGCCTGCAGCACAGTTTCGGCATGGCCGGGTACTTTGACCTTGCGCCATTCGCATACGATCTGTCCGGTCCCGTTGATTAAAAAGGTCGACCGTTCTATGCCCATGTAGGTTTTTCCGTACATGGATTTTTCTTTCCAAACTCCAAACGCTTCGCTGACGGTGCCACTTTCATCTGATAACAAGGGGACCGTCAGCTGATATTTGGCGACAAATTTATCATGACTGGAGACGCTGTCTTTCGAAATGCCAATGACCTGCGTGTCAAGAGCGGCAAAATCGGCTTGTAGGGCGGTAAACGCCAAAGCCTCTTTTGTGCAGCCTGATGTGTTGTCACGGGAATAGAAAAACAGCACCACCCAATCAGGTCGCAGATTGGAAATATCAAGTACGCTTCCGCCATCTCGAGGCAAGGCAACGGCTGGAGCCGCAGTGGGTAGATCGCTCATTGGTGTGCCTTTCAATCATTTGGTTTGCATCAGCGGTGTACTATTGCAATATCAACTCAGGATAAACCCAATAACAAGGTCCAGCGTGGCACCCAAACAAATACAAACACCCAAACCCGAACCGGTGGAAACGACTGTCGTCAGAAAGCGACGACCATTGCGGTGGCTTCTGGTCTTACTGGTGCTTTGTTTTGGTGCCATCGCAGTGGGTGTCAGCCAATTGCCGGGACGTAGTCTGTCAATGCCTTTGTGGTTGCAGGAGCGAGTGGAAAAGCAGATTGCCGAGGCCTATCCAAATCTTGATATTCGCTTCCGGTCGGGGGAGTTGGTCATTGGTGACCGCTGGGACCCGAGCATTGCGTTGCAAGATGTTGAATTGCGCAATGCGGATCAGAGCCATTTGTTGAGCTTCCCCGATGTTGGTGTGACCTTGTCGCCCGAGGCGCTATTGAGCGGCAGGATCAGTCTTAAAGCTGTGCGAATGTCCGGGGCATTTGTGACCCTGCGCCGGGATGCTGAAGGTCACTTCAACGTGGCGATGAATCAAACCCGCACGGCCCGGACACTCAGTTCGCTTTTGGCTGCTGTCGACAGCGCCTTGCAGCGTCCGGCGCTTGCCGAGTTTGAGGAATTTTTGCTGACCAATTTGACCATGCGATATGAAGATAATCGCGCCGCGCGCAATTGGAATGTTGATGGGGGGCGCTTGCAGTTGCAACGCGTGGGCGACGCATTGCAACTGGGAGCCGATTTTACCGTTTTGGGTACGCGGTCTTACGCCTCGCAAATCGCGGTAAACGCTACCAGTGTCATCGGATCAGGCGCGATTGAATTGGGGGTCAGTTTTGAAGATATGGTGGCTGCTGATCTGGCACTCCAAAGCCCGGCGCTGGCTTGGTTGGGTGTGCTGGAGGCCCCAATTTCTGGGGCGGTGCGCACAGGTTTTGACACCTTCGGGGTCCTGCAACCACTGAATGCGTCGTTGCAGATCGGTGCGGGTGTTTTGCAACCGAATGAAAATACTCAGCCCATCCCGTTTGACAGCGCCAGCAGTTATTTTTCCTTTGATCCTGCGAGCCGCCGACTGACGTTTGATACGATTTCCCTGCAGAGTGATTTGGTCACAGCAACAGCCAGTGGGCAGGCGATTCTACTGGGTGAAGGTAATGGGTTGCCGGAGGGGTTGTTGGGGCAATTTGAACTGTCGAATGTGGTTGCCAAGCCCTATTTGAATTTGGCCAGCGAAGTTGCTCTTAATCAGGTTGCAATGGATTTTAAGCTGATATTTGATCCGCTCAGGGTCAAGCTGGGGCGTTTGGCTATAACGTTGCCTGAAGGAAAAATTGCCGTCGACGGAGCCGCCGCCGCAGAGCCTGATGGCTGGCGCTGGGCGTTAAACCTGACGTCAGGGTCTGCCACACCAGAGCATATTTTGCGCTATTGGCCGTCAGATCTGAAGCCAAAACTGCGGCGCTGGGTCGCGGCAAATATTCTGGCTGGCGCTTTGAGTGATATCAATTTGTCTCTCAGATCGGCACCCAATCAAAAGCTGCGTACGCATCTGGGTTTCTTGTTCAGTGATGCACGGGTAAAATTTTTAAAAACTCTGCCGCCGTTACAGGACGCGGTCGGCTATGCCACTTTGACAGATACACGGTTTGTTGCCAGGGTTGAGTCGGGCTGGGTCAAAGCGGCGCAGGGCGGCATGATCGATGCGGCGGGAACCACATTTGTCATACCAGATACGCGCATTAAACCGGCACCGGCAGAGGTGAAATTAATCGCCAACAGCAGTTTGGAAGCGGCTTTAAGCATTCTCGATGAACCACCGTTCCGGTTTGTTTCAAAATCAAAGTTGCGGACCCAGACCATGCAAGGACGCGCACAGGTCGCGGCAAAGTTTAACTTCGTTCTCAAAAAGAAGTTGCCACCAAAGCAGGTGCGATTTGAAGCCACGGGTGAAATTACAGATTTCAGCAGTGCAGCAGTGATCCGTGATCATCTTTTGAGTGCAGAGAAAATCAGGGTGTTCGTCGATCCCAAAGGGCTGCATTTGTCGGGATCGGGATTGCTTGACACCGTGCCATTTGATGGCCGCTGGCATATGCCTTTTGGCGCTGCTGGCAAAGTGGGCGCAAGTGTCACAGCTTCGGTCGAGCTGTCACAGAGGTTGCTTGAAAATTTTGCGATATCCTTGCCGCCGGGTACTATGAAAGGGTCTGGGCGGGCCAATATCAATCTTGCACTGCCCAAAAATGCTTTGCCTGTGCTGCAATTCAAGTCTGATTTGAGCGGGATTGCGTTAAATATTCCTCAAATAGGTTGGCGTAAAGCCGCTGAAAAAGCTGGTAACCTTGCGTTTTCTGCCACGCTTTCCAAACCGATTTCTCTGGGTGAAATACAATTTGAGGCGCNGGGTTTGCAAGGGGTAGCAGTTCTTGGTTTGACCTCACAGGGAAAATTTGAACGCGCGGANTTCAAANCTCTTAAAATTGGCAANTGGCTGGATGCGCCGGTGAGCCTTATCGGTCGCGGTGTGGCGCAGCCTCCTGAAATTATTGTCAACGGNGGCGCACTGGATTTGCGCAAACTGCCGAAAGGTGGTGCTGGTAAAGGTCGCAACGGTCCGATTAATGTATCGCTCAAGCGCCTAAAGGTTGCGCGAACGATTACGCTTCATAACTTCAAAGCCAAATTCGCTGCAGGCAATGGTCTAAAGGGNGCGTTTAGTGCGCGTGTCAACGGCGCCGCATCTGTGACGGGGCAGATNACGCCACAACGGGGTCGGTCACAGATTTTGCTGCAGTCTAAAAATGCCGGTGCGGTGTTGGAAGCGGCAGGATTGTTTCGTAAAGCCAGTGGTGGCGATCTTACCTTGAGTTTGGATCCTGTCGGGGCNGCAGGNCACTTTGACGGCAAGCTGAAAGTCACCACAACCCGTCTTATTGATGCACCGGTTGTGGCCGAACTTTTGAATTTTATTTCAGTGGTAGGGCTGNTGGAGAAACTTGGAAAATCAGGGATATTATTCACCGAGGTGGATGCTGCCTTCCGCCTNACCCCGAAGCAGGTTATTTTGACCAACAGCAGTGCGATCGGGCCTTCGATCGGGGTCTCTCTTGACGGCTATTACGATCTTGCTGAGCGCGTTATGGATATGCAAGGGGTGGTGTCGCCAATTTACTTGCTGAACGGGATCGCCAGCATTATNGGGCGTAAAGGCGAAGGATTGATTGGTTTTAGCTTCAACCTCAAAGGAAAGTCAGATAGGCCGAAAATTCTAGTGAACCCCCTATCGGCTTTCACGCCAGGAATGTTTCGTGACATTTTTCGCCGTCCAGCACCGAAGCTAAAGAACTAATGCAAAGAGCCAGTACCAGCNTATGAAATTAACCGATTTTGACTTTGAATTACCCGAGCGGTTGATCGCGACGCGTCCGGCCGTACCACGCAGCGCCGCTCGGCTTTTGGTGGCCCAAGCCGGNCANATAGAGGATGTAAGCTGCACCGATTTGCCAAAATGGCTGCGTCCGGGGGACCGCTTGGTGTTGAATGATACCAAAGTGATTCCTGCACGCTTGCAGGGCTGGCGTCACCGGCAGGGCGCAGGCGGGGCAACGCGGGCCGCGATGGAGGTGACCTTGCTGAGCCCCTCTGTAGATGGCAGATGGTCTGCGCTGCTCAAGCCGTTAAANAAAATCCGCGATGGCGAAGAAATCCGCTTTAGTGAAAACTTTTNTGCACGNCTCGAGGCGCGCATGGATGGGCAGGTTGAGCTGTCGTTCAATCTGCAGGGCCCTGCTTTTGATGCGGCTTTGGCGGCCTGNGGCNTGATGCCGTTGCCGCCTTACATNGCCGCCAAACGGCCGGCGGATGCGCAAGATAAGGTTGACTATCAGACGGTATTTGCGCGGACGCCTGGCGCCGTTGCCGCGCCGACCGCTTCGCTGCACTTTGATGTGGCGCTGTTAGCAAAACTGAAAGACATCGGGGTGGGCGTGAGTTTCGTGACCCTCCATGTGGGGGCTGGGACCTTCTTGCCGGTTAAGGTCGACGATGTAATGCAACATAAGATGCATTCCGAATGGGGTCGGGTAAGCACGGCTGCGGCGGCTGAAATTGCGGCGACGAAGGCGGCCGGAGGGCGTATAATCCCTGTGGGCACGACAGCGCTGCGCCTGATCGAGACCGCGGCGCGGGCGGGTTCNATCAAGCCTTGGGAGGGCGCCACGGATATNTTCATTTACCCGGGGTTTACGTTTCAGGTGTGTGACGGTTTGATGACAAATTTCCATCTGCCAAGATCGACCCTGATGATGTTGGTGTCGGCTCTTATGGGCCCGTCACGGATCAAAGAGATTTATGCGCATGCTATTGCAAATGATTACCGGTTTTTTTCCTATGGCGATTCCTCGCTGCTTTTGCCGCAGAAAAATGCACATTTATAATAATTGAGACGTCACAGGTCGCTAAACACTCAGACAGTTTGGNGTTTCTTGTATCTTGTACAGGTGTCATTTTAATTCTGGNTACAGCTGATGGTTAAAGTATTTTCAAATTCTTGGGCGTTGCTTTTGGGGATGTTATTGTTGATGGTCGGCAATGGCTTGCAGGGAACGNTGNTGGGTATTCGNGGCGAAATAGAAGGCTTTTCAACAAGTTCCATGTCGCTGGTAATGTCCGCCTANTTTTTAGGCTTTCTGGGTGGNTCGCGGCTGGCACCACGGATGATCAGGCGTGTGGGTCACGTGCGGGTATTCGCCGCGCTGGCAAGTTTTATTTCGGCGGTTTTGATTCTCTATCCAACCTGGGCCAACCCCTATGTCTGGGCGGTGGAGCGAGTGGTGATTGGGTTTTGTTTCTCTGGGGTCTATGTGACCGCTGAAAGCTGGCTCAATAATGATTCCACCAATGATACTCGGGGGCAAGCCCTGTCGGCTTATATGATTGTGCAGATGGTTGGGATCGTATTAGCGCAGATGCTGTTGCTGGTGGCTGATCCGTCTGGATATGTTTTGTTTGTTATACCCTCGGTGCTGGTCTCGATTTCATTTGCGCCAATTTTGCTGTCGATCAGCCCAACGCCAGCGTTTGACTCCACCAAGCCGATGTCGCTGCGCGACCTGGTGAAAATATCACCGTTAGGCTGTGTCGGTATGTTTTTGCTGGGGGGTGTTTTCTCTGCACAATTTGGCATGTCGGCGGTCTATGGAGCCGAGGTAGGGCTCAGCGTCGCGCAGATTTCGATGTTTGCTGCGACCTTTTATATCTTTGCCACTTTGCTGCAATACCCGCTTGGCTGGTTGTCGGACCGCATGGATCGGCGATTGCTGATTTTGTTGACCGCTCTTGTCGCTGCAAGTGGAGCCTTTCTAGGGTATTTTTTCAGCCACAATTACATTTATTTGCTAGTAGCTGCCGGGCTGATAGGCGGATTTTCAAACCCGCTGTATTCGCTTTTGATTGCTCATGCGAATGATTATCTGGATTTTGATGATATGGCGGCTGCCTCTGGCGGTCTGGTGTTTATCACTGGCGTTGGGGCAATCGCCGGGCCGGTGGCTATCGGTTGGGTGATGGAGCAGATTGGACCCCACGGTTATTTTGGGGTGACCGCATTTTTGCTCTGTGCGATGGCGGCCTACGCGGGTTATCGAATGACCCAGCGCAGTGCGATTGCGGTTGATGAAACAGCGTCTTATATGCCTCTGTCGCCCGGAGCCTCGGTCGTGGCGGTCGAATTGGCACAAGAACATGCAATTGATGTTGCAAAAGAAGACAGTGAATGAGTTGAAACGCTTTACTTAGATGCACTTTTGTGTCGGTTGTGAAGCATAAAGTTACTATCATTTCGGACAAAAGTTATTGTAGGTGTTAGCTTAAAAAAGAGTGGAGTGTTTGCAATGACTGCACCAGAAGAGCTGTTGAGGTTTTGGTTGGATGAAGTGGGTCCCGCGAAGTGGTATATTCATGACCCTGCGCTTGATTCCGCAATCTGTGAGGAATTCATGGGGGTCTGGGAACAGGCCATGGAAGGCAAGTTCTCGCTTTGGCTTACCTATCCCAGCGGCGCGCTGGCGTATTGTATTTTGCTGGATCAGTTTTCGCGCAATATGTTCCGTGGTCAGGCCAAGGCGTTTTCTGCCGATCGCGGTGCATTGGCAGCGGCGAAATCGGCGATACATTATAAATGGGACTTGCGTATCGACGAACCGGCACGGCAGTTTTTTTACTTGCCGTTAATGCATTCTGAAAATCTACCCGATCAGGATCGCTGTGTTCGATTGATAAAAACCCGTCTGCAAGACACCGGTGGCTCGAGCTTGGAACATGCCAAAGCGCATCGAGAAGTAATCCGTATGTTTGGGCGTTTTCCTTTTCGAAACGATGCTTTAAGCCGCCCCTATACAGACCCTGAACGGATTTTTTCTGAAAATGGCGGATACGAAAAAGCCCTGAATCAGCTAGAAGCAGCGGTCTAAATCAAAGCTCTGTTGAAGCGACATCAGAGATAGTTTAATACCAAACTATCTTTGATGGAGGGCCGCATGGCACAAGATTCGTTTGACCTAATCGTGATTGGCGCAGGACCCGGAGGTTATGTTGCTGCAATCAGAGCGGCCCAGCTTGGCTTAAGTGTTGCGGTGATAGAGCGCGAACATATGGGCGGGATTTGCCTGAATTGGGGATGTATTCCGACCAAGGCAATGTTGCGGTCGTCTGAAGTCTTTCATTTAATGCACCGGGCGAAAGAGTTTGGCCTGTCTGCCACGGGCATTGATTATGATCTGGATGCGGTGGTGAAACGGTCGCGGGGCGTGGCCAAGCAATTGAGCGGTGGCGTGGGGCATTTGCTGAAAAAAAACAAAGTGAAAGCCATAATGGGCAGCGCGTCTTTGTCTGGCAAGGGGCGTGTGATGGTGACCACAAAAGCTGGCACTGAGGATTTGCATGCCAAGCATGTTGTTGTCGCAACCGGAGCGCGGGCGCGCGAATTGCCGGGTCTTGAGGCAGATGGCGATCTTGTCTGGTCTTACAAACATGCGTTGACGCCAAAACGCATGCCCAAAAGACTTTTAGTGATTGGCTCTGGAGCGATCGGGATCGAATTTGCCAGTTTTTACAATACACTGGGGGCCAAGACCACCGTGGTCGAAGTGATGGATCGCATTTTGCCAGTGGAAGATGAAGAAATTTCGGCTTTTGCCAAGAAGTCTTTTGTCAAGCAGGGTATGGATATTCGCGAAAAAGCAATGGTCAAACAGCTGGATCGCGGCAAAGATACGGTCACGGCGCATATTGAGCAGAACGGAAAGGTCGAAACGTTGACCTTTGATACAGTTATTTCTGCTGTCGGGATTGTCGGTAACACCGAAGGCTTGGGGCTCGAGGCGCTGGGCGTCAAGATTGACCGCTCCCATGTGGTGACCGATGAGTATTGCCGCACTGGTGTCGAGGGGCTGTTTGCAATCGGAGATTTGGCCGGTGCGCCATGGCTGGCCCATAAAGCCAGTCACGAGGGCACGATGGTGGCTGAATTAATTGCGGGCGGGGCGCCGCATCCGGTCAAACCCGAAAGCATTGCGGGGTGCACTTATTGCTCACCGCAGATCGCCAGTGTGGGGCTGACCGAAGCCAAGGCAAAAGCCGCCGGGCATGACGTCAACGTTGGGCGGTTCCCGTTTATAGGCAACGGTAAAGCCATTGCGCTGGGCGAACCTGAGGGTATGATCAAGACTGTGTTTGATGCCATTACTGGTGAGCTGTTGGGCGCGCATATGGTTGGGGCCGAAGTGACTGAGTTGATACAGGGGTATGTGGTTGGCCGGCAAATGGAAACCACCGAAGAAGACTTGATAAACACGGTATTCCCACACCCAACCCTGTCGGAAATGATGCATGAAAGCGTGTTGGATGCCTACGACCGTGTGATACATATGTGACAATGCGTCGAGGCGCTGGTGGGTTCCGCGCTGATGCGCCGTCTCACAGAGGGGATTTCAAAGCCTTATCCTGAGGTTTTTCCACCCGCTGTGACCGCCAGACCTGCCAGGCCTCTGGGCTGTCCAAATCGGTGAGCGCGTGATTTCCCGGCAGCGTAACTTTGATCAGCCGGTGGTGGTTTTGTCGTAGAATGGCGCGGCCACCCTGATCGCCAGTCAAGCTGCCAAGGGCGTCAAAAAATTCTGTGGGAAATATGACCGGATGCCCTGCGACGCCGTCTTTATTGGCGGCGCGGCAGATCATAGCTTGGTCGTGGTTGCGAAACGCCTCAAGCATCAACGCAAGATCTTGCTGTGTCAGATCGGGCATGTCTGCGGGCAGGATCATCACCCCGTCACAATGATGCGGCAGCGCGGTGATGCCGGCGCGGATCGAGGCGGCCATCCCCTCACTGGGATCTGCCACTTCAACCACACCGAGGCTGTGACCTTCGAGACATGTATGGCGGGGATGTGGCCCGGCTGGCAGAGTTACGATAACATCGGATGCAACCGCGCAGGCACGGTTTGCCACATGAGCCAACAGTGGCACGCCGTCAATTTGCTCCAGTAATTTATCGCGGCCCCGCATGCGACGTGCGGCACCGGCGGCGGGGATAAGGACAGCAACACAGCTCATGGATTATTCGCACTCAGCCTATGGCGACACGCAAAGCGTCTTTTGACCTGCCTATACCAGATGGCGTGCTCAGGCAAACATTGTACGTTTTGTTGCGGGTTTTGTCAGCCCATCGTTTTCGCATAGGCAGTGTTTTGAAACCCCAAACTTTGAGGGAGATACGAGGCCGAATCTCACGGGACCTTTGCTGCATCCTGCTCACCCCCGGAACGGTTGGCTTGTGCGTCTAATCTGTACCGCTGTTTGGCTCACTCGCACATTTTGCTTGTAAGTATTCCAACACAAAAATGCGAATGGCCGAGGCCAACCCGGCCTCAAAACCGCGTGCTTCGTCGATTTCGGCTGCCAAGACGTTAATAGCAGTGTTTTTCTCTTCGGCAATCTGTCGGAACGCTAACCAAAAAGGGTCTTCCAACGAAACGCTGGTGCGGTGACCCTTGAGTGTGAGCGAACGTTTGACAGGCCGGGCGCTCATGGGTCGCGCCGGTGGCCATCAAGCGTTCTAACCGCTTTATCAGAGCGCACTTTTTGCAGGGCTTTACTGGCTTTACTCTGGCCGTGTACTGCCACGTTTTGCGTGGCTTGCATCTTTTTTTCCTGTCGCGCCTTTTGTTTGCGCACCCGGTTTAAATTGACCGGCTGCGTCATTATTTCGGACCTATCATATTTTCGGGGCGCACCACGCGGTCGAAGGTATCCGCATCGACAAAGCCCAAGGCGATCGCCTCGTGCTTCAGGGTTGTGCCGTTTTGATGCGCCGTTTTGGCCACTTTGGAGGCATTGTCATAGCCGATCTCAGGGGCCAGCGATGTGACCAACATCAAGGATTCGCGCATCAGTTTTTCAATTCGGTCTTCATCTGCGGCCAAATCCTTGATCAGGTTATCGGTAAAAGCTGAGACGGCATCACCAAGTAACTGCATGGATTGTAGCACGTTGTAGGCCATCATCGGCTTGTAAACGTTCAGCTCAAAATGACCTTGTGATCCGGCAAAGCCAACGGCGGCATCATTGCCCATCACATGAACACACACTTGGGTAAGTGCTTCGCATTGGGTGGGGTTGACCTTGCCGGGCATAATCGAACTTCCGGGTTCATTTTCGGGCAGGATCAATTCGCCCAGACCGCAGCGGGGACCAGAGCCAAGAAGCCGGATGTCATTGGCGATTTTAAACAGGCTGCCAGAGACAACCCTGAGTGCGCCAGAGATTTCCACCATTGCATCGTGGGCGGCGAGGGCTTCGAATTTATTGGGCGCCGTGACGAACGGCAGGCCGGTGATTTGCGCCATATTGGCCGCCACCATTTCAGACCAGCCCGTCTTGGTATTCAGACCCGTACCGACCGCTGTGCCGCCTTGGGCGAGTTCATAGATCCGCCCCAATGCATCTTTAACGCGCTGGATACCCATGGCCACTTGATGGCTGTAGCCGGAAAATTCCTGGCTGAGGGTGAGGGGGGTGGCGTCTTGGGTATGGGTGCGGCCGATTTTGATGATTCCATCGAATTCGACAATTTTTGCCTGTAGTCCTGCCTGCAGTTTTTCCAACGCGGGCAACAGCACGTCGCGGGCACTCATTGCCGTGGCGATATGCATCGCAGTGGGGAAGGTGTCATTAGACGATTGGCCCATATTGCAGTGGTCATTGGGATGCACTGGATCTTTCGAACCGATCACACCGCCAAGTATTTCAATCGCGCGATTTGCGATCACCTCGTTTGAGTTCATATTTGATTGCGTGCCCGATCCGGTTTGCCAGACCACCAGTGGGAAATTGTCGTCTAACTTGCCCTCGATAACTTCACTGGCGGCTTGGGTGATCGCAACGCCGCGGCGCTCATCCAAAGCGCCTAGGGTCATATTGGCCTCGGCACAGGCTTTTTTGATCACACCCAGCGCACGGACAATGGCAACAGGTTGTTTTTCCCAGCCGATTGGAAAGTTAATAATCGAGCGCTGCGTTTGCGCACCCCAATATTTGTTTGATGGCACCTCAAGCGGACCAAAGCTATCGGTTTCGGTGCGCGTCTGCTTCATGTTATTCTCCTACCACTTTACACTTTGCCTATAACCCAGTTTGAACCAAGGTGCATAGGTAACTTGAAGAATCATGTCAGTTTTTCGCGGGGATACGGATTTTCACTGTATAGGCTGGATAAAAACAGCTTTAGACTTAATGTTCCATCCCAGATTGCCCTTTTGCTGGTTTCAATCCTGCATGTCGTCAGGACGCTATAACCATACCTAAACAGACTGTGTTTCAGACCCGGGTGAAAGCCGAATAAGGGCAACGGTGTAGGGCCCAGTATTGGATTCAGGTGCTATGGGACGCGGCAATTTGACAATGAGAAATAATCGTCAAAAACAAACACCCCTCACGAGGGAGGGGTATCGCAGAAGAGGTATTCAGCGTAGGGGTTAGACCATATCTTGGTAAGCTTTTTGAAGCGCATCTACAACTTTGGCTGAATCATAAATATAGGTGCCTGCTTTGATCTCATTCCTGACCTCCGTCACAGCAGTCAGATCGACTGGTGCGGGCAATTTCTTCATTGAAGAGATCACCTGATTTGTAACCGAGTTGATTTCCATGGCTACTTTTGCGGTGGTGCTGGCGGCCATGACCATTGCCGCGCCCGTATTTTTGGTCGCGTAGGTGCCTGTCTGGTCAATAGAAGCAGCTAGGACATCGCCTGCTGTAGAGTTCTGGCTCACGGCCTGCTTCGTTTTCTCATTGCCGCCGGACTTAACCGGATTGGGTAACGGAATTTTGCCACTGGCGCCCGCTATTCCTTGGATTGACTCAGACATAACTTATCTCCTTCANCTGTTAGAACGACCAGATCGTGCCAACTTTAATGCTGGTAGATAAAATAATTTCAAAAACTTTGTAATTNATTAGCCAATCTAAAGATCGATGTCGTCGGGCGAATGCGGCTTGCNGATTAATGCGTGCGACCATTCGCGTTTGGTCTCTGATTAAAAGCCAGCCGCAGGGCGTTGTTTCCCGTCGGTTGGCCTCAAAGTTTGTTTGTATCATTGGGCAAGAAAATGCCCGCCAACGCCTAATTGGTTTATGCGACCTTTTCTATTGCGCCCCCCGCCTTGAGCCAAGCNGTGAATCCGCCCTCGATATGNGCGACCGGTGCCAGACCCATTTCCATCGCCAACTGAGCACTCAATGCCGACCGCCAAGCGCTGGCACAGTAGAATACATAGGTTTTATCCTGATTGAAGATGTCTTTGTGATACGGGCTGTCGGGGTCAATCCAGAACTCCAGCATACCGCGGGGACAGGAGAAAGCACCGGGAATTTTGCCGCTGCGCTTGATTTCACGGANGTCACGTAGATCGACAAGAACATGTCGGTCGCTGTCGACAAGTGCCTTGGCTTCGTCCAGTGGGATTGTGGTGACCACTTTGTTGGCTTCTGCCAAAAGGGCCTTAATGCCTTTGGTGATTGTCTGTGCCATTACTGAAAAACCCTATATAGAAAGGTGAAGTTTTGGTTTCCAAAAAGGCCGGAATAATTCAATTTTTGGACAGCGGTTCATCACCACTTTCATACCCGCGTCTTCGGCTATTTTGGCCGCATCAGGATGGGTGACCCCAATTTGGCCCCACAGCACCTTTGCTCCGATTGCCACGGCTTCTTGCGCGATGCGTGGCAATTCACTGGCGTTGCGAAATACTTCAACCATATCCACCGGCCGGTCAATGGCCTCGAGCGAGGGATAGACTTTCAGGCCGCGAATTTCTTGCCCCGCCAGACCGGGGTTGACGGGGATCATGTCATAACCGGTTTCATGNAGGACCCGCAGCACGCCATAGCTGAACTTGGTCTTATCGCCACTGGCCCCAACCATTGCGATGGATTTAACACTGCTGAGAATATCTTGCAGGTATGTTTCTGAATAGGGCTCTTCGTGGTTCATATANCTCATTGCTTTTCCTCCAAGGGGCGCGCGATATCGGCTTTCAACTCATGCGCGGCTAAAGGGTCTAAAAACGGGTTGCGATAAAGTTTGTCATGGCTGTCGACCCCGACCTCAATGACACAATCCGTGACNGGGCGCGCCACGCATAGGATCACATAGCCATCGTTGATTTGACGGTTGTTNAGCGCGACCTGTGCTTTTTGATGTATCTCGCCTGAAATCAACTTGGCCGCGCAGGTGATGCAGCCGCCGTACTTACAGCCGTAGGGAAGNTCGACGCCCTGTTCTTTAAGNCTGTCCAGCAGCGGTTTGCGATGGTCNACCAGAAAGGTTTGACCCTGCCGGTTGGCGAGTGTGATTCTGCGCTCGGTCATCTCTAAAGCCAGATATCAGAGGTGCAGTCTCCGCCGGGATAGCGGGTCTCATGGCAGCGTGAGGGTCCGTTTGGTTCTTTGCCGAAATCGACGACAAAGTTTGGATCGATTTCCATTCCGCCATTTTCAGTGTCGCAGTTGATCATCAGCATGCAGCCACCGTTGGTGCGAATTTCGGGGTAAAACTGATTGTCCCAAGTCGAGAAGAGCGAAGTGGTCACATAGAGGCGTTTGCCATCCAGGCTAAGCTGGATCATCTGTGGCCCGCCGGTGACCTGTACGCCGTTGACTTCGGGCGCTTTGCCCAGCAAGCCACCCATCCAAACCTGTCCGGTCAGTTTGGCATTATGAGGGTCGCTGATGTCATATTGCCGGATGTCGCCATGCAGCCAGTTGCAAAAATAGATATATTTGTCGTCCATCGATAGCAAAATAACCGTGATCACACCGGGGACGGGGATNGGCCATTCTGGATGCGGCTCATTCTCNACATCGATAATTTTTTCCCACTGCCATTTGCCATCAGCGTCTTTCCACCAGTGAATGATATTGGACGATAGCGCCGCGCCGACAAACCCGTGGGTGCTGTCGGGATTATGGTGAAAACGTACTTCCAGAGGCACGAGACCATCCTCGCCCAGATACTTAGTTTCCTCGACGCGCTTTTCTTCGAAATTCCAAAAATGGATTTCGCGGCCATATTTCAAATGGCCAACTTCTTCGAGGTCAAACCCGGGCATGAAAGTGTTGGGGGCGGCCCACTCGGAACTGACCATCACGTTGTGGCGGGGTTGATACCAGAAATCATAGCCGAATTTTATATCGCCCATGTCATTTTCCCAACGACCGACAATTTCAAAGTTTTCGTTGAGGTGTAAATAGCCGCCGGGTGCGTTGCCTTGGGCATCGCCGAGCATCGAAATGATGATGTCCGAGCCCAAGCAATGCACTGTATGTGGTGCTGAAAGGTTGGTTTTTGCTTTGATATCCGCGCCTTCAATCACCATATGCAGCTTTGGATTGCGTGGGTCATCAAGGCAATCGACAATGTGCAAGTTTGAGGACCGCACCCCCGGAACAATCAAATACCTGCGCTCTTTTCCAGGTACATCATGGCACGAAGAACAGGCGTTCCAACCCATATGGTGCAGCTCGTCACCGATGCCTGGTACCTCAAGACGACTGATCACCTGACTATAGGTCGGGCTTTGTGGATCGGCATCAATCGTGGCCAAGTAATCNGGTTTTTGGATGCCCGTGCCAGTATAGATGGCAATTGTATAAAGCAGTTTTTCATGTGGCGCTTGCATCGCATCGCTCGGAGAGGCGTAGCCGGGTCCACAACAAATCTTGTCCTGCATCTGTGCCCTTTCAGATAAAACCATTGCAAGTCGACGTAAAATTTTCATATAGTAAGAAACTTTCTTAGTAAATGAGAATATTATGCAGTTAGACAGAATAATGATGGTCTTGGAATATGTNGCTGCAGCGGACCGGCCGGTGTCGGCAACAGAGCTGCATAAGCTAANTGAAATCCCCAAGCCAACGTGCTATCGCGCCCTGCTAAAATTGGCAGAAAATGGCTTTATCGAAGATATTGAGGCGGCGGGCCGCTATTCAATCGGCCGTCGTTTGCGCGCAGCGGTTATGCAGGGGCAATCCAATTTCGATGTCTGCGAAGCCACACGGCCATTCTTAAAAGAAGCTGCTGGAGAATATGACGAGGCGGTGTTTTTATCCAGAATTCGTAACAACGGGGTCGAGATTATCCATGTTGAAGCGCCAGCCAACTCTCGATCTGGTTTTATTCATCCGGGCCTGGGGTTTCGTCCAATACATGCCTGTTCCTGCTCCAAGGCCATTTTGGCTTTTGCCGGGTCTGATCTGCTAAAGGCGGCGATGAAAACGCCGATGAAGCAATATACAGACAAGACCTTAACCGAGATTGATCAATTGAAACATGATATCGCGCAGGTAAAGGTCCGGGGCTATGCCGAATGCTTGGAGGAAATTCAAACCGGTGTCTCCAGCGTAGCCGTGCCAATTTTTATGGCAAATGTTGGCACCATTTTCAGCATTGGTTGCATTGGGCCAGTTAGCAAATTCAGTGCGACCAGAAGGGCCGAGATCGGTGCTTCTCTGCTGGGCCTGGTCGGACGTATCAGCCAAGCCATTCAAATGCATGCGCAAGTCNCGCATAGCGCTGCCATATAGATGGCCGCTTNGACCAGCACTGTCGCAAAAAAATTGTTTATAAAAGCACTGTTTTGATAAANGTCTCAAACGCTTTGGCTTGTGATCGCNTNNATNAATACAAGCNGGTTTTGACCGGGNAGGCTCTTGTTGACGCGTGGCGTCGCCGGCAAGTAACGTTGCGGCGACTGCGGTCGAACGCCGGGTTGCTGTGAATGATCTGATATAGCCACTTGATGGCATTGGCCGATGTGAATGGCCTGAACAGATCGGATGGAGTTGATTGACAATAGTGCGGCGATGGCGCGTGATGAAAAATTCTCAACAGGGGGCTTTGATCTTGCAAAGTACTAATCGGATGCAGGTTGTTGCTGATGGCTATGTCGCGGCACAAAAATTTTGTGGTATCGAATGGCAGGTTGAGCGTGCCGGAGCAGTGNTGCAGTCAGGTCGGGCAGGCTGCGCCGAGTTTGAAACCCAGCGCCCGATCCCCGAGACAGCTCTGTATCGGATTTTTTCAATGACCAAGCCAATCATCTCGGTGCTTGCCCTGCGTCTGATTGATCAGGGGAAGTTGCGGCTTTTTGATCCCGTGGCACTGTTTGATCCTGCATTCGCAAAGATGAANGTTTTGGGCACCGACGGATCGGTCACACCAGCTAGGCGGTTGATNACGGTTGAAGATTTGCTGATGCATCGCGCCGGGTTCAGCTATGAGTTTATTCTTGGCTGTCACGTTGCTCCCTATTATCGCGCGGCGAATATTTTGGCAGATGGGCACCGACCAATGGCGGATATGATGACGGCGCTCGCGGCNTTGCCGCTGGCGTTTCACCCNGGAACNGCGTGGCGCTATAGCGTGGCGACCGATGTGCTTGCTCATGTTATTGAATGCGCATTGGGCTGTGATCTGGGCGCCGTGTTACAGGCAGAAATTTTTGATCCTTTGGGGATGAAAGATACNGGTTTTTNCGTACCTGATGCAGANCGGCACCGCTTGATGGCGATGTATGGGCCCGGCGATTTGACCGGATTGCCGCCCGTGACAGCTATGCCTCACGATCTTGTGCGGCGCGATATCAGTCAGATGTATCCTGTTGATAAGCCTGATTTTCGCCGCGGGGGTCTGGGGCTTTATGCCAGCCTGAACGACTATATGTGTTTTGCGCGCATGTTGTTAACCGGGCGCACGGCGCGAGGTGAGGTTGTGGTATCAAATAAAATGCATCAAATACTGCAACAAAACAGGATTACGGCGCACCAGTTGCCTTTGTCGATCGGGGCTGTGCCTTTGTGCGGCTACGGGTGGGGCCTGACCGGTCGGGTGATGATTGATCCCGGCGCAGCGACTGCTCCGACCTCTGATGGCGAGTTTGGCTGGGCGGGGGCGGCGGACACGTATTTTTGGGTAGATCCGCGTGAAGATATGGTCGGTGTGCTGATGACCCAGTTTTTAGGCGGTGCGGTGCCGTTGGCAGAAGATATGCGCACCGCTGCCTATCAAAGCTTGTGATTGNAGCCAAGCAAGCCTTGAGCCTGCCTGCGAGTTGCGGTATCGCCTGATAGGGCAACCATTTGAGGCCCACAATGAAGTTTCTTGATCTGTCCAAAGTCTATATTCGATCCGGTGCCGGAGGCGGAGGAGCGGTCAGCTTTCTGCGTGAAAAGCATCTCGAATACGGGGGACCTGACGGCGGCGATGGTGGCAATGGCGGCTCTGTCTGGGCCGAGGCGGTCGAGGGGCTTAACACCTTGATCGATTTTCGGTATCAACAGCATTTTTTCGCCAAAAACGGCACGCCGGGCATGGGCAAACAGCGCACTGGGGCCAATGGAGATGAGATCGTGCTGCGGGTGCCCGTTGGCACCGAACTTCTCGANGAGGACGAAGAGACGGTGATCGCTGATCTGACCGAGGTGGGGCAACGGGTACTTCTGGCCAAGGGAGGCAATGGCGGCTTTGGCAATCTGCATTTTAAAAGCGCCACCAATCAGGCGCCGCGCCGNGCTAATCCTGGTCAGGACGGTATCGAGCGNACGCTTTGGTTACGGTTNAAATTGATTGCTGATGTGGGTCTTTTGGGTTTGCCAAATGCCGGNAAATCCACCTTTCTCGCGGCAACATCGAACGCACGACCAAAAATTGCCGATTATCCTTTTACCACTCTTTATCCCAATCTAGGGGTTGTGTCGGTGGATGGCGCCGAATTTGTTATCGCAGATATTCCTGGCCTGATCGAGGGTGCGCATGANGGAAAGGGGCTGGGCGATTTGTTTCTTGGCCATGTCGAACGCTGCTCGGTGTTGTTGCATTTGGTCGATGGCACCTCGGCCGACTATATCGAAGATTATCAAACTATCATTGGTGAGTTGGAGGCCTATGGAGGAGATCTTGCCCTGAAGCCAAGGGTGACAGCGCTGAACAAAATCGACGCGCTTGATGCCGATGAACGTGCCGAGGCATGTGCAGCGTTGCAAACGGTGGTGGGCGGCCCGGTCTTGATGATGTCTGGGGTCAGTTCCGAAGGCGTGACCGATGTATTGCGCGCGGTACGTGGCCAGATTGATGAGGACAGATTGCGTCTTGCGCCGGTTGTTGAGGAAGTTGAGAAATGGCGGCCTTAGACGACATAAAACGCTTAGTCATAAAAATCGGATCGGCCCTCTTGGTCGACCGCAAAACAGGCGCTCTGCGGCACGATTGGCTGCAGGCGCTGGCGGACGACGTGGCCTTTCTCAAGGCGCGGGGCTGTGATGTTGTGCTGGTCTCTTCAGGCTCGATTGCATTGGGCCGTGGTGCTTTGGGTCTTTCTGCGACAAAGCTTGCACTGGAAGAATCCCAAGCGGCCGCTGCCGTGGGTCAAATCCGTTTGGCACGCGCTTACGAAGAAGCGCTCGAACCCCACAAAATCATAACAGCGCAGGTGTTGGTTACCTTGGAAGACAGCAGCAACCGTCGCCGTTATTTGAATTCACGGGCGACATTAGAGACCTTGTTGGGGCTTGATGTGGTGCCAATTGTGAATGAGAACGATACCGTTGCAACTGATGAAATCCGCTATGGTGACAATGACCGTTTGGCCGCACAAGTTGCGGTCACTGTGGGGGCAGGGCTGCTTATTTTATTGTCGGATGTTGATGGCTTTTATTCCGCCAACCCCCAAAGTGATCCCGCCGCAAAGCGCTTTGAGGTGATCGACCAGATCACCCCTGAGATCGAGGCGATGGCTGGGGATGCGGGGTCAGGTCTGTCAAAAGGTGGGATGAAGACCAAACTGATGGCGGCCAAGACCGCGATGGCCGCAGGCTGTGGCATGGTGATTGCCGAAGGGTCAGTGCTACATCCTTTACGAGCGCTTGATGCTGGATGCGCTGCCACATGGTTTGCGCCGCAACTTGATCCGCGCACCGCCCGCAAACGTTGGATTGCTGCGATGAAATCGCAAGGCTTTATNTGTGTCGATACCGGTGCGGCGGCGGCGCTGCAACAGGGTAAAAGTCTCTTACCGGCCGGGGTGAGCGCGGTAAGCGGCCTGTTTGAACGCGGTGATCCGGTCCGTATCCAAGANGCGCAGGGACGCGAATTGGGACAGGGTTTGAGTTGTTATTCCAGCCATGAGGCCAAAGCAATCATGGGTCGGCAGTCGCGTGAAATTGAAGCTATTTTGGGTTATCCTGGNCGGGCNGCCTTGATCCATCGCGATGATATGGCAATATAGGGCAGATCGCGTNGATCGCAGCCCAAATAAGGATAGGGTGCTGATATGAAAGACACTGCAAAAACTGAAAATGGTTTGGGCGATGTGGATATTGCCGCTATGATGACTGGCATTGGCGCGCGCGCAAAAAAGGCCTCGGCTGCGCTTGCAATTGCGCCGCCTGAGGTGAAAGCACTGGCGCTGGAGGCGGCCGCCGACGCGGTCTGGGCCAAGCGGTCAGTCATTATTGCGGCCAATCAAAAAGATCTGGAATACGGGCGCGCGAAAAATCTGAGTGCTGCGATGCTGGACCGGCTTTTACTGGATGAGCCACGTATTCAGGGGATCGTAGATGGGTTGCGTGCGGTTGCAAACCAGCCCGATCCGGTGGGCGAGGTGCTGGCTGAATGGGATCGTCCGACGGGGCTTAAGATAAAACGGGTGCGCACGCCTTTGGGTGTGATCGGAGTGATTTATGAAAGTCGCCCGAATGTGACGGCAGATGCCGGAGCGTTATGTCTGAAAGCTGGAAATGCGGTTATTCTGCGCGGCGGTTCGGAAAGTTTTCACAGCTCAGCCGCGATTCACAGCTGTCTTCTCGAGGGGCTGCGCGTGGCCGGTCTGCCCGAGGCCGCTGTGCAATTGGTGCCGACGCGGGACCGCGCTGCAGTACAGCAGTTGTTGACGATGACCGACAGCGTTGACGTAATTGTACCGCGTGGCGGTAAGGGCTTGGTTGGTTTGGTGCAGCGCGAGGCGCGTGTGCCCGTGTTTGCGCATCTAGAGGGTATTGTGCACATCTATATCGACAAAGCGGCAGATGTCGCGAAAACCATGCGTGTTGTGTTAAATTCAAAAACCCGTCGTACCGGGATCTGTGGTGCCGCAGAATGCCTGCTGATCCACCGCGATGTGGCGGCGGATCTTGGAAAAGAGCTGGTTGGCGGGCTGATCAAAGCCGGCATCGAGGTGCGGGCGACGGCGCCTTTAAACGCCATACCTGGCAGCATCGAAGCCACAGAAGATGACTGGGGACAAGAGTTTCTGGACAGTATCATCGCTGTGCGGGTGGTGGATGATATGGAGGCTGCGTTGATGCATATTCAAGCGCATAGTTCCCATCACACAGAGTGTATTATGACCCAAGACGATCAGGCTGCGGAGCTGTTTTTCAACCGTGTTGATAGTGCTATCTTGATGCTTAATGCCTCGACCCAATTTGCAGATGGTGGGGAGTTTGGCATGGGCGCTGAAATCGGCATCGCGACGGGAAAACTGCATGCGCGTGGGCCAATTGGGGCAATGCAATTGACCAGCTTCAAATATCTTGTTGCTGGAGATGGCACAATCCGGGCCTGAGCTTCGTTTTGGCTCTATACAGTCACTCGCAGCATTTGCTCAGTCTGTTCGACTTGTAGATCGCGGCCAGTTTCGAAGACGCATTCCGGCAAAAGGGCGAATTGAACATGTGCCGGTGCAATCTCGGTCCGCGGGGAAGTGGTGACAAGATACCGCCATAACGCTGGGTCGATCTCAAGCCGGTCAGCACCGCTGGATATGCTCCAAGTGTTTTCCTCGCGATTAACATGGATTGTCCCCCCAAACGGAAGGGCGGTTTCGAAACATTGCAAAAGCAAAAACGCCAATTGGATTTCGCGGCGCGGCAAATCGTCTTTCGGGTGCCACAAAATTATCAGGCGTTCGGATTGTATCGCAGCGTTGATGATTCGGACGGTTTCGTGATAGCTGATAATCTGGCCATCGAGCGCTGTACCATAGGCAATTCGAAAAAATTGAATGCGGGCGGCGGCCGCGGCACAGCTTTGTTCGATCAAGCTCATTTCCGAGGAAACTTGGTCGCCTTTTAGTTCTATGAGTTCCAGCCCGTTGTTGATNGCGCCAATCGGACTAATCAGGTCATGACAAATGCGCGACCCTATTAAATTTGACAGGGTTAGGTTAAGATTATTCATAATATTCTCTGGCAGGACTTGTGCTAATGAAAAATTTGACAGTATTTTGGGAACCCGGTGATTTGGTAGAACACCCGCAGCATCCGGACTGGGGCATTGGGCAGGTGCAATCGGTGATTGACGCTAAAGTAACTGTCAATTTTCGCGAAGTTGGAAAGTTGGTCATTGATGTTACCCTTATTGAATTGGTTGCAGCCATTCAAAACGAACAGCGTTAAAAGAAGCTTAATTGATGTATTAGCTGATGATAACCTTTGAATTGTGTCAAATAATATCTTATCAATTCAGGATAGATGCGAGTTTGCCAAAACAGCGACCGGTGGTCTGATTATGTTTAAAGCGGGGTCAAATTTATCTCTACGCTTGGCGCAAACCCAAGAAGACCATCAAGCCGCACAGCGGCTGCGCTATCGGGTGTTTATCCAAGAGCTGGGTGGAGATGGCGCGCTGGTAGACCACACCAACCAATTTGAGATTGACCGGTTTGATACTTTTTTTGACCATCTTGTACTTATAGATGAGAGACGGAGNCGTGCTGATTTAGAGCATGTTGTCGGAGTATATCGCTTGCTACGGAGCGATCAGGCGGCGCGGGCAGGACAGTTTTATACCGAAGATGAATACCAGATCGCCGCACTGCGAAACAGTGGTCGCAATCTGCTTGAACTGGGCCGATCCTGTGTCCATCCTGACTATCGGGGAGGCATGGCGATGTATCAACTGTGGTCGGGGCTCGCGGCCTATGTACTCGAGCATAAGATCGAAATTCTGTTCGGTGTCGCCAGCTTTCATGGCAGCGATTTGGCGGCGCTTGCCGGACCGCTTAGCATCCTGCATACGCGGTATCTGGCCCCGACCGAACTGCGTGTGCGGGCGCATGCCACGGGCTATCAAACGATGGATCTGCTGCCTGCAGACAGGTTGGATCGCCGGGCGGCAATGCTGAAGATGCCGGCTTTGATCAAAGCTTACCTGCGGCTGGGCGGCTTTGTCGGTGATGGTGCTTTCATCGACCGCGACTTTAACACAACCGATGTGTGTCTGGTGATGGATACAGCCCGGATGAACCCGCGGTATTCGGGTTACTACACAAGCGGGGCGGCGTGATGAGCACGACTTGGGATGCAGGCAAAAAGCCACCATCCGCCGCCGTGACGCCATGGCGGCTATTGCTTGCTGTTATCCGGGCATTGATACTTGCGGTGGTGGTGTTTGGTGGGCTGGCAGTCTTNTTGGTTTTGCGCTTGGTTGAGTGGCCTTTATTCGGGCAGCACCGTCCGCTAACGCCCTATATTACCCAAGGGGTTTGTCGCGCTGCCTTTGTAATCCTTGGCATCGGTTTCTGCAGCCACGGTCAGGCGATGGNTCATCCGGGAGCNGTGGTGGCAAATCACTCGTCNTGGCTGGATATTTTTGCGTTAAATGCAGGAAAGCGGATCTACTTTGTCTCGAAATCCGAAGTTGCGGGCTGGCCCGGGATCGGTTGGTTGGCGCGCGCCACGGGCACGGTGTTTATCCGGCGGGACCCCAAAGATGCACAGCAGCAAAAAGTCGTGTTTCAGAACCGTTTGTTGGCTGGGCATCGGCTGCTGTTNTTTCCCGAGGGTACCTCAACCGATGGTCTGCGGGTGCTGCCCTTCAAATCAACACTTTTTGCGGCGTTCTTTGATGAAAAACTACGCTGTGAGATGTACATTCAACCGGTCACCGTGCTGTATCAGCCGCCCCCAGGCCAAGCGGCAGAGTTTTACGGGTGGTGGGGGGACATGTCGTTTCACAGCCATCTGCTCAAAACGCTGCTTACCCCCCGGCAGGGTAGCGTCGAAGTGATTTATCATCTACCGGTGCAGGTGGCCGCTTATCGGGACCGTAAAACGTTGGCAGCCGATGTCGAAGCNCGCGTGCGCGCCGGACACCGGGTGTTGGTCGCCGATGCNGGGNGGAGGAGGAACACCAGCGACTAAACGGGCATCTCAACTGTTATTACCGGTGGCCCTAAGGTTGAAGTGTCAATAAAATTGAAACTGATACCCCAGTTAAGTACTAAATTCGCTGCTTCAAAGAGAAACCTTCGTGGGCAAGCATTAGAATCACACTCACTTTGAGATTGACCAGTGTAAAGGATTCCCGATGTGAAGAGGCTGCTTTTATGAAATCTCGGTCAATATTATTACCGCGGTCCCGTTCAATGCTGTATCTGGCAACGCCAAGCAATTTCGGTAAGGTCGGNCGANCCAGTTACCCTCTTGGGAGGTCGNGCGGTTAAACAGCTTTTATCAAGAAATGCCCAATCATTTCTTGCGCAAGCCCCTGATATAAGATGATTTTTTAATAGTATTNCCGCAGATTTTTTTAATACTGTTTTGTGTTTCGCGCCTGCAGACTTACAAAAAACTGATTTCTTTAATAAAGGAACTGGTAAAGTCTNAAATACTTTATTTAAAAATTTAATTGTAAAAATTACTTAATTTATTGACGGTAATTTTGTACGTTTGTTGTCGAAGTGGAAATATCGGACTCCCTTGGGGATTATATTGGTGACATANGTNACTNGTANNTCNTCATTGTACAAAAATCTAAATAGCTCGTGTTTGTTCAACCGAATAGCACGGCAGGATCATAGTACGGAGTTTGCCAAATGGCTTTATCAATAGGAACCAATAATAGTGCTCTGAATGCTGCGGCCGCGGCCAACAGCGTGAACAGAAGCATGGAAGTCTCGATGGAAAGGCTATCCACCGGGAAACGAATTAATTCTGCCTCCGATGACGCCGCAGGAGTAGCGATTGCTTCACGTTTGACGGCGGAAATACGGGGTACCAATCAAAGCATTCGTAACGCTTTGGATGGTCAAGCATTAATCGCTACTGCAGAGGGTGCTCACAAGGAAGTTGAAAACATCTTGCAGCGCATGCGTGAAGTCGCGGTGCAAGCAGCGAACGACACTAACAACACCCAAGACCGCTTAAATCTGCAATCAGAAATGGATGCAATGGTTACAGAAATTGACAGGATCGCTGGAGCCACGACTTGGGCTAATACGGAATTGTTGGCTGGAACTGGCGCCGACGCCGATGCCAAAGTAGACAGTTCCACAACTTTCTCTTTTCAAGTGGGCGCTTCGACAGGAACACCGAACCAAATAGAAGTTTCAATTGGCGCTATGGACGCTGAAACTTTAAACCTAAACACGGATGCACACAAAAACTTGCTTTTAGTTGTTGCTGACGCCGATATCGTCGCTGCTGATCATGATGACGGTGGGACTGCTACCACTGCGACTGGTAATGCACTGCAATCTATTGGTCTCATTGACGCGGCGATAGAAACGGTCAANACNCAAAGATCAGAGCTTGGGGCTGTCTCCAACCGCCTCAATCATACTGTGAATAACCTCACAAACGTGTCGGCCAATTTAAGTTCAGCAAAAGGCCGTATTGAAGATACGGACTACGCAATAGAAACAACGAATTTGGCTAAGAACCAAATCCTACAACAAGCGTCAACTGCCATGCTAGCGCAGGCCAATGCATCAAAACAAAATGTTTTGGGTTTACTGCAATCTGGCTAACGCTACTAACGGCCGGACATGCTGACGAAAGGGCTCGCGAGGTGCGAGCCCTTTTTTACGTCTGAGCTGTAAACTTTTACGATAAGGTTTGGGCTGTCCCGAGCCTTTTAAAAATAAATCCAAGCGGCAATTTAGCTTTGATTGAAATGGTGTCGCCCCAACGGCCTAAATAAAATTTTGCTGTGTTGTGTATCTTATAAAGAATATAAACTATTGATTAACCTTAGAGTTTCTTACCCATACCAGAATCAGAACCACGATTAAATTCATTAGAAATTTGACGACCTGCTACTCAGGCGCTCTTACGGGAACATACCGAACTCCAGTCGATGAGTGTCAAATAGATACACGGTCCCTATCGGCCTCGAAAAAGGGCGGCACGACTGAAAAGGCGTATATATTAGAGTGGGTAATGCTTGTGGTGATTAAGATTTATAATTTTAAATCATATATTGATAAAATAATGGGGTCCTATGTAGGCATCGCTGCAATAAGCGCGGCGAGTGTTTTCTCGGGTGCTTGCGTCGTCCAAATTTCTGGACCGATGGCAAAGAAGTCGCTGACTGGGGCCAGTTGGGCAATCAGGTCTTCGNTTACCCCCCCCTCAGCAACAACTGGAAGTTCTATCATTTCTGACCACCATGCGAACAATGCGTGGTCTGCTGAGACACCGTCTCCCAAAGGTGAGCTGCCGATGGGACCAAAGCTGATATAGTCGGCACCGGACTCGGCAGCCGAAATCCCATCATGGCGCAGCGCGCCACAAAATGCGCCAATGATGGCATCCGGACCCAGCACCTTGCGGGTTTTGCGCACTGATCGGGCTGCGTCGGTCAGATGAACCCCGTCCAGTCCCAGCGGTTCAACCAGCAAAAGGTGCTGCTCAATTACCAAGGCCACATCGCGGGCATGGGTGACCGGGCGCAGAGCATCGGCTGTCCGGCTGATAGTGTCTTGATCTTGCGAGGACAGGGCCAGACGGACGCAGGCAATCTGTTGGGCGTCAAGCACGCGTGCCAGTTGGTCGGGAAACTGCTCGATGTCACATTCGGACGGTGAAATAAGGTAGAGTTGTGGCTGTTCAGTGTCGGCCATGGGGGCGCTCCATATTCGGTTGATCTGTCTTAGCGTGGAAACCAGAGTTTGACCATAAGCTGCAGGTTTTACGGGATAAGTATCGGTTGGAATATCTGCGCGAACCGGCGCGGTGGGTCGCAGCCCTGCATTGTGATAAATCTTACCGGCACGCAGGTGTTTGCGCTTTCCTTGATGGTCAAGATCGCTTACCCCGCTTGCACCGTACAGGAGTGAGTGATGTCCACAGATATACCCCAACCCGCGTTTGTTCTGGTGCGCCCGCAAATGGGCGAAAACGTTGGTGCGGCAGCGCGTGCCATGTGGAATTTCGAACTTGATCGGATGCGGATTGTGGCGCCGCGTGATGGTTGGCCGAATCCCAAAGCGGTGGCAATGGCCAGTGGTGCCGGGCGATTGCTTGATGAGNCGCAACTTTCGGATAGGGTGATCGATGCAGTGGCCGATTGTACTTATGTCTTTGCCACAACGGCCCGGCACCGTGGTCTGACCAAGCCGATTTTTTCACCCGAGCGGGCGATGGAATTGGCGCGCGAGAAAATCGCAGCCGGCGAAAGAGTGGCGGTCCTGTTCGGTCCGGAACGGGCGGGATTGGAAAATGAGGACGTGGCGCAGGCCAATGCGATCATCTCNGTGCCGGTTAATCCAGAGTTTGCCAGCCTTAATTTGGCACAATGCGTGCTGCTGACGGCGTATGAATGGCGTCGGCAAAGCGTCGCGCACCCAAAGCAGGGCTATGAAATGGGCAAGACTGATTGGGCCGAGGCAATTGAGATCGAAAAACTTGCAGAGCATTACGAAACGCGTCTGACTCAGGCTGGTTTTTTTTTCCCCGCCACAAAAGCCGANGGTATGAAGGTCAATCTGCGCAACATGTGGTCACGGATGCGTCTGACCCGGGCGGATGTGCAAATGTTGCATGGTGTCATGCGCCAGATGGTCAGATGGGCGGGGCGGTCTGGCAACAGCTGAGACCGCGCGGCTTATTGCGGCACCAGATTTCAGTCTGAATAGACGCCTCAGACCGCGGGCGCGGGGTGCGGTTGGTCGCGGTCAGGCCTCATATGCGCTGCAGCGTCAGACCGCCAAACGTCCGATGAAAAAGCCGAGTTTAAACATGGTGCTTTCGGGTTGTCCTTGGTCACTTGCCTGTGCAGACTGGGCTTGCGCCGCACTTTTGTTGTCGTAATTGCCCGAACTGCGCACGAGGAGCATAATGTCATCCAAAAAACGTTCAGTTTCCACCTGACCTTTGGCGAACCGCGCTGACATGCCTTCTTGGACCATCAGTGCATAGGCCTGTTGTTTCCAGTAAACAGTTTGTTCGGCGGTGAATGTATGGGACATCTGTCAGGCTCCTTTGCACTATAGAAGTAACGGTCAAAATATGCGCATTTGAGTCTATAAACTCGAAATCCTTAAATCATTTACAACATTCTCTTTTCTTCCTTCAGGGCNACCGTTTTGCGCGCGTAGAGCGCNAGACGTGGATGCGCGTATTTTAAGGGGCCATCCGCCAGCTAGAGAATTTGGCGATGGCAGAGTGGTCTGCGACAAATGGTGTGTGAGCTGAAGACGATGAGCGCCTTGAAGGCATTGGCTGTGTGGCCTATCTTTTGCGGGACCGATCATGGGAGACAGGCGATGAGCAAAACCCGCAGTATATTCGAGGATGTGGCGCAGCAGGTGCCGTCATCGGCGGCTCCGGCGGGTGGTTTGATCGATGCGCCTGCTGGGCGAGGCCGAGGTTTGACCCGGATCTGGCTGGGGCTTTTGTTCGCATTGGTGGTGTTAATGATCTTGGTTGGGGGGCTAACGCGGCTGACCGATAGTGGCCTCAGCATCACCGAATGGCGCCCAGTCACCGGTGCGGTGCCACCACTGAGTGCGGCCGACTGGCAATCAGAATTNGAAAAATACCAAACCATCCCCGAATATCAGCTTCAAAACAAAGGAATGACCCTGTCGGAGTTCAAGGTTATTTATTGGTGGGAATGGGGGCACCGGCAACTTGGCCGGGTGATTGGTCTTGTGTGGGCGATTGGTTTCTTTGGGCTGTTACTGAGCCGTCGCATGCCGCGCGGTTGGAGTATGCGTCTGCTGGCAATCGGCGCTTTAGGTGGNCTACAGGGGGCTATTGGGTGGTGGATGGTGGCCAGTGGTCTGAGCGGTACCATGCTTGATGTCGCCAGTTACCGGTTGGCTACGCATTTGGGACTGGCCTTTGTTATCCTCGGGGCGATCACATGGTTTTCGCTCGTGCTCGGGCGCTCGGACCGCGATTTGATGCAGGCCCGCAGGCAGCGCGAGACGGGGCTTATGCGGATGACCACCTTTTTGTTAGGCTTAGCCTTTATACAGATTATTTTCGGTGCACTGGTTGCTGGAATCGATGCGGGTCGCAATTATATCGACTGGCCGCTGATGGCGGGTGGNATCTTGCCTCCTGATCCGTTCGATCTTACGCCTTGGTGGCGGAATTTTTTTGAGAACGACGGTTTAGTGCAGTTTGTTCATAGGATGGCGGGCTATATTTTGTTCGCTTTTGGAGCATTCGTGTGGTGGCGTGCACGCGCCTCGACCAGTGATGCGGTACGGCTTGGTTTTCATTTTGTTATGGGTATGATGCTGGTACAGATGGTACTGGGGATTGTGACGGTCATGCATTCTGCTCCGTGGAATTTGGCAATCCTGCACCAACTTGGGGCAATTTTATTGTGGGTTTTCTGCCTACAGGCCCGATTTAGAACCGGCTATCCGGTGTTTGTATCCTTAAGGAGACGGTGATGCCCGCTTATGAAGACTTAATGTCGTTCCAAAGCCAGACCGAAGCACTGGCACAGATTTCCGGCAGGCAGGATTGGGATCAGGAAACCATGATGCCCTCAGGAGCAGCCGACCAACGGGGCGAGGAAAGCGCCGCGATGGAAGGCGTTATGCATGCCAGACGCAGCGATCCGCGCATTGGGGAGTGGTTGATCCAGTGTGAGGATGCAGACCTAGATGCGGTTGCACGGGCGCAATTGCGCCATATCCGTCACAGGTATGACCGCACCTGCAAAGTGCCAGCACGGCTGGCGGCCGAACTCGCCCGTGTGACCAGCCTTGCTCAAGGCGTCTGGGCGGCGGCGCGTGAGGCTGATAATTTTTCAGCGTTTGCCCCAAAACTGACTGAGGTTCTGGCGCTGCGTCGTGAAGAGGGGGCGGCATTGGCGGATGGCGGTGATGTATATGACGCCCTTCTTGACGGCTATGAAACGTCGATCAAAGCCACGGAGATTGAGACGATGTTTGGTGCGATGCGGCCGCGTCTGGTGGCACTGCGTAGGGCGGTTCTAGACCAGCCTGCGCCGGAGCCGCTGGCCGGGCATTTTGAGAGTGATATTCAAATGCGCTTTGCCCACAACTTGGCCGAAACCTTTGGGTACGATTTGACGCGCGGGCGTTTAGATAAGTCTGTGCATCCATTCTCTATGGGGTCAGGCGATGACACGCGGATCACCACGCGGACGGCTGTAGATGACCCGTTTAACTGTATCTACTCAACCATCCACGAGGTTGGTCATGCCGCTTACGAGCAAAATATTGCGCCCGCGTACCGTCTGACGCCACTGGGCTGTGGTGTTTCGATGGGGGTGCATGAAAGCCAGTCGCGGATTTATGAAAACCAGTTGGGTCGCAGCAGAGCCTTTACCGGCTGGATGTTCGGCAAGATGAAAGACGCGTTTGGCCCGTTTGGTATCGCGGATGAAGAGGCGTTTTACGCGACAGTGAACCGCGTTTCAAATGGCTATATCCGCACCGAGGCCGACGAGGTGCAATATAATCTGCATATCATGATGCGTTTTGATCTGGAGCGGGCGCTAATCAGCGGTGATTTGGCAGTAGGTGATCTTGAGGCCGCTTGGAACGACCGCTTTGCTGCAGATTTTGGGTATCAGGTAGATCGGCCGTCGCACGGCGTGCTGCAGGATGTACATTGGTCTGTGGGTCTGTTTGGGTATTTCCCGACCTACGCGCTGGGCAACGTCTATGCCGGGTGTCTTTATCAGGCGCTGCGCACGGATGTGCCAGACCTGGACAACCAGCTTGCGGCAGGCGATTTGACCGCTGCAACCGGTTGGCTGGGCCATCACGTTCAACGCCATGGCGGCTTTTATGAACCGCGCGAGGTGATTACAAAAGCGGCGCGCCAATTGCCTTCAGAATTGCCTCTTTTAAAGTATCTCGAGGATAAGTTCAGCGATCTGTACCGGCTTTAACCACATGATATAGCATCGCTGGAAAAACCCATCGTGACGGGCTGTTTGCGTAATGCAGCCGCCACGAAGCTATTGTTTGTTCCTAGGTTTATACATTATGTGAGCCCGAACGTCCGCATGTAAGAGGACGTTCTGGGCGATTGAAAAGCCGTTTATCGTCGCAGGGTCTAGGTCTCGCCGGATTCGGCCTTGCCTTCGATCACATCCTCTTGGTCGCCTTGATCGGCAATCCAAGCCACCGAAACGACTTCTTCGCCTTTGGCCGTGTTAAACACCCGCACGCCGCCAGCGCTGCGCGAGCGAAACGAAATCCCTTCCACCGGGACCCGAATTGACTGTCCGTTTGAGGTCGCTAGCATGATCTGGTCATCAAGCTCGACCGGGAAGCTGGCCAATAAACGGCCGCCACGCATAGCTTTGTCCATCGCCGACACGCCCATACCGCCGCGCCCGCGTAACGGATAGTCGTGGCTGCTGGACAGTTTGCCGGCGCCGTTCGCAGTTATTGTCAGAATCAGGTTTTCTGCAGCGGACATCTCAGCATAGCGTTCGGGGCTGATCCTCGCGTTGACATTGGCGTCTTCGTCATCTGGGAGCTCTGCATCATCGGCCAGGCCCGCCACAGCGCGCCGCATTTTAAGATACGCTACGCGCTCGTCTGAGCTGGCTTCAAAATGACGAATAATCGACATCGAGACAAGGGTGTCGTCGCCACTGAGTTTAATGCCGCGCACCCCTACCGAGGCACGGCTGTTAAACACCCGCACGTCCGTGGCCGAAAAGCGGATCGCGCGGCCCGAACTTGTGGTCAACATCACGTCGTCTTCATTGGAGGCAATCCGCGCATTGATCAGTGTGGTCTCGGCATGTTCGTTCTCGAACTTCATAGCGATCTTGCCGTTGCGCATCACGTTGGTGAAATCCGACAGCTTGTTGCGGCGCACGGTGCCTGCAGAGGTGGCAAATACCACTTGCAGATCATCCCAGTCTTTTTCGTCCCGATCGACGGGCATGATGGCGGCGATAGAGACCCCCGATGGTATTGGCAGAATATTGACAACAGCCTTGCCTTTCGAGGTCCGCCCCCCCTGTGGCAGGCGCCAGGTCTTCAGCTTGTACACCATGCCATCCGTGGTGAAGAATAACAGCTGAGTGTGGGTATTGGCGACAAATAAAGTCGTGACGACATCATCGTCCTTTGTGGACATGCCTGACAGACCCTTGCCACCGCGGCGTTGGGCACGAAAATCCCCCAGCGGTGTGCGCTTGATATAGCCGGTCTGGGTGACTGTTACCACCATATCGGCGCGTTCGATCAAATCCTCATCGTCCATATCGCCGGCCCAGTCGACAATTTCGGTGCGGCGGGGGACCGCAAATTGGTCCCGGACCTCAGTCAACTCATTGGCAATGATCGCCATGATCCGGTCACGCGAGCCGAGAATTTCGAGGTATTCGCGGATTTTTCCTGCCAGTTCCTGCAACTCATCCGTCACTTCTTTGACCCCGATCTGGGTCAGGCGTTGCAACCGCAACTCAAGGATAGCCCGGGCTTGGGTCTCGGATAGAAAATAGGTATTGTCTTCGTTAATCTTGTGGGTCGGATCATCGATGAGCTTGATATATTCAACAATGTCATGGGCGGGCCAACGCCGGGCCATCAGCTTTTGACGGGCCTCGGCGGCATCGGCTGACGCGCGAATTGTGGCGACAACTTCATCGACGTTGGATACAGCCACGGCCAGACCGCACAAAATGTGGCTGCGCTCGCGGGCTTTTCGCAGTTCAAAGGCTGTGCGGCGCGCCACCACATCCTCGCGGAAATCAATGAATGAGGTTAAAAACCGTCGCAATGTCAGCTGTTCGGGGCGGCCACCATTCAGCGCCAGCATGTTACAGCCGAAGTAGGTTTGCATTGGGGTAAACCGGTAAAGCTGGTTCAGCACCACTTCGGGCGTTGCATCGCGTTTCAGTTCGATCACCACGCGCACGCCGTTGCGATCGGACTCATCTTGCACATGGGCGATATTCTCGATTTTTTTCTCACGAACTTGTTCGGCGATTTTTTCGATCATCGACGCTTTGTTCACCTGATAGGGAATTTCGTCGATAACAATCGCGTAACGGTCTTTGCGAATTTCCTCGACCCGGGTTTTGGAGCGGATGATAACGCTGCCACGTCCCTCAAGATAGGCTTTCCGCGCGCCAGAGCGCCCAAGCATCGTGGCTCCAGTCGGGAAATCAGGTCCCGGTACATAATCGATCAGTTGTTCGCTGGTCAGGTCCGGGTCTTCAATCAGCGCAAGCGTGGCGTTGATCACTTCGCCCAGATTGTGGGGTGGGATATTGGTGGCCATACCGACGGCAATCCCGCCTGCGCCATTGACCAGCATATTTGGAAACCGCGCGGGCAGAACGGTTGGTTCGCGGTCTTTACCGTCATAATTGTCTTGGAAATCGACGGTATCTTTATCAATGTCGGCCAGAATAAAGGCTGCTGGCTTATCCATCCGGACTTCAGTATAGCGCATCGCGGCTGGGTTATCACCATCCATTGAGCCAAAATTACCCTGCCCATCGAGCAAAGGCAGAGACATCGAGAAATCCTGCGCCATGCGCACCAGCGCATCGTAGATCGCACTGTCGCCATGCGGGTGGTATTTACCCATCACATCGCCGACGGGCCGCGCTGATTTTCGATAGGATTTATCATGCGTATTACCGGTCTCGTTCATCGCATAAAGTATTCGGCGGTGCACTGGCTTTAGGCCGTCCCGCAAGTCTGGGATGGCGCGCGAGACAATCACACTCATTGCATAGTCAAGATAAGAGGTTTTCATCTCGTCAGTGATGGACACAGACGGGCCGTCGTAAGTCGCGCGATAAATTGAATTTTCTTCTTCGTTATTAGTATCTTCTGGCGTATCGCTCACGTTAATTTGCCTGCTCTTTGTTATCAGTTACCGTTATCCTAAAAATGGTATAACAGAGCCTGTGTGGGGTGCGCAATGGCGCGGAAACCAAGATGAAAAAAACTTTCAGTGACGGTTCACACAGCGTAGGTGCTCAGCACCGAACATGAGATACGCAAACCCAGAGTGATAGAGATTTTCTGAAATCTGGGGTCTTTGTTTTTACAGTCGTCGGGTCCACCAAACGATGATCTGGCAGACCGAACAGGTGGTTTTAGGGAATAATCCGACTGTATTTTGTGCCTTCTAAAGTGGCCCCAAGTCTCAGTCCGGATTGTGCAAAGACGACACCGATCACTGGTGCCAGCGAGGTGAGTGTTTGTGCCCTGACCGACTTGCCGCGCTCTGGTGTGGCATATTCAACATCGGCGCCACCAACCCAACCGGGGCTGCGCCTGAAACCCGCCAAGGCATCTTCGGTCATAAAGAACAGAACATGGGCAAATTGCTGACCGCCAATTTGCAATCCGACATTGCCAGAGGTGGCTGAATAGTAATCTACCACTGTGTTATTGATCAACAAGGCACCGCGGCCAAAACTCCCACCGAGGAGAAACCCGCCTTTTGTAACCAACGGCATCACCAACATACCATTTGATTTTGCGGCCAAATCCTGTGTGTCGGGATAGTTCTGAAACATGTCTTCCAGCGTGGCTTGCACCTGACCGTCAATGACTTCGGGATTGCCAGAACCGATGCCATTTCCACAGCCCGCGACCAAGGTGGCGGCGCTCAAAATGCTAAAATTGAAGTTGCGACGGTTAATTTGTGTCATGCGCTTTACCTGTATTTGTATACGTGTTTTTGGTTTGTCCAAATTTATAACTTACGCATATCGCTTGTCCGGGAAAATGTCACCTTAATTCCGTGTTTCTAGAGCAATATTATCGTGCTTTTGCGATCTTTTGGGCCACCTCGACAGCAAAATAACTCAAAATGCCATCGCAGCCCGCGCGTTTAAAGGCCATCAGGCTTTCCATCATAACTTTTTCGCCGTCAATCCAGCCATTTACAGCTGCGGCTTGGATCATCGCGTATTCACCCGATACCTGATAGGCAAAGGTCGGGACGCCAAAGCGGTCTTTAACGCGATGGCAGATGTCAAGATAGGGCAGTCCGGGCTTGATCATCACCATATCCGCGCCCTCGCCGAGATCGCGTGCGACCAGCTGCAGGGCGGCATCCGCATTAGCCGGATCCAATTGATAGGTTGATTTGTCGCCTTTCAGCGCCCCGGACGCGCCCACGGCATCCCGAAACGGTCCATAAAAAGCGCTGGCAAATTTGGCGGCATAGGACAGCAGGATCACATCTTGATGCCCCTGCGCTTCGAGTGCGCTGCGGATCGCGCCAATTCGACCATCCATCATATCCGACGGGCCGATGATGTCTGCGCCGGCCTCGGCCTGCGAGAGGGCCTGTTTGACCAGCGCTTCGACCGTGGCGTCATTGACGATCGCGCCGTCGATAACAAAGCCATCATGGCCATCGATATTATACGGGTCCAGCGCCACATCTGTCATGACGGCAATTTCAGGCACGGCCGCTTTGATGGCGCGGGTTGCGCGGTTCGACAGGTTTTGCGGGTTCCAGGCCTCGGCGCAATCAGCAGTTTTCAATGCGGGGTCGGTGTAGGGAAACAGGCAGATTGCGGGGATGCCGAGGTCGGCGGCATGGCGTGCGGCTTCAACCAACTTGTCGATACTGCGCCGCATCACGCCGGGCATCGAGGGAACAGGATCCTCTATATTGTCGCCGTCACAGATGAAAACTGGCCAGATCAGGTCGTTGACGCTGAGGTGGTTTTCGCGCGCCAGGGCGCGGAGGGCGTCGGTGCGGCGCAACCGCCGGGCGCGGGCGGTGGGAAAGCTGGCAATCATAGATTTCATCTCAGTAAGTCCTTGAACACATGCTGTAGGGGTGGCATGGAAAGCGCCTTAGGACAAGAGCGAGGTTAGAACGGGCAGCGTGAAGCAGCGGTTTGTATCGGTGAAAGGCCCATCAGGGCAGAATGGGCGGTCCTATGGCTGCGTTTGAGGTGATCGATATAAGGTCATTTTCGAACCTTTGGTTCTGGATGGTGCTGGCGGTTATGTGGTCCAGTGCCAGCCATCGGGTGATCGGAATTCCCTATGATATGATCCAAAACGCCAAACGACACGGCGGCCAGGCCGAGCGCGATCTCGAGGCGTTGATGCAGATTAACGCCCAGCGTTTTTTTGATTTGCGATCACCCTCTGGGCTGACAGTGATCGGGTTGGGGTGTGCGGGTCTCAGTTCTCTTGGCCTGCTTGGCTTTAGCTATCAGATCGAATTGGCTCAAGCGGTGTTTCTGTTGGCGTTTCCAATCAGCTTAATTGCCACAATGAGCCTGCAAACGGCCGCTGCGGTGCGGGCGTGCGATGGGGTCTCAGAGCGCTTATACCGCCGATTCCGTCGCCACCGGATAGCGACGCAACTGTTGGCTGTCGCCTCTATATTTGTCACCGCCACCTGGGGCATGTACCACAATATTTCACACGCGATACTCGGGGGCATAAACTGATATGGATGCAGGGTCTTCTGACGGAAAAACCACAGCTGCCTTGCGAACTGCGCATGGTTTGAACACGTCTGCAACAATAACTATTGGTGGCGCGCCAGAAGGCTATGATGCGCATCTGGTTTTAAAAGAGATTGCCAGCAGCAACGCCCCGGTCCTCCATGTGGCGCGCGATGATAAACGCATGGCGATCATGAAGGCATCACTGCAGTTTTTTGCCCCCGAGATGCCAGTGCTCAGCTTTCCCGGCTGGGATTGTCTGCCCTATGACAGGATTTCTCCCAACGCTGATATTTCTGCGGCGCGGATGGCGACATTGGCCAGCTTGGTTCATGTAATGCCGACACAATTTGTAGTTTTGACCACCTTGAATGCCGCCTCTCAGCGGCTGCCGGCGCGCAGCGTTTTGCGCGAGGGGGGCTTTACTGCAGAGGTCGGACAACGGATCAATGAGGCTGAACTGAAAGCATTTTTGGTGCGTATGGGCTTCACTCAGGCCCCAACCGTGATGGAGCCGGGTGATTATGCGGTGCGTGGCGGGATCATTGATGTCTATCCTCCGGGTGAGTCGGGGCCGGTTCGTCTGGATCTTTTCGGGGATGTTCTGGATGGTGCGCGGCGCTTTGACCCGGCAACGCAGCGCACCACCGAGAAATTAAATGTGGTCGAGTTTTCTCCGGTTTCCGAAGTTATTCTGGACCCTGGCGCCATCACCCGTTTTCGGCAAAACTATCGCATAGAGTTTGGTGCCGGACGCAGCGACGACCCGCTATACGAGGCAATAAGTGCAGGGCGCAAGCATCAGGGTATTGAGCATTGGCTTGGATTGTTTCATGAAAAGCTTGAGACATTGTTCGACTATTTGCCGGGGGCGACAGTCACGCTGGATGACCAGATAACTCCGGCGCGGATTGCACGCTGGGAAATGGTTGAGGATCAATACGAAACCCGCCATCTGGCAATGTCGCAAAAAAGCCGTCTGGATACGGTCTATAAACCGGCACCACCCCACCTTCTATATCTCGATGATGCGGCATGGGGCGTGGCTGTGCAAGACCACAGAGTGGTGCAGTTTCATCCCCTAGCGCAAGCCTCAGGCCCGGGCGTGATTGATGCGGGTGGGCGCATAGGTCGAAATTTTTCGCCAGAAAGACAGCAGGAAAATATAGGTCTTTTTAGCGCTTTAGCAGATCACCTTAAAGTTAAGCTGCAACTTGGCCCGGTGGTGATCGCGGCTTACTCCGAAGGGGCCCGAACGCGGCTTAGCGGATTGATCGAAGACGAAGGTCTGGCTGAAACAATCTTGATCGCCAGTGGGTCTCGGATGGGAAAAGCGGGGCTTTATCTCGCGGTGTGGCCGCTGGAGCACGGCTTTGAGACGCCGAGTATGACGGTGATTTCCGAGCAGGATGTACTGGGTGACCGCTTAATCCGACGGGCCAATAAACGCCGCAAGGCCAAAAACTTTCTCACTGAGACCCAGTCTTTGACCAGCGGCGATCTGGTGGTGCATGTCGACCACGGAATCGGGCGCTTTCACGGCCTAGAGGTGATTGCGGCGGCGGGCGCTGCGCATGAGTGTCTGATGTTGGAATATGCCGATAACGCGCGGCTCTATCTGCCTGTTGTCAATATTGAATTACTGTCAAAATACGGCCATGATGAGGGCCTGCTTGATCGGCTGGGCGGCGGTGCGTGGCAGGCCAAAAAAGCCCGCTTGAAAGAGCGTATTCGTGACATGGCTGACCGGTTGATTCGGGTGGCGGCCGAACGCGCGCTGCGCAAAGCGCCGGTACTCGATCCTCCACCGGGTATGTGGGATGCGTTCAGCGCCCGCTTTCCCTATCAAGAAACCGATGATCAACTGCGCGCAATCGGCGATGTGGTGCAGGATCTGACCAGCGGCCAGCCGATGGATCGACTGATTTGTGGTGATGTCGGATTTGGCAAAACCGAGGTTGCGATGCGCGCCGCGTTTGTTGCGGCCATGTCGGGGGTTCAGGTGGCGGTGGTGGCACCGACCACATTGCTGTCGCGTCAACATGCCAAAAGCTTTGCGGAGCGGTTCCGCGGATTTCCGATCCAAGTGCGACAGCTGTCACGTTTTGTGCCGGCCAAAGAGGCACAGGTCACCCGCGACGGAATTACAAATGGCACGGTCGATATTGTTATTGGCACCCACGCCCTGCTGGCAAAATCAATTCGGTTTCAGAACCTCGGCCTTTTGATCATCGATGAAGAGCAGCATTTCGGGGTCTCGCATAAAGAGCGGCTCAAGCAGATGCGCAGCGATATTCACGTGATGACGCTGACGGCAACGCCCATCCCGCGCACCTTGCAATTATCCCTGTCGGGGGTGCGCGATCTGTCGATCATCGGCACACCACCGGTCGACAGGTTGTCAATCCGCACCTATGTGAGCGAATTTGATGCTGTCAGCATCCGGCAGGCGCTGCTGCGCGAGCATTACCGGGGGGGGCAGTCGTTTTATGTCGTCCCCCGCATCGCCGATTTGCCCGAAATTGAAGACTTTTTGAAAGAACAATTGCCAGAATTGAGCTATGTGGTGGCGAATGGCCAGATGGCGCCCGGACAGTTGGATGACCGGATGAATGCGTTTTACGACGGCAAATATGACATTCTTCTGGCGACGACGATTGTCGAATCCGGCTTGGATATCCCCACTGCAAATACCATGATCATTCACCGTGCTGATATGTTTGGCTTGGCACAGTTGTATCAGATCCGTGGTCGGGTTGGGCGCTCGAAGACCCGCGCCTATGCGTATCTGACAACCAAGCCGCGGATGAAATTAACGGCAACAGCTGAAAAACGCCTGCGGGTATTGGGCAGTCTCGATACATTGGGGGCCGGCTTTACGCTGGCCTCGCAGGATCTTGACATTCGCGGGGCGGGCAACCTTTTGGGCGAAGAGCAATCCGGCCAAATGCGTGATGTCGGCTATGAACTGTACCAATCCATGCTGGAAGAGGCGATTGCCAAAATCAAGGCGGGCGAAATGGAAGGCCTGTCAGAGGCAGATGATCAATGGGCACCGCAGATCAATCTGGGCGTTCCAGTCCTGATCCCAGAGGCATTTGTTCCCGATCTGGACGTGCGGTTGGGCTTGTACCGCAGATTATCGGGCCTTAGCAAAAAAGTTGAACTAGAGGGCTTTGCCGCCGAATTGATCGACCGCTTTGGCCCATTGCCAAAAGAGGTCAACACATTGATGTTGGTGGTGCGGATCAAGTCGATGTGCAAACGCGCGGGTATTGCAAAAATGGATGGTGGTCCGAAAGGGGCGACGCTGCAGTTTCACAATGATAAATTTGCCTCGCCGCAGGGATTGGCCGAATTTGTGCGCAATCAGCGCGGTCTGGCCAAGGTCAAAGGTAATAAAATCGTTGTGCGGCGCAATTGGGCGAAAGACAGTGATAAAATCAAGGGTGCATTCGCAATTGCCCGTGATCTGGTTGAGCAACTGGTGGCTGAGAAAGCGCGTAAGAAGGCGGCTAAGGGCTGAGTTTTCCGCAATGGATTCATCAAATAAAAGGGTTTTTAGCGGTTAGTTTTCCGCCATGAAACGTTTTATTTTTGGCTTTAACCAGGCCCAGAGCCCCGGTGCGCCGCGTGCTATTTTCGCCCCCACCCTCGTTTCTATCCGGTTCAGGTCGACGCCGTAGTCTTTCCAACTGCCGCCGCCCGAGGCAAGGTTCTGGTTGGGGGGTTGAAAGCGATCCATAGACTTGGCNAATTGCGCGTCTGGGGTCGNTGCGGCCTCAAATTCGTTCCATAGATCAAGCAGCTCGCTCGCCTGGTCAGCTGGTAGCAGACCAAAAATACGGCGGGCCGCTTTGGCCTCTTCGTCGGCAAGTTTTTCNGCGTCGTACTGCCCAAAAATCGGCGCATCACCCGCATCAATTTCCACCAAATCATGGATTAAGAGCATCTTAATCACGCGTGATATCTCTACGTCCGGGCGGGCCTGCTCNGCGAGAATTAGCGCGTAAAGCGCGACGTGCCAGCTATGTTCGGCGCTGTTTTCGAACCGCGTGCCATCGCCGAGTGTGGTGGCCCGCTCAATTGATTTCAGTCGGTCCACTTCTGTTAGGAACGCGACCTGCTTGTCAATTCTATCAGCCGNCATNGTGCTGTGCCGACCGCTTGCCCTGTCGGTTTGCGGCCGCGACACGATGTTTATAACGCGAGCGCTGCATCAGCGTGTATTTTCTGTTAACCGCCGTTTGACGTAGTCGGTGACGTTACCGATCATATCGTCCATATGGTGCTCAAAGAAATGCCCGGCGCCGTCCATTTGGGTATGGGTGATGGTAATGCCTTTTTGTTCGTGCAGTTTCGCAACCATGGCTTCGGTATCTGCTGGAGGCGCGACGCGATCGTCTTTGCCGTTGATCACCAAACCCGAAGCCGGGCAAGGCGCCAGAAACGAAAAGTCGTACATATTTGCCGGTGGCGCTACAGAGATAAACCCGGTAATTTCCGGCCGCCGCATCAACAGTTGCATGCCGATCCACGCCCCAAAGCTAAATCCTGCAACCCAGCAGTGTTTGGAATTGGTGTTCATTGACTGCAAATAGTCCAGCGCCGAGGCGGCATCCGACAGTTCGCCAACCCCTTGGTCATATTCGCCTTGCGACCGGCCGACACCCCGAAAATTAAATCGCAACACAGTGAAGCCCATATTGTAGAAAGCGTAGTGTAAATTATACACAACCTTATTATTCATCGTCCCGCCAAATTGTGGGTGAGGGTGCAGTACGATAGCAATCGGCGCATCTTTTTCTTTTTGCGGATGGTACCGGCCTTCTAGACGACCTTCCGGTCCGGGAAAAATGACCTCGGGCATGTAGCGTTGGTGCTCCTGTCAGGCTTGGCGGTTATCTTGACGAAACAGCGCTGTCACCTTAGAATGATTCTAATTAAGCCGAAGTGGCTTTTGAAAAGTTGTGATACGGGGTGTGGCCGATAAGGTCAATCATTTCACGAGAGGTAACGCATGAAACTCAGCACCAAAGGGCGGTATGCCATGGTAGCCTTGGCCGATATAGCCCTGCAGCCTGCAGATAGTCTTGTTTCGCTTGGTGATATTTCAAAGCGGCAGGATATCTCGCTGCCCTACATGGAGCAACTTTTTGTCAAATTGCGGCGCGGTGGTCTGGTAGAATCGGTTCGCGGGCCCGGCGGCGGCTATCGGCTTGGCCGGCAGGCCAGCGAAATCCGGGTGGTTGATATTCTTGCGGCTGTGGATGAGACAGTAGATGCGATGCACAAAGGCGCCGGTGCCTCGGGGGCGTTGTCGGGTTCCCGGGCGCAATCGCTGACCAATCGCCTGTGGGAAGGACTGAGCGCGCATGTCTATGTGTTTCTGCACCAGACACGTCTGTCGGATGTTATCCAGAATGAATTGATGCCATGCCCGGCTGTTCCGAGCTTACTTTCGGTGGTGGATGACGGATGAGGCGATGTTATCTCGATTATAATGCCACTGCCCCGCTGCGAGCTGAGGCCCGCACAGCAATGATTGCAGCCATGGATCAGGTTGGCAATCCGTCGAGCGTGCATGCAGAGGGCCGGGCGGCCAAAGCAATTGTCGAAAAGGCCAGAGGGCAGATCGCGACGGCTTTTGGTGCGGATGGGGCGGATATTGTGTTTACCTCTGGAGCGACCGAAGCGGCCGCGCTGGCCTGTGCTGGGCGCGGTTTGCAGGGGGCTGATATTGAACATGACGCGGTGGCGGCGTGGATACAGCCAGATCATTTGGTGCGCGCTGACGGGACGGTTGAGATCACTGAACCAGAGACGTCGGTACTGCAAATGGCCAATTCCGAAACCGGTATTGTGCAGAGCTTGCCAAAAGGTTTGGCTGTTACGGATGCTACACAGGCATTTGGCAAATTGCCAGTGGCCTTCAATTGGCTTGGTGCCGATATGGCGCTGATTTCGGCGCATAAAATCGGTGGACCAAAGGGCGTCGGGGCCGTTGTNTTGCGTCGGGGACTTGATCTGCCGGCACAAATCAAAGGTGGTGGCCAAGAAATGGGCCGTCGTGCGGGAACCGAAAATGTGGTGGCGATTGCCGGATTTGGCGCTGCGGCAGAAAGAGCTGCACAAGATCTTGCAGACGGAGTCTGGCAACGAGTGGCAGAAATTAGAAACATTCTAGAAACTGCTCTTGAGACACGCTTAAAAGAGATTATCTTCATAGGGCGAGACGTCGAGCGGCTGCCAAACACCAGCTGCTTGGCCGTACCTGGCTGGAAAGGGGAAACGCAAGTGATGCAAATGGATCTTTCGGGGTTTGCCGTTTCGGCGGGATCGGCCTGTTCGAGTGGCAAGGTAAAAGCCAGCCGGGTTTTGCGGGCTATGGGGTATGAGGATGATGTAGCGGCTTGCGCCATCCGTCTCAGTCTGGGACCAACCACGACGGAGTCCGATGTTCTGGAATTCGCAGACGTCTGGCTTGAAAAATATGACACATTCCGCGCTCGCGCGGCCTAATAGCAAATCGCAAAAGGAAATCTGATATGGCAGCTTTGGACGAGGTCATCGTAAAAGATGGGGTTGATCAAGAAACAGTCGATGCGGTGCGCGAAGTTGGTGGGGCGTATAAATACGGCTGGGAAACCGAAATTGAGATGGAGTATGCGCCGAAAGGCCTCAATGAGGATATTGTTCGGCTTATCTCGGAAAAAAACCAAGAGCCCGCTTGGATGACCGAGTGGCGTCTGGCGGCCTTTGCCCGCTGGAAGAAGTTAAGCGAGCCTAAATGGGCGATGGTAAGCTATCCCGAGATTGATTTTCAGGATCAGTATTATTATGCGCGGCCCAAATCGATGGAGCAAAAACCCAAATCTCTGGACGATGTGGATCCGAAGCTGCTGGAGACCTATGCAAAACTCGGTATTCCGTTAAAAGAACAGATGCTTCTGGCTGGTGTAGAGGGCGCTGAGGTCGNGGNAGTGGAAAACCGCAAGGTTGCGGTGGATGCGGTGTTTGANTCNGTTTCGGTTGGAACGACGTTTCAGGCCGAGCTTAGAAAGGCCGGGGTGATCTTTTGCTCAATCTCAGAGGCCATTAATGAGCATCCTGAGCTGGTTCGCAAGTACCTTGGCACAGTTGTGCCGGTATCGGATAATTACTATTCGACGCTGAATTCTGCGGTCTTTTCGGACGGCTCATTTGTGTATATTCCGCCGGGGGTGCGCTGCCCCATGGANTTGTCGACCTATTTTCGTATCAATGCCGAAAACACGGGCCAATTTGAGCGCACGCTGATTATCGCCGATAAAGGCAGCTATGTCAGCTATCTTGAGGGGTGTACCGCGCCACAGCGCGACGTGGCACAATTGCATGCCGCAGTGGTTGAAATCATCATTGAAGAGGACGCTGAGGTTAAATATTCCACCGTCCAAAACTGGTATCCGGGCGATGAAAACGGCAAAGGTGGGATTTATAATTTTGTTACCAAACGCGCGGATTGTCGCGGCGATCGGGCCAAGGTGATGTGGACGCAGGTGGAAACTGGCTCGGCGGTGACGTGGAAATATCCGTCTTGTGTACTGCGCGGCAATGAAAGCCAAGGCGAGTTTTATTCCATAGCGATTGCGAACAACATGCAGCAAGCCGACACCGGGACCAAGATGGTACATTTGGGCAAAAACACCAAATCGCGTATTGTGTCGAAAGGTATCAGTGCCGGAAAGGCGCAAAATACCTATCGTGGCTTGGTCAGCATGCATCAAAAAGCCAAAGACAGCCGCAACTATACCCAGTGCGATAGTTTGTTGATTGGTGGAAACTGTGGGGCCCATACCGTGCCTTACATCGAGGTTAAAAACAATTCTTCGCGCGTCGAGCATGAGGCAACAACCTCAAAGGTTGATGATGAACAGCTGTTTTATTGTCGTCAGCGCGGGATGGATGAAGAAGAAGCTGTGGCCCTTGTGGTTAACGGGTTTTGCAAAGACGTGCTGCAAGCGCTGCCGATGGAATTTGCAATGGAGGCCCAACAGTTGGTGGCGATTTCACTTGAGGGGTCTGTCGGGTAGACGCGAAGCCCAGAACAGCACTGGGAAGAGCCCTGCTCGGGGAGAGAAATATCGCGGGAAGATCACCGCACAAAAAGGCGAGATAGGAATATAAATGTTAGAAATTAAAGACTTGTGCGCGTCTTTGGCCGACGAAGAGAAGCAGATCCTCAAGGGGGTAAACTTGACCGTTGAAGCGGGAAAAGTACACGCGATTATGGGGCCAAACGGATCGGGAAAATCGACATTGTCATATGTCTTGTCCGGCAAGGATGGCTATGAGGTCACGGGCGGATCGGCGGCGCTGGACGATGAAGACATTCTTGAGATGGAAACCGAAGAGCGTGCGGCCGCAGGACTTTTTCTGGCGTTTCAATACCCGATCGAAATTCCCGGGGTGGGCAACATGGTGTTTATGCGCACGGCCGTCAACGCCCAACGTAAGGCACGCGGCGAAGAGGAAATGAGTGCGACCGAGTTTCTCAAAGAGGTCCGAGCACGGGCCAAAACGCTTAAAATTGACGCCGACATGCTGAAGCGTCCGGTCAACGTTGGTTTTTCGGGTGGCGAAAAAAAGCGGAATGAAATCTTGCAGATGGCGATGCTTGAGCCGAAGATGTGCATCNTNGATGAGACCGATTCAGGGCTTGATGTAGATGCNATGAAANTGGTGGCTGAAGGGGTCAACGCGCTGCGAGACAAAGGCCGCGCGTTTTTGGTGATTACTCACTACCAACGCTTACTGGATCACATAAAGCCGGATGTGGTACACATTATGGCCGAGGGCCGTATNGTCAAAACCGGCGGACCGGAATTGGCGCTTGAGGTCGAACAGAACGGCTACTCTGATATTCTGGCCGAGGTGGCCTGATGGGGGATACACAGCGNAAGGTTGAGTTGGCACAAACCCGTCTGGACACCATCAGCCCCCCTCAGGGTGGATGGACAGCCGAAGCCCGCGCTGCGGCGTTGGTGCGGCTCCAATCACAGGGCTTGCCGGCACGCCGTGATGAATATTGGCGTTATACCAGACCCGATACCCTGACCATTGCCACAGCTCCAAGCGCAGTGCCGGAACAGCATAGTGAAGACGGCGTGTTCGAGCATTTAGATGCGTTAAAAATTGTCTTTGTTGACGGCATTTTTGACCCGCAAGCCTCGGATGATCTNAGTCTTGACGGGATCACAATAGAGCGGCTGGCGACGGCAGCAGAGTTTGACATCCACTGGGCGAAACCGATTTATGGCAGCCTTGAGGCGGCGGGGCAAACCCCGGTTGCCCGGCCTTTGGCCGCTTTCAATACCGCGCAGGCCAGCGATGGCATTCTGATCGATGTCAAATCCACGCCGAGTAAACCAGTGAGCGTGATTTACCGCCACAAAGACGCAGGCTCTGATGTGACGCTGCATCACGTCGTCAAAGTGGCAGAGGACGCAAAGCTCGAATTGCTTGAAAGCGGCGCTGCGGCAGCGCGTTTTAANCATGTTCTTGAAATCGACATTGCCGATCGCGGCCAGTTTCATCACGTACGGGCGCAGGGTCCGGATCATNGCTGTCGCTTGGTGACGCATTTGTTCACCCGCTTGGGGACAGAAAGTGTCTTCAAATCCTTTACGTTGGGGGCGAACGGTTTGTTGACACGCAACGAGTGCGTGATTGAACTGACCGGTGATGACGCCGTGGCCCATGTGGCNGGTGCGGCAATCGGTGACGGTGATTTTCACCACGATGACACAGTTTTCATCACTCATGATGCACTGCGTTGCGAAAGTCGACAAGTGTTCAAAAAAGTGCTGCGCAATGGNGCTGTTGGCGTGTTTCAGGGCAAAATTCTGGTCAAGAAAGATGCTCAAAAGACCGATGGCTATCAAATCAGTCAGTCGTTGCTCCTGGACGGTGACAGTCAGTTTCTGGCCAAGCCTGAGCTGGAAATCTATGCAGATGACGTTGTTTGCTCACATGGTTCGACCTCGGGCGCAATTGACGACGATGCGTTGTTTTATCTGCGTGCGCGGGGCATTCCCGTCGACATTGCCACCGATTTGCTCACCCTTGCCTTCCTCGCAGAGGCGTTGCACGAGATTGAAAGCGACAGCCTGTCCANTGCGGTTGGCGACCGTCTTGAGGCTTGGTTGGCNCAGCGGCGGTCTTAAGTGGGGGTGGTAACGGACATTGTTGCCACTTACCGGCAACCGCGCAGGGTGATGCGCCGCTTGCTCTCTATGGGTAAGCGTGAAGACCGGGCTCTTGCGTTTGTCATGGCGGGCTGCACCGTGGTTTTCATGTCGCAATGGCCCATACTTGCGCGTCAGGCCCATCTTGAGAAGCAAGATTTGAACATGTTGTTGGGCGCCGCTTTGCTGGCGTGGATTATTCTGGCGCCCTTGTTGCTGTATTGTCTTTCTGGTCTTACCTATATTGGGGGGATTGTCTTGGGCAGAAAAGGCAGTGCTTTTGCTGCAAGGCTGGCATTATTTTGGTCTTTATTGGCCTCGAGCCCGTTAATNTTATTGAACGGGTTGGTCGGTGGGTTTATCGGCAAGGGGCCAGCGCTTCAAATGGTAGGNTTGATCTGGTTAGGGGTATTTATGTGGTTTTGGCTGTCTTGCCTAAGCTGCACAGAAGGAGAGCAGGAACCGTGAACAGTGGCTTCANCAAATTGGCGGTTGAGACGGTCACGGAACCGCAATCAGTGATAGGCTGGCTGCAGTCATTACAGCTNTCGCGAGAAGTGTTGTGGTGCGCGATGGGGCTGATCATTGTGCTGAATGCGCTGTTGTTCGGNTTGACCAATATAATTGCGCCTCCTGTACAGTCTCTACCAGCAATTTTTACATCTCCTTTGCTATTTGCAACTTTGACTGGAACAGGCTTTGTGCTCACGGTTTATGCTGTTTTTTACATTGGACGTGGTTTCGGCGGGGGCGGCAGTTTTGAAATNGTATTGGTCAGTCTCGTCTGGTTGCAGGGCCTGCGCCTGCTGGTTCAGGTAGCGTTAAGCTTGATTATGGTGATTTCACCGACATTCTCCGCGTTGTTAGCATTTGCGGCGTCTTTGCTAGGGTGTTGGATATTAATTAATTTTATTAATCTGTTCCATGGGTTTAATAGCATGTTCACGGCTTTGATTGTGATGGTGGTGGTCGGTTTGGCTGTGGTCTTGGGTCTTGTGGGGCTGCTAAGCGTTTTGGGCCCGGACATCTTGGGGTTATCGTCCTATGTTTGATCATTCTNACGTNCGCAGTNATTTTCCAATATTGTCGAGNCAAGTTAATGGAAAGCCATTGGTTTACCTNGATAACGGAGCTTCCGCCCAAAANCCTCAGGTTGTGATTGACGCGATNAGNACCGCCTATTCGCATGAATATGCCAATGTTCATCGTGGGCTGCACTACCTGTCTAACCTCGCTACCGATAAATATGAAAATGTGCGGAGTATCATCGCACGGTTTCTCGGTGTTGCGGATGAGCGTCAGATCATAATGAATTCTGGTACGACCGAGGGTATCAATACTGTGGCTTATGGCTGGGCGATGCCGCGGCTGCAACCGGGTGATGAAATTCTCCTCAGTATCATGGAACATCATGCCAACATCGTGCCGTGGCATTTTTTGCGCGAACGTCAGGGTGTGGTGGTGAAGTGGGTTGAAACCGACGCCGAGGGTGGCTTGGACCCTCAGACAGTGATCGATGCGATTACGCCGCGCACCAAGCTTTTGGCGATAACCCAGATGTCAAACGTATTGGGCAGCGTTGTCGACGTGAAAACAATCTGTGCCGCGGCGCGTGAGCAGGGTGTTGCTGTTTTGGTTGATGGGTCGCAGGCTGCGGTGCACATGCCGGTTGATGTGACCGATATAGATTGTGATTTCTACGCGGTGACGGGGCATAAACTCTATGGTCCTTCCGGGTCNGGAGCGCTGTTTATTCGCAAGGACCGGATGGAAGAGATGCGCCCCTTTATCGGGGGAGGCGATATGATCCGCGAGGTGCATCGNGATCAGGTGATCTATAATGAGGCACCAATGAAATTTGAGGCTGGCACGCCTGGCATTGTACAGNTGATCGGTCTTGGCGTGGCGCTAGAGTATATGATGTCGCTGGGCATGGCGAACATTGCCCGACATGAGGCTGTCTTGCGCGACTATGCGCGGGAACGTCTTGACGGGCTCAATTGGCTGCAGACGCAGGGCAATACCGCCGACAAAGGCGCTATTTTTTCGTTTACCTTATCCGGGGCCGCACATGCGCATGATATATCGACTATTTTAGATAAAAAGGGCGTAGCTGTGCGGGCAGGNCAACATTGTGCTGGCCCCTTGATGGATCATCTGGGTTTAACCGCGACCTGCCGCGCGTCATTTGCTGTTTATAATACTACAGACGAGGTGGATCGGTTGATCGAAGCGCTGGAATTAGCGCATGAGTTGTTCGGCTGAGGTTTCTGATTGCGACGGTTTTGTCGCGCGCGTTAAATTGGGCGCAGATTTTCCCGTAATCCTGTCGGATGCCGCCTAACGTAAAACTATCCGGGAGGTCAAGAAGGGGTTAGCGGCCGCAAATTTTGACACGGATTTGGGTTTCTCTAACCTGCTGCCTTTTGAACCCGNACTGCGTTAAGCGCTGCTGTGGTGCCTGAGCTTGTACGGAAGCATTTTTACTTGCGTGGAACTGGCTTTACTCGCCATGCCGGCCTGATTGTTTGGTTCGGTCAATAGACCCCACTGCACAGGGGCTCTCCTGTGCTAGATCGCACTCGATAAAATAGGTGTGGTAAAGCGTTATGGCGTGCATAGCACCTGTGCCAAGCGCAATGATCGAAGACACCAAATCGAAGGTCGATACTGGCTTGTTCACACGCCCTCGTACTGGCCACGGCCGTACGCTTTACAGTTTCAGGCACACCTACGCTATATTTGCGCGGATCAACGATAGTACAGACAGCCACAGGCTTGCGATACAGATGGGAACCATCATTTAATGATTGAGCGGCACTACAGTCATTTGACACCACGATTACGTACAGCAATGCTGACTGGCAAGTGGTATGAGCTGAGCCGAGTAGAGGATCAGGAGCGTACTGAGATTTCTTGAAAAAGAGAGAAATCTGACATTTTCTGCTGCAAGAATAAAGGTCAGCTATGCGGGCCAACTTTGAAGTCGCTGCGGTTGCGCCAAAAGCTGTTCTCGACACATTTGGACGAAACGCTGACATTGAATGTCTTTTTTATTTGAGCGTTAATCCAAGAACAATCCAAAATGATCCTGCGCTTCGGAGAGTTTTCGCAGGCGTTGTTTAGCGCGCGCTCCAAGCTTGCCGCTGACATCCTGTAGTAACAGGTTTAATCCCGTCGAAATCCCTTGTGGCATTGCTAGAAAGAAATGCGTTTCTGCTGGATAGCGCAGCACGTAGGGTGTAATCTCGTTGGCCCAGTCACAGAATTCATCTGCGAAAATGATGACATCCATTCCGCGTTCACGTGCGAGGTTGGCGAGAATTGGACCGTGCGCGCCGTATCTAAACACATCCATCATAATAAGTGTGACCTGTTCGCCAGATGCGGGCAGAAGTCCTGCATAGACCCCGTCAATCCCGTCTACGAGGTGGACGCGATCCCGCAAATAGGACAGGCGGCGACTGAAACCATCAGCAAGATAATACATCGTCTGAAATCCGGTGACATGAACGGCATCAGATCGTGTGACGCGCTCCACGACCTCGCCCCAAAGGTCACTGTCGCGCAGCGAAAAAGCCGCTTCGATTGAGGCATGGCTCAATTGAAGCCCCGCTTGAGAATCTTCGGAATGGCGTTTTGTAAAACTCGTCTCAAACCGTTTATCAACCCGATAGTTATCTGGCCCATATGTGTTCCGAATGGTCTTGCTGCGCGCGTCTGCTGAATCATCGAATCCGAGTTTGCGGTAGAAACGCGTAAGCGTCATCGGACTGATGTCCAGCTTGCGGGCAATGTCGGAGTTGGTTTCGATCAAAATTGCTTCTGGGCGCGCTAAAAAATAAGCCGAAATACGTTTCTCTTTCTGTGTGAGACGGTCTTCTGCCCGTGCGATCGCTTCTGCAAAAATGTCAGTTTCCTGCACTGTTTTTTCCATTTTTCTCTGCTCACCAGACTTTGTGTTACTAACCTTCCGAGCCTGTAACACCCGGGAAGACTAAAAAAAAGGCATTGTTATTGAGTTAACATATTTTACTATGAGGTTCTATTGATAACATTTAGTTTTACTTCTATGCAGGATGAGTGTCGCGGTGATTCGTGTTTCTCAGCAGCCCCTTGCCTTTTCAGGTGCGGCTGGTTCGCAGGAAAAGTGCACAGACAAAAAAATAGAAGCCAGTAGGAAGGAACATGAAATGGAGTTTAAAATATTAACAACTGCAGCGTTGCTCATCAGCACTGTTATTAAGCTTGATTCCTGAAAGACAGATAGTAAGCTTCTATTTCTAAATTATAAATTGGAGATACTTTGACCGGCTTGGCATCACCTATAATTTTTGATGGGCATAATGATTTGCTTTTGCATCTCTATCGGGCGGGTAGGTCTTCTGCCGCAGATGCCTTCATAAAAGGTCGTGATGGTGCGTTGGATTTACTCAAGGCCAAGGCTGGTGGTTTTGGCGGAGGATTTTTTGCAGTTTACATTCCGTCACCTACCGATGAAGCCTTTAAAATGGAGCAAATGGCGAAGCCCGCTTATGATCTTGAATTACCCNCNGCCATAGATCCCCAAGAGGCCTTACCCATTACCCTTGCGGTTGCAGCAATACTTTTTGATTTGGAGAAAAAAGGCGGGTTAAAGGTTTGCCGCAGTGTCGCAGATATCCGCGCGGCACTCGCTGCAAACCAGATTGGGGCAATCTTTCACATTGAGGGCGCCGAAGCTATTGATCCTGAGTTAAACGCGCTTGAAGTGCTTTATCAAGCAGGCCTGCGGTCAATTGGTCCAGTGTGGAGCCGCCCAACTATATTTGGGCATGGTGTCCCGTTCCGATATCCCAGCAATTCCGATATTGGTCCCGGCCTGACTGATCATGGTCTAAGGCTGGTCAGGCGCTGCGATGAGCTTGGTGTGCTGGTCGATTTGTCACATCTGAATGCCGCCGGATTTTGGGATGTTGCTCGCACTTCAACAAAACCTTTGGTGGCAACTCACTCGAATGCCTACGGGATCTGCCCGCATTCGCGAAACCTGACTGATGATCAGTTGGCGGCTATAAGGGATAGCGATGGTATGGTTGGCCTGAATTTCGCGGCGGCCTTCCTACGTGACGACGGCCAGATGATCTCGGACGTCCCACTGCAACAAATGCTGCGGCATTTGGACTATCTTATTAAACATCTGGGTGAGGATCGTGTCGGCCTAGGTTCTGATTATGACGGTGCGATTGTGCCCGAAGATGTTAAGACCGTGGCAGATCTGCCCAAATTGAGACAGGCCATGGCAAAGCACGGTTACAACGATGTGCTGATGACTAAGCTTTGCCATGAAAACTGGTTGCGCGTGCTGAAGAAAACCTGGGGAAAATAACTCATATAGGTACGTCATAACCTATTAAAAACTAAACAGAGAGGAAAAAATATGAATGCTTTTTACCGCTTACTATCCACCGCGGCCATTGGCTTTGCGGTCGGACTAAGCTCTATTGCCGCCCATGCGGAAACGCCAGCAAACATGCTGGTGATTGCCGGCCGGATTGACGATATCACCACAATTGATCCTGCACAAAGCTTTGAATTTGCGGGTTCTGACGTGAGCCGCAACGTTTATAACAAGCTGGTCAATTTTGACCCTTTAAATTTGGACGCGGGCTATCAACCTGAACTGGCTGAAAGCTGGATAGTCAGCGAGGACGGCCGCACCATTACTTTCACCATGCGTGATGGGATCAAATTTCATTCTGGTAACCCGGTACGTGCTGAAGATGCAGAGTTTTCCCTGCGCCGTGTTGTGACCTTGAATAAAACACCATCGTTCATTTTAACCCAATTTGGCTTCACTGCAGAAAATGTTGGCGAAACGATTGTTGCCGAAGGCAATACGGTGCGCATTACCACCGACAAACGGTATGCAACTTCTTTTGTATTAAACTGTCTCACCGCCACGATCGGTGGAATTGTCGACAAAGAAGTCGTGATGGCCAATGAGGAAGATGGCGATCTGGGCAATGCGTGGCTCGCTACAAACTCTGCAGGGTCGGGTCCGTACAAACTGCAAAGCTGGAAGCCAAATGATAGTGTTACGCTGGTAAGTAACCCCGCCTATTTTGGCGGTGCCCCAGCGATGGAACGCGTTATCGTGCGTCATGTACAAGAAAGTGCGACCCAACGGTTGATGCTTGAACGCGGTGACATTGATGTCGCCCGGAACCTGAACCCCGAGGATATCGCAGGCGCGCGCAAAGCAGACGGGGTAGTCATCGATGATGAGTTGCGTGGTCGGTTGATGTATATATCGGTAAACCAGAAACACCCGGTGCTTTCTAAACCTGAGGTGCGGCAGGCGATCAAGTACCTTGTTGATTATGAGGGGATGCAAAACAGTTTTCTCAAAGGTCAGTATACAATCCATCAGAACTTCTTGCCACGCACATATCTGGGTGCCGTGGATGAAAATCCATTCAGCTTAAATATCGAAAAGGCCAAAGCACTGTTGGCGGCAGCGGGTGTGGGGCCCTTTGAGATCGAAGTTGGAGTTCGTGAGGCGCAAGAACGGATTGAGATTTCTCAGTCATTGCAAAATACCTTTGCGCAAGTGGGAATAACGGTAAATATAACTGTCGGAACCGCCAAAGCTATCTTGGGCCGTTATCGTGCGCGGGAACTGGATATGTATATGGGCGCTTGGGGACCAGATTATCCAGATCCACATACCAATGCTGGAACATTTGCATATAACCCTGTAAATACAGATGAAGCCGGTGCAACGGGTCTTTTGGCTTGGCGAAACGCTTGGGATACCGGTGGCCTGACCTCCAAAGTTGCTGCGGCTGTTATTGAGGGCGACAGAGATAAACGCGCAAAGATGTATGCAGACATTCAGTCCGAATTTCGCGATACAGCACCCTTTGCCGTTTTGTTCCAAAAAATCGAGCAAACAGCCCGTAATGAGGCGGTTCAAAACCTCAATCTAGGCGGAGCGATTACAGCAGTATCTTACTGGCCTGTAACCAAGTAGATGGCATTGGAAGAAAATAATAACGGGGGGCGCTATAAGGCGCCTCTCGAGCTTTGGGTCAGGGTGACTTTTTTNACCCTTGGTTCGATTGTTGTGACGATGATTGGTTTGATGTTCATTACATTTATAATCGGGCGCGTCATGCCAATTGACCCGGTTTTGGCGATTGTGGGCGAGCAAGCCTCTAAATCAACTTATGATGAAGCCTATAAGCAGCTTGGTCTGGATCAGCCAATCATATTTCAGTTTGCATTTTATGTCTGGGACGTCGCCCATGGAGATTTCGGTAAGTCACTGCTGACAGCCCGACCTGTCGCGCAAGATATTATACGAGTATTTCCCGCGACATTGGAGCTTGCAACGATAGGCGTTTTTGCCGGAATTGTGCTGGGTGTTCCACTGGGCGTCGTGGCCGCTGTCAAGCGAGGGTCGTGGATTGATCAGGTTGCNAGGGTTATTGCACTGGTAGGCTATTCGATGCCAATTTTTTGGTTGGGCCTGATGGGTCTGTTGGTTTTTTACGGGATTTTGGGGTGGGTCGGTGGACCGGGCCGTGTCGGTATTTTCTATGTCGATATTGTGCCCTCAGTGACTGGAATGATTCTTGTCGATAGTATCCTTGATAGAAATTGGGCGGTGTTCAAAGACGCGCTGACCCACATTGTGTTGCCTGCATCTCTGCTTGGCTACTATAGCCTGGCCTATATCAGTCGCATGACGCGATCTTTTATGCTGGAACAATTAAGCGCCGAATACATCACCACTGCTCGGGTAAAAGGCATGTCGGAAAGCGCTGTCATTTGGCGGCATGCTTTCAAGAACATCCGTGTGCAATTGATTACTGTGATTGCATTGAGCTATGCAAATCTGCTGGAAGGTTCTGTGCTGACGGAAATCATATTTAGTTGGCCGGGGATTGGCAGCTATATCACCACGGCGCTACTCTCTGCNGATATGAATGCTGTTATGGGCGGTACGGTTGTGGTGGGTCTGATCTTCATTCTTCTNAATATCCTATCTGACTTGCTCTACAAGATATTTGATCCGAGGGCGCGATAGATGACCGGGCCCAAAACATGGCGTTCCTGGTTGCTTACCGATGCACCAACGTCTCGATGGCATGCGAAACTATCCGCTCTCTATCAAGGTTGGCTGTCGTTTCGTAGCAATACAATGGCGATGGTCGGGTTGTGGATCTTGATCCTTTTAGTGCTGATCGCCTTTGCGGCGCCAGTGCTCGCCCCACATGACCCGTTTGCGCAAAATCTTGACAACCGCTTGCAGCCACTGGGGGCTGATGAGCATATTCTTGGAACCGATAGTCTTGGTCGCGACCTTCTCAGCCGTCTGATCTATGGCTCCCGTATTACCCTGTATATTGTGGCGTTGGTTGCTTTGATCGCGCCTATATCAGGTCTTTTGGTGGGGACTGTCGCAGGGTATGTTGGCGGCTGGACTGATCAGGTACTGATGCGGATTACGGATATATTTTTGGCATTTCCTCGCCTCGTTCTGGCTTTGGCTTTCGTGGCGGCATTGGGCGCGGGCATCGAAAATGCGGTGCTTGCAATCTCGTTAACTGCGTGGCCACCTTATGCGCGCATCGCACGGGCAGAGACTTTGACGATCCGGTCTTCAGATTATATCAGCGCGATCCAATTACAGGGCGCTGGGCCACCCCGCATCATAATTAAACATATCTGGCCTTTATGTATCTCGTCCCTTATCGTTCGTGTCACGCTGGATATGGCGGGTATAATTCTTGCGGCTGCAGGTCTGGGGTTTCTGGGCCTTGGTGCGCAGCCACCCAGCCCTGAATGGGGCGCAATGATTTCCGAGGGGCGTCGCTTTATTCTGGATCACTGGTGGGTTGCTACCGTGCCTGGCATGGCAATCTTTACGGTTTCTTTAGCTTTCAACTTGCTCGGTGATGGACTGCGCGATGTGCTCGACCCAAAGGATAGTGAAAAGTGACACTGCTGGATGTAGAAAACCTTTGGGTAAAATTTCCATCACGCCAAGGCGTCTTTGATGCCGTAAGAGGCATTTCATTTACGTTAGGGCGGGAACGACTTGGCATTGTGGGCGAGAGCGGGTCTGGCAAGTCCATGACGGGCCGCGCGATATTACGCTTGATCCGCCCCCCTGGAATAGTCACAGCAGATCAAATTTCATTGGAAAGTGATGATTTGATGCTGAAATCAGAGCGCCAAATGCGCGCAGTTCGCGGCCAACGGATTTCTATGGTCATGCAGGACCCCAAATTCTCTTTGAACCCGGTAATGACCATCGGCCAGCAGATCATGGAAGCCTATCGCCTTCATAATAAAGCTAAGAAACCTGAAGCTTACAGTAAATCTTTGGAAATGCTTGAGGCAGTATCGATCCGTGATCCGGAGCGGGTCATGCGCGCCTATCCGCACGAAATGTCAGGCGGAATGGGTCAACGTATTATGATTGCAATGATGCTGATTCCGAACCCTGAAATTCTCATTGCCGACGAACCCACCTCTGCTCTTGATGTTTCGGTTCAGCGACAGGTTTTGTCAATCATTGACAAGCTTGTAACAGATCGCGGAATGGGCCTAATTTTTATCAGCCATGATTTGAACCTTGTCGCTGATTTTTGTGACCGGGTGCTGATCATGTATTCGGGTCGTATTGTAGAGGTTTGTGATGCAGACAAACTACATAACGCGCAACATCCCTATACACGCGGCCTGCTCAATTCGTTGCCTCGGTTGGATGCCCCATGTGAAAAGTTACACGTGCTGAACCGCGACCCCTCTTGGTCAGAAGCCCCAAGCGTGAGTGCACGCCTGTGAGTATGCTAGGGGTTGATGACCTAGACGTTTGGTTCGGTGGTGGCCGCGACCGTGTTGATGCGGTGCGCGGGGCCAGTTTCACGGTAAAGCGTGGTGCCAGCTTTGGTTTGGTCGGCGAAAGTGGATCTGGAAAATCAACTATCCTACGCGCGATTATGGGACTGACCCCGNCGTGGTCTGGCGCAATTGCCGTTGACGGGAAATCTGTCGGCAAAAAGCGTCAGAAAGCCTTCTATAAGAGTGTTCAGATGGTATTTCAGGATCCGTATGCTTCGTTACATCCGCGCCATTCTGTTGATCATGTATTGGGCGAGACACTGTATCTACACGGCTTTCGTGATATCGATGCTCGTGTTGTCAAACTGCTGGATGACGTGGGGCTTAGNGGCAAATTCCGATTTCGCTACCCCCATCAGCTGTCGGGTGGTCAACGACAGCGTGTCGCTATCGCCCGTGCCTTGGCTCCGGAACCCAGCGTCGTTNTGCTAGATGAACCCACATCCGCTCTGGATGTATCGGTACAGGCCGAGATCTTAAACCTTTTAACGGATTTAAGGTCAAAAAATGAACTGACATATGTCATGGTTTCTCATGACTTGTCTGTTATTGGCCACATGTGCCAAACATTGGCCGTGATGAAAGACGGTGAGGTTGTTGAGGTCATGGATGTTGAAACTCTGCGAAAGGCGCAAGCAANACACCCTTATTCTCGAGAACTGTTGGCAGCCTCAATCTGAATCGAGTTGTTGAAACTTTACAAATGGTTTTCAACAACCCNGTTCCACTGCCAATGTTAAGACAATCAGAAGGAAAGCCCCACAAACAGTATAGAATATTGTCACAGGGGTTCCCTCATGGGCTTAGACACGAAAGGGTGATTCACAGTACCCAAACACCGCTTCAGTGGTGCCAGACGGCGCTCCAGCAAGGGCCAGATTCGCCCGTTTGTCNAATGTTGTACCGGGGACGCTTGAGATTAATAACAGTGTTTAGCCATGGGATTTAATTTCTGCTGCGCCGCTAAACAAATTACAAATTCAAGAATTCGTCAAAAGCTATGCAANTTGTTATGCGNAAACCGCAANGTGANAATAAAATTTCCCATAAATAACTATAGTCATTCATTTCTTCAAANAGTTATGGCGGTCACAGCAGGATTCGAACCTGCGACCTCTCGCTTCGGAGGCGAGCACTCTATCCAGCTGAGCTATGCGACCACGCGCTACTAATGCTCACAGCACAGCAATTTCGTCAAGCCATTATCCTGTGTTCTATTTCAACTGCTTGAGCAATCCTTGCGATGCAGACCTATTCCAGAGATAGAGAGGCTATTGTCAGAAAAATTAACTTTTGGATGCTGGGCATGTTCTATTTGTTCGAACAAGCACAAGACCATAGGATTGGTCTGGCAGAAACCAGCGTGCTGTTACGCTTGTCATGTCGCTTGCAGCTCCGGCTTTTCGCAATAGGCGTCCTTACATTCAGGCANAGGTTNTTTTGATAATTTTTCGGGTTGTAGGTCTCACAACGTGCTCCACCCGATAACCCAGTCCTGTTTTCCGCAACCACCTTTGTTAAGATTGATATGGTGTGCCAAACCGCAAGCTGTTGTCGTCACCTTTGAACAGGACCTCAACACTTTTCAAATCTTATAAGGGAGGTGTGGCGTAATTATTTACGTAATTAACTTTAATATTTTTTGGGTCAAAAAACTGCAGGTCATCCCGGCCTGCCAAGCATTTTTCGTAAACTTTAGCCTTTGTAGAGCAGGCGGTTTTGTCTAGACTTTAATAAAAGCACATTAGGTGAAATCTTATGAATCTACTTCGCACGACAATACTTTCATGGTTTCTAGTATTTGGTACTGGCATAATTTCGGCACAGGATCTTCAGGAGGGCTCTACTACATCAAGTGCAGAGGCCTATCTCAAAGAGCTCAAGAAGTCACAATTTTTGGCTGCGCAAGGGCATGCGGACGCACAATATAGTCTTGGTGTTAGTTATGAAACTGGCAAAGGGGTTGCTGAGGATGCTACTGAAGCGGTGAAGTGGTACCAGCTCGCTGCGGATCAAGGGCATGCGGATGCCCAATACAGTCTCGGTGTAAGCTATGAGACTGGCAAAGGCGTTGNTGAGGACAATGCTGAGGCCGTAAAGTGGTATCAGCGTGCCGCAGGGCAAGGTGTTGCTAAGGCTCAATATAAAATTGGTGGGTTTTATAAAAATGGCGAAGGTGTCGCTGTGGACGATGCTGAGGCTGTCAAGTGGTACCTCCTTGCGGCGCGGCAAGGCTATGCGGATGCTCAGAACGACTTGGGTGTGATGTATGAAAATGGCAAAGGCATTGCCGAAGACGCTATTAAAGCGGTGAAATGGTATCGTCGGGCTGCGACACAAGGGCACTCGGATGCGCAATATAATCTAGGTTTTATGTATTATGCGGGCAGTGGCGTGGATCAGGATGATGCCGNGGCTATNAAATGGTATCAGCTCGCCGCAGAGCAAGGTGCGGACGCGCAATTTTATCTTGGTGTGATGTATGAAAATGGCAAAGGCGTCGCAAAAGACAATAACGAAGCGGTAAAATGGTATCAGCTCGCTGCGGATCAAGGGCATGCGGACGCTCAAAAACATCTTGGATTTATGCATGATGCAGGAAAAGGCGTNCCCCAGGATGATGCTAAGGCTGTTGAGTGGTATCGTCTGGCTGCAGAACAGGGGCATGTGAAGGCTCAGAACAATATTGGAAATATGTATTATTACGGCGCAGGCGTTTTTCAAGATAATGTCAGGGCGTATATGTGGTACGATATAGCGACAGCCAATGGAAATAAAAGGTCGGCTAAATGGCGCGGTGAGACGGCTGAAAAAATGACATCGGCAGATGTCTCGCGGGCTCAAAATATGGCGCAGGAATGTATGAACAGCGACTATAAGAACTGTGGCTGGTAACAATATTAAAGCGCGGTTATAAGCTTTTTAGGTTTTGAAAACCTGATAGCCGCCTGCGCGGCTGCGGCTGCTCGGGTTTATTTGGCTGTAAAGCGTCTCATTAAGCGCCCGCCGGATGATATGGAATAAGTAATTGTTTCAAATGGATAGCCGTGTTAAGTTCATTCTCTGACTAAGATCAGTCGCACCATTGATAAAAGCTACGATAATTAAATCTGAGTAAAATCTTAGAAATCCAACAAATATAGGGCACCGTTTATAAACTCCCCTTTCTCTTTTCTCAGGTTCGTTTTTTCAAAACGGGAGATCCGAAAGTCAAATGTCTTGCACAGGCTTTCGATATAGGTCTTTGAATGTGAAAATCGTCCCGTTGCTTCTAGGGTAAAACCTGGTTTCTCAGTATGTTCTGTTGAAAACGACAAACTTCCATTTCGTTGATTCCGGGATTTTATGAGGCGGAAGAGATCGGAAACTTCGCCCAGATAGATAAATACGTCTGTGGCGATGAAGTGATTAAAATCGAGTGCTTCAGTTGCCAAATAATCGAATATATCGCTGTGCGTTAGCCTGTCGTAAATGTTTTTCTTCCTCGCCTCCTCAATCATAAGCTTTGACAAGTCGAGACCCTCTAGATTGCTACAAAATCGCCTGAGTTCCGCCCCGGCAAGCCCTGTGCCGCAGCCCAAATCTAAAACGGACCCTACCGAGCCATTGAAATGGTTTGCGACGATCATCTCAGAAAGGATTTTCGGGGTCTGATATTCTAGGTCGTCAACCAGAGAACGTTCAAATTTGAATGCACAACTATCAAACAGTTTTTCGACGTAGGCCCGAGGGGCAGCGCGGGTCGTTTCTCCGGTTAAAGAGGCCAAAATATGCCTGACCTCCGGATAATCGGGCGTGATCAGCAATGCCTTTTCATAGTTATTTATCGCGGCGTTCAACTCGCCCTTTTCCTGCAATGCATTGCCGATATTGCAATAAGCTTCTGCATAGTCAGGTTTGATCTTCAGAGCATTCTGCAAGCATTTTATCGCCGCATCCAGTTCGAACATATCAATAAGAACAGTTCCCATGTTATTATGCGCTTCCGCGTAATCAGGGGTGATTTCTAGAGCTCTTTTGTAGCAATCTAAGGCTCCCGAGAAGTCGCCTTTATTTTTAAGTGAGATGCCCATGTTATAGTACGCATTTGCATCATCTGGTTTAATTTTTAATACTTTATTATAACATTTAATTGCAGCCTCTAGTTCCCCTCTACTTTTAAGTGCAACAGCTATGTTATTATAGGCATTCGCATAGTCCGGGAAGATTTTAATCGCAATTCGATAATATTCGATCGCTTCATCTAGCGCGCCTTTATTCTGAAGAGCATTCCCAATATTATAATGAATCTCAGCGTCATCAGGTTTGAGCGAGAGCGCCTTTTTGTAATTGATTATGGCGCCATCTAATTCACCCTTATCCATCAGTGTGGTGCCTAGGTTATTGTAAGCCTCTGAATAACTGGGTTGGGAATTGATCGCTTTCTGGTAGTATTCAATCGCCGCGTTTGAATCATTATTAGCCTTAAAGGTATTGCCTATGTTATAATAAGCTTCAGCATCATCGGGCTTGATTTTCAGTAACTCTTTATAGGTATTTATCGCAGCATCTAATTGACCACTGTTCTTTAAAGTACTACCCAAATTGATATAGGCATCGGCATAGTCCGGTTTAATCCGTATCGCCGTTCGATAATTTACAATGGCGGCGTCATAATTTTGCAATTTTCTATTTACTTCCCCTAACATGATATGCACTTCAAAATTTTTAGAATACTTCTCCGCTATCTGTTCTGCTTGTGGTAAGAAGCTTGTAAAATCATCCTGATTGTAGAGCCTGATCAATTCCTGCAGCTGGTGTCGGGATGGTCCAGAATTATCAGGGCTATTGTGGACATTTTTTGGCTGTTTGGCTTGACGTTCTTCGAGCAATTTCCGGTTTTCAACAGGTTTTGATGGATTCAGCTTTTGGAAAAAATCCGATGCGATTGCGCAACTAGATTTTAGACGATCTTGAAGATTTCGTAGTAGGTGTTCAATCGAAAAGGCCTCCATTTCCATGTCCTAAATAAAGTGCTCGCAGGCATATATTGTGAGCTATTTTTTGCCCTTGTCCCTATCGTCTACACGGTTTTGACTTTTGTTACCTCTGTTTGTTTGGCAATAATTATCCAATATTTCCCGAATAAACTGCTCCTAACTTAAGATTGTCATTANGCGGCTATTACTTTCTTGTTTGACTTATAATTCCCAAGATATCAGCACGTTTAGCCTTTTGAGAGCTTTATCCCCGATCTGTTCTCGAACCCGCTTACTTTGTGGATCCTTCTCGTGTCTGGCCTTATCAGTGATTATCTCGGTTCTTGGACACCTCAGACAGATCTGCTTTGGGAAAGCTTGTCGCTCGTTTTTGGACTTCCCCCTGTCTGCATGCCTTTTTTAGTTATTGTAGCATTTGAATATAAATCTTGAAGCAGGGTCTGCTGTATTGCTGAACGATTATGAAAGTAGTCTATTACTTNTCGCTTCGAATGAAATTCATCCAGATATTACTAGTTTCNCCTGTTTGCTGCCAAGCCTCGCCATCTCTGCAACCCGCCTCGTATCCATCTATCCATATTTCTGAAGTTGTCGGATCTCCCTCTAGGTATTCCAGAAGATCTGCCCGTTCCTTATCTGAAAAAACTCTTGCCATAACCGTCTTTGTAAAGGGCGAAATTCTATCCAGAACATTTTTATAATTTCCCAGTTCCGTAACACTGTCAAATGTTGAGTAGGCCATAAACCCTTGAACATAGCCAACGCTAAAGCGACTTGTNATTCGATCATAGTTGTCTCTGTAATCAATCACGGTGAGGTTGCCCTTTAAGCGTTTTAAGGGATAGATCACATTATTGTCGTAGTTGCTTTGATGTTGTTGAGGTAAAGGGGCCTCAGCATCGAAAATACCTGAGGACTGTTGCACAATAACGAACACCACCCCGGATACGATTATCGCAATAATCAGCAATACGAGCAGAACTTCCATTACGTCAGCCAATTATTTTCTAAGTCGATGGAGGAGCGTTTGAGTCCTTGAAAGAACTTTTTTTGCCAGAGAANNNGCNTNCACTTTGAAACAACACCCGAGAAGAGCGCAGNATGGAATTCGCAGCTTTTAAGTTTCAAGTGGTGCATTTGCTATTTTTGTGAGTTTTCTGTGGGACTGTCGCATTTTCGGTGTGATCTATCAAGTTGCTTCGGCAGCCTTGCATTCAAAAATGTATCCTTGCAGAGTTGCAACCACTGGGTTCATAAAAATATAATGTCCGGTCAGAAGCATGCGACAGATTGGGTTATGACCTACAGCTCATTATTTCAAAGGCACTTTTTGCTGTTTTGACGATGCTGTGGGTTCAAAGGGGTGAGAACGGGATGCTGAACGAGTAAATAGGATAATATTTGTCTGTTATTTTGTATATACAGCGCCGGCGNTTGCCAANATCAGAGCGGCTCGGCAAANAGATCGCGTGTCTTAAAATGCAAAATTTCTGGATTGGGTAATATTTNTCACCTTTGGCTTTATAGGATTTGACAGTATTTGCGACCCTATAATTTCCCGACAAACGCTGCCCCTTAATCCAATATGCACGTCGCAGATATGGATGACGTCCCGATCAATACATTCGACCTCAAGAAATCGGTCGATATCATCACGGCCAGTTACGTTGACGTTTTGTCCCATGACACAGTTCCGTTAACATTGGGCGGAGACCAGACCGTGATATGGCCAATTTTACCGGCCTCACGCGACAAGTTTGGCCCGGTGGCCTTGGTTCATGTTGAGGCGCATGCAGATATTAATGACGAAATGTTCGGGAAAAGGTGGCGCGTGGATGTCCGTTTCGCGGGACTTGGAAAGACGGATGCCGGATCAATGACAAAGTTTGTGAAATTGACTTGCTTGGCACGGGATGCAACCCCGGCGATTTCGATTGGGGATGACAGCAGGGGCGGACAGCCATCCCTGTGGAAGAATGCTTGTATAAGTCGCCAGCCTTCTTGATGGGGAAATACGCAGTCAGATAGGTGATGCGCCAGTGTATCTGAGTTTTGATAGTGATAGCCTCGATCCAGCCTATGTGTGCTGGAAATTGGAACGGTTGATGTGGGTGGTCTGACCTCCACCTAAGCGTTGAAATCGGCCATGGCATGGCTGGTCTGAACGGTGTCGGTTGCGATCTTGTTAAGATTTCACCGCCCTATGATCCCACGGGTAACATGGCCATGATCGGGCCATTTTTTGTATGAAATGCTCTGTGGGCTGAAACCATAATTTCACCCCAAGATCAGGGTCACTCAAAGCAGGCAGCAAACACGGCAGATGCGTAGTTATTCATTGGTTTAATGCCCGCAATAATCGACAGACGCGGGTTTTTGACGGTTGCTTAAAACATCATGTCCGACAGGTTGGTCAGGATCCTCACGATGCCGCAGGGTGTCTGAAGGACGAGATTGATCACTGGGACGGCTGGAAATCATGCAGTGGGGTTTAAAATCGTTCACTTTGCGGAAGTTGCGATTGTCTCGCCGTTATTTTACTGGCAATGGGGCAGCGTTTTGACCAAGATTGTACAGACTTGCACAGACTTGCACACTTGGAGACGCGCCGAGGGGGTTTAGACGCGGCACCAATAGCATTATTGGCTGTGTCTAGAAAATGAACCTCGTAGGTTTTTGAGATGAATGCATGGAGAGCCACGGTATTAAACGAGGGCAGGCGCCAATCAGAATGGTTGGCGCTGTATCTCGTATAACAATGTGTAGGGTAATGCCACGATCTCTGAGGGCGCAAATTGAATCAAAACTGTTGAGAATATGTTCAATTTCTGAACAGTTGTAGAATTTGCGTGCTATAAAAAGGCTGCTAAAGCTCTACGGGGGGATGAAGATGGACAGATTTGCCAGAGGGCGTGCCCAGGATACGTTTGCGGAGCATGCTCTGACACCAGATGAAAATCTGGCTGATAATACGATATCAACAAGCTGGGCGCGCTGTTCTTCCTTCGGCTTGAACCCGGCAGGTAAACCTGTGGATGCAGTGACATCTAACACAGAGCTTTCCGAAATTATTCAGGAAAACCAACATATCAGAAAGTTCGTTCTGCCTGAGTTGGAACTTTTATATAACCAGATTGCGGGCACGAATTTTATGGTGGCCTATGCGGATACGCGCGGCGTGGTTCTGGATGCTTTACTGGACGAAGAATTCAAGAAAAGCGATGCTGGAAAAGCCGTCATTCCGGGGTCGATTTGGACAGAAAACTATCGTGGAACCAACGCCTTAGGACTGGCGCTGCACAGTGGGGCGTCGCAAATTGTAGCCGGGCAAGACCATTTTTTTCGCAAACTTGGCAATCTATCGTGCTTTGCCGCCCCGATTTACGGTCAAGATGACCAGATCGTCGGTGTGATCGATGCCACCTCTGATGCGGCTTCACGCCAACAGCATACGCTGGCTTTGGTCAAACTGGCCAGTAAAAATGTTGAAAACAGGCTTTTTATTGATCAGTTCAGCACGTCTTCGATTATTGCGTTCCATGCGCGCCATGAATACCTTTCGACAACCAGCGCCGCGCTTTTGGCGGTGGATGATCACGGCTTTATTGAGGGCGCAAACATCAATGCCAAAATTATGCTCAATGGCTTAAACCTCTCGCAGAAGCAGCATTTTCGTGATATTTTCGCGATCCCCTTTTCGGCAATTATAAACCGGCTCAATTCAGATGAGATCATTCGCATTCAAGATACGATGGGGTCGGCTGTGTTTATGTTGATGAAAGAGTCCACGACTAAGCGTATTGTGCATATGCCGGTGAAGCCGAATTTATTGCAAACCTTAAAAACGACGGCAGCCGATACGGCATCTGACTGCAAAACCGATGCAAACGACGACCGTATCTTGCCGAAATACATTGATGCAGATCCGGTTTTGAAACGGCATTTGGCGCTGGCCCAAAAAGCTTTGGAACACCAACTTCCGGTATTTATAGAAGGCGCACGGGGGACCGGTAAGAAAACCACTGCTGTAGAACTGCATCAACAGCTTTTGGGGGGTAAACCCTTTGTCGAGATCGATGGAAAGCTGTTAACCGAATGCAATCATGAAAGCGTCTTGTTTGGCCCGGCGGGAAAACTTACTTACTTTGATCACCAACCGCCAAGTCAAGCCCGTGGAAAACTAGCGCAGGCCACTGGAGGAACGTTGTTCTTAAGCGCAATCGATGCGCTGCCCAAGGCAGTTCAGGACACCCTAAGCCAGGTGCTGGAAGCCTATCACGAGCCCAATTCATCAAAAGATCAACAAGCGATCGGTGGCTTTGTATTTTCCAGCCGATACGCGATGTCTGACTTGCAACAGCAGCCAAATATGGAACCTGTCTTTTTAGAGAATTTATTAGGGGCGCAGATTTCATTGCCCAGTTTGTCGCAACGGACCGATTTCAGAAAATTAACTGTTGAATTGCTGCGGCAAATTGCACCCAACCAGCGGATTTCTAAAGCCGCATTGGATGCTTTGGAAACGCGGGATTGGCCCGGAAATATTGGGCAGTTGAAAAAAGTCCTAAGGATTTTGGTCGCCAGTGCAGAAGGGCCAATTATTCGCAATGCCAACCTTCAGATTGATCATACCCTGTCGGGAAGCGACGTAACCCCATGTGAGACGTGTACGCAATCTCCCATGCGCAAGGAAAGCTGTCTGTTGATTAAGAAGACATGGCTTGAAACGGGGGGCAACATTAGTCTGGTGTCACGCCGTTTAGGCATCTCGCGGACGACCGTGTACAAGCATGTGACAAGCATGTCGTAGGCACATATCGGTCGGTGGCAATGGGCCGTTGCCCGTTCGGTAAAAAGATGTTTTTGCATCGAACATACGCGCCAGACCTTCCATGCGTTTCTCGCATTGCAGGATTGCAAACTTGTCTGTCGTAACGCTGCCCGAAGCTTTCTGTAAGCTCGGACATTAGAGTGGTCAGCAAAATATTTAAAAATATACCAAACTGTAATCATGGCACAAGCGGAGTCTGCGGCGATGAAAATGCTACAAAACTCGACTGATGCGCAGCTAGCACCGGCTGGTATTGATCGCGCAACGCATCCGTTGAACGTCATCAGAAAGAAGAGGCTGAATTTGCTGCGAAAGATGCCAGAGTTGACGCCATTATCGATACAGTTGCAGAGAAAAACTTGCTTGATCAAGCGGCCTGATCCGGCGATTGATCCGCTTTTGAAACTTTTAAAAGTTTTGGTTCCGGGTGCACAGATCCCGTTCAGTTTACAGCAGCAGGATTTCCCGGCAGCAGTTGGTCGGCCCCACAGGTTTGCCTTTGATGAGGTGCCGTGAGTCGGTGATAAGGCTCCAGCAAAGGCCTGTCTTTTTGAACGAATGATTTAGACAGTGGGTAGAGAATGCTGTGATAGTGCCGTTTTTCGGGGTTTCCGTCGATATCGGCTATGTTTTGTCATGGCGCGTCTTGATGAAGTTTAATCAATGATGCCGTTTGACTAATTGTAAAAAAATAGTGTTTTCTGCTCGGCTGCGATGGTTTGTGGTGTGATAAGGCGGTGGGCCGACGATTGAATTGCGGCTTCTGCACTGAGGGTGAAAATTTATCGACATGGTATGAATATGCATTGAGCCGGTTGAGAGCTCTGTTATCATGCTGAAATGACGTGCCGGACTTTAACAAGCTGTCTGAAGATCTCGTCTCACTTTTTCAGTGGCTTGGAAAGGTGGCAATGGTCGACACCTAAAGGCGGTTTGGCACTGCGTACTGTTTGTCAACCAACACCGCAGGCACATTATTCCTGTCCATTTGGTCGTTTTGGTGTGCGGCATATGTCTGTTTGTCCGGCAAAGGGGAAACCTCTGGATGGTTGGTCGGTCTGATGGTGAACTCTTATCTGTCGTTTAGGCGTTTTATTTTTGCCCTCACCGTTGCCCTGCGGGGAAGGCTATGAAAGCCTTTCCAAAGGACTATGAAACCCTTTTTATGTTTTCAGAACATACGCCTTTTTCTTGCGAGGCCGAAGCATCAGATTTTAAAAGCGAGTGCCCTCCTGATAAAAAAGTAAAAAAAGAAGATCTGTTTAAATTCAAACGCGGACGTGGGGATTTGCATGTCTCAGTGGTTACATTTGGATTGGCGGCGTTCTTTTTGGCGTTTTTCTGGACAGAGACGGGCTGGAACACGCGTAAACTTCCAGATGAGTTTGGGCTTTATCTGGCACATCAATTTGGATTGGTCGATCTGGAGGGTCGAGGGATGCGGTTTGGCCGCATCTTAAAGCAATCGTGGTTCGCGCCGATGCTCTGTGTTTTGATCCTTGTGCCCACCACCATCTGGAACTTACGTGCCTCATGGCAGGTGCATCGTTGGAGAAAGCGCTTTTTGCAGCCGACAGGCATAGGGTATGAACTTGAGAAATATGCCGCCGCACTCGAGTTTGTTGGGTATTTTATTGGCTATACAGTGCTGGTTCCCATATTGGGATATCTGGTCTCAACACTTGCACTTGGAAGCTATCTGACTTGGCGGTTGGGGTACCGGACGCGGCGTTGGGGATGCATTAGTTTGTTGTCCAGCTTCGCCATTGTTTTGTTGTTTAGAACTTTTCTGCAAATCAAAACACCGGGCAATATTTGGCTTTATGATCAACTGCCCGGCACTTTGCGATCTTATATGTTGACATATTTTTAAAGGGAGATGGAGATGGAGGCCTTCCTGGCCGGCCTGAATAATCTGATGGACCCCCATGTTCTGATCGCGATTGCGCTTGGCTCAATCGGGGGTTTGATGATCGGGGCCGTCCCGGGAATTGGTCCGGCCATTGCGATTGCAATCTTATTGCCCGCAACGGTGTTTTTGGAAGATCTTGTCAGTCTTGTTCTCCTTTTGGGGGTGTATGGGGCGTCGATGTATGGCGGAGCGATCCCTGCAATTTTGATCAATACGCCGGGAACGCCGGTGAATGCGCTGACCACCTATGATGGCTTTGCTTTAACCCGCCGTGGAGAGGCGGGGCGGGCGCTGTCTCTGGCCTATGCCGCGTCGTTCTTTGGGGGATGCTTTTCAATTATTGCGGCGTTGCTGGCGCTGTTTGCCTTTGGCCCTTATCTGCGTGATCTTGGCGCGTTGTTCGGTCAGCGTGATATTTTGATGGCCGCTGTTTTAGGGAGCGTTCTTCTAATCGCTGCGCACCGTCAGAATATGGGCATCGCGGCAATGCTGTACGGGTTCGGATTTTTGATTGCCCTGATCGGTCGCCAGTCAACTCGCAAGATCGATCGGTATACATTTGATATAGAATATCTGTTTTCCGGCTTTAATTTGATCGTGGTGATCGTTGGCATTTTCGCCCTAAGTCAGGCGCTTAATCTGATGACAGGCAAGGATGATGATCCGCCCGAAGCCCGGGTGTCCGGTGGGGTGCTGCGCGGTTTCACAGAACTGCTTGGCAACAAACTGGTTTGTTTTATGTCTGCCTGTTACGGCACGATTATGGGCATTATCCCTGGGGTAGGTGAGTTTGTCGCCCAGTTTTTCAGCTATTCGACGGCGCGCGCGCTGTCCAAGCAACCCGCCCGCTTTGGTCATGGATCACCCGAGGGATTGATNGCATCCGAGACCGCCAATAATGCGGTGCCCGCTGCGGCGATGATTCCGCTTTTGGCTTTGGGCGTTCCGGGGGAAGCTTTGACAGCGATGATGATGGTCGTGTTCTTTGATGCGGGTATCAAACCGGGGCCAGATGTCTTCGAAAACAATCCNGANTTCTTGTTTTCACTGTTCATGGCGCTTTTGATNATTAACGGGCTTGTTTTGTTAACGTTGCTTGTCTCAACCCGCTATATTGCCAAAATGATCTATATTCCCAACCGCTTTTTAGGCGCGTTTATTATGATTTTGTCGTTTGTCGGTGTATACTCGATCCGCAACAGTTTGGTGGATTGCGTCTTTGCTGTGGTGTTCGGCTTTTTTGGGTTTATCCTGCGACGGCTGGACTGGCCGCTTGTTCCAGTGGTGCTTGGATTGGTTCTGGGCTCTATCATTGTCGAACGACTATCNGCCGGTGCTGGTAAAATTAAGTTTATGATTGATTTGGTCAATCGCCCAGTTTCAGGCACCCTGAGCGCCATCATCGTGCTTGTTATCGGCTATATCATTTGGTCGGCGATCAAAAACCGGGGAATTAACCCGCAATGATAAGAAGAAACGAATCTATGCTCACTCAACGGAAGGAAAGAAAATGAAAAAGCTTCTTACAATTGCAGCTCTTGCTGCGACAACATCTCTGGGCGGCCTTGCCCCGGCTTTGGCCGAATATCCGGACGCGCCTGTTCAATTTATCGTGCCTTGGCCTCCGGGTGATTTCGAGGATATTTTGACACGGATGATCGCGGCCGACATGCAGGAAGAAACTGGCGTCGCAGCGTCTGTGGTCAACAAGCCGGGTGGCGGCGATGGTCCGTTTCCCGGCGCTCTTGAGGTGCTGGCAGGGCCGACAGACGGCTCGGTTGTTGGGTCTTTTGTGATCGGCGTTCCGGTTGTTGGGCCAAAAATTGATATTGGGATAGATGAGGACAGTTTTGTTCCGGTTGGTATTTTTCTGACCTATCCGTTCGTGTTGGCCGCCTCGGGGGATGCCCCTTATACGAACATGGCTGAGTTGGCGACATACGCACAGGGCAATGACGTTGTACTGGGTCATTTCGGTGGGGGCCTGACCCCGACCAAAGCCTCTTTTGCAGCAGCCAAGAAACTTGACTTCGAATTTGCCGATGATGCTGCCTTTGACATGCTGGATTGTAACACGCTGTCTTCGGGGGATGCGGACGTCATCAACACAACACTGGCCCTGATCGAGCCCTGTCTGGGGGAAATTAACGTGTTGGCCAATATCGGCTCGGATCCGATTGCCAAACTTGACGGTGTTCAGACTTTGTCGGCGCAATCGGGGATAAATGACCTCGAACTTTGGAACGGTTTGTTTGTTAAAAAAGGCACGCCACAAGAGGTGGTCGATGTTTTGGCACAGATTGCAGAGGCCACAATGGCCAGCGACGAAGCTCAGACACTGATGCGGGAAACCGGTGCAAGGGTCTATTGGCAGGGGATGGCTGAGGCTCAGGCACGCATCGCGGTGGATCGCGATAAAAGCGATGAACTGGATGCGATTATTGCACAATAACAATTGGAATTGGGGGGCGGCAGGGCCCCCCTCATAAAGGTAGATACTATGAAACGTATAAAACTGGGCATCTTGCAGACCAATCATGATAAAAGCACAGAAGTTGGTGATGCGTTTCCCGATGATGCCCATCGGTTTCGTGACCTGTTTGATCAGCAAGACCAGCGGTTTCAATATCGCGTTTACATGACCATTGGCGGGGAAGTCCCCGCTAGCTTGGACGAACAAGATGCATTTTTAATCACAGGCAGTCCTCTAAGCGTCCTGGATCACCATATTTTCACCGATGATTTGCTGGCGTTTATCCGTAGGTGCGACGCGGCTAAAAAACCTTTGCTGGGTGCCTGTTTTGGCCATCAGGCAATTGCCGTTGCGCTTGGGGGCAAGGTCAAAAAAATATGTGGTGGATATAACGTGGGTATTGAAGAAACACGATTTGCGGTTAGGCGCCCATGGATGTGTCCGCAGCATGACCGCCTGCCGATGTATGTCTTTCACGAAGATCAGGTCACGCAATTGCCCCCTGGTTGCGACCTGCTGGGGTCTAGCGATAAATGTCAGATCGCAAGTTTTGCAAAAGGGGACCATATTTTTACAACGCAGGCGCATCCCGAGTTTTCGGATCGTTTTATGCGTTGTGTTTTAAAGTTTACCCAGCCCCACCTACCGCCAGAAAACCTTTCGGGTATCTGGGATAGCTTAGAACAAGAACAATTGGGTCAGGTCTTTGGTGTCTGGGCAGCAAATTTTTTCAAAGGAGATGCTAGTAATGCTTGATGACGGATATTCAGATCTTTCCAACCACGACAGTTTTGCCGATGGTGTGCCGCATAAAACCTTTGACCGCTTGCGGCGGGAAGATCCGGTGTCTTGGACCGAGGGCAATGGCACGGCCAAGGGGTTTTGGAACCTGACGCGCCACGCTGATATCCTGCAGGCCAATAAAGATTATAAAAGCTTCAGCTCCGGTCAGGGCATTCGCATCGAAGATCAGAGCCATGAGGAATATATGGCGCGCCGGACCTTTCAAGAGACCGACCCGCCAGAGCATTCAGCCACACGTCGTGCGGTCAATCCGCTGTTTGCCAAACAAGTGGTTGCCAACTTCGAAGAGCTGATTACGCAACTTGCCGCTGACATTGTCGATGCGGCATTGAAAAAAAATGAGTTTGACGTTGTTGAAGAGATTGCAAAGCAGCTCCCTATGCTGATGCTGGGGCGTATTCTGGGTGTGCCTGATGAAGATTTGCCTTGGTTGGTGGATAAGGGTGACGCCTTGATTGGTAATTCTGACCCGGACTTTACAACGCATGTGGTCGACCAGATGGACACCGAGGCTTATCGCTTGATGCCATTTCGCAACCCGGCGGGGGCCGACCTTTATGCGTATGCCGCCGAGATATTATCCGGGCACAAACAGGTTGGGCAAGACGGCATTCTGGCTCGCATGATGCAAACCCAAGATATGCTGGATCCATTGGCGTTTAAAAATTTCTTCTGTTTACTGGTTGCCGCCGGCAATGATACCACACGCTATTCTATTGCGATGGCCTTTCATTTGCTGACCCAAAACCCGGCATTGGTGACACAACTTAAAACAGGCCGGTATTGGGACGCGGTTGCCGATGAAGTTATCCGGCTGGCGTCGCCCACCATGCATTTTAGGCGGACTGCGATCCAAGATTGCGAACTGCATGGCAAAAAAATTCTCAAAGGCGATAAGGTTCTGCTGTGGTTCATATCGGGGAGCAGGGATGAGACTGTGTTCAAGGATCCGCATACCGCACGTCTTGACCGTGGTGCAAATAGACACCTTGCCTTTGGTCAAGGTGGGGTCCATGTCTGCTTAGGAATGCATCTTGCCAGACTTGAAGTCCGCATCGCGCTGGAGCAATTTATCAAGCGTATTGATACTGTTGAGGCGATAGAGGCGCCAAACTGGACACGGTCGAATTTTATCTGCGGCGTGAAAAAACTAAATCTGCGCGTAAAGGTTTTATAGGTCATGAGAGAAGATAATATAAACCGGACACGGGCTTTGTTCTGCGACATGTTGAATTTACCGCGTGGTAAATATGTGCCCGTTGATGTGGCGGCGTCGGGTGCCATTGGCTTTGCGCGGGGGGCATTTGCGGTTTCTTTTGATCGCGACCTTCTGACCGTTCCGGGCTGTGGCTTTTATGATGGGCTGCCGGATATGGAATTGGTGCTGGACAAAGACCGGCGCAAAAGCTGGCAACCCAATACAGAAATTGCCCTTGGCAATCTGCAAGTTGACGACCAGCCTTTTGGCTTATGTGCGCGCTCACAGTTGCAACGAACATTGAATGAATGGCAAAGCCTTGGGTACAGGCCAATGATCGGGCTGGAAACCGAAGCCTATCTTTTCCAACGCGATGAAGACGGCGTCTGGCGTCCCTATGATACCCCCGGCGCATTTGTGTATGGCACGGGGCCTGCCAATGATCCCTTGGGGGTCATGGATGATATCTGGGAAACGGCGCAGGCTTGCGACATTCCGATCGAGAGCATGAACGGTGAATATGATAACGGCCAGTTTGAATTAACGCTTCGGTTTACAGATGCACTCAAGGCCTGTGATGACGCATTTCTGCTGAAAACAATGGCCCGGGAGGTGGCTTTAAAAAAGGGGCTTTTACTGACCTTTTTGCCCAAACCTATTCCGGACAGGGGCGGCTCGGGTCTGCATGTCAATTTTAGTTTCATGGATCAAAACGGTGAAAACGTGGTCGCCCCCACTGGGGATTTATCTGCCTTGGCCCGAAACTGTATTGCGGGCCTGATCCACCACCACCCAGCTTTGGCGGGCTTGCTGGCCACTACGGTGAACAGCTATGATCGACTTGGCCCGGCTAGTATGGCTGGCTATTGGGCCAATTGGGCGGACGACCACCGTTTGGTGACCACGCGCTGCGCGACCAAATCGCCAAAATCAGCCCGTCTTGAACATCGTATGGCGGATTGTGCAACCAACCCCTATCTTGCCGTGACGGCGGTGCTTCAGGCGGCCAAGCTGGGTGTTGCGGGCCAAATGGCGCTGCAACCGGCCGAAGATCTCGACGGAATCGAAAACGTACGGGAAACTCGCCATGTGCCCTCAGGTTTGGATAAGGCGCTTGCGGCGCTCGACCAAGATGAACCTCTCAGACAGGCTGTAGGTGCGCTGCTGTGTGATGGTCTTTTGTTTATCAAGCGCGATGAGTTTGCCCGGCTAGAAGGCAAAAGCGTTGATGAGGTGCGTAATTTTTACTTGCCTTTTATTTAATTTAAACGTGGAAATATCATGCGTCGTCATAGAAGAAAATGATATTTCAGAAAAGGGGAGTGTCACGCCCGGTCTTTGGGCGCCATAACTTGTAAAGAAATTTGAAAACCAGAGCAGCGGACTAAAATTCACTGCCCGAACTGCCAAACCAACCGCATTTTATCTGAGGTAAAGAGACCATGACCCAAGCCGAGATAGACGCTCTGCGCTCCAAGCTGATCGTGCCACAAAACCACCTTATCGATGGGCGTAATCTGCCCAGTGAGGATGGCGGTGTGACCGATGTGATCTCACCGATAAATGGCCAGTGTATCACAACGGTTGCGGCCGGAACGTCAGGCGATGCAGCGCGCGCGATACAGGCGGCAAGAGCCGCATTCGAAGATCGCAGGTGGGCGGGGATGCCGCCTGCCGAGCGCAAGCGTATCTTATTCAAATGGGCTGATTTGATTGCTGCGGAAAGTCTTGAACTGGCGGTCTTGGGTGTGCGCGATAATGGCACCGAAATCGCGATGGCGATCAAGGCTGAGGTCGGTTCGGCGATTGGAACCCTGCGCTATTACGCTGAGGCGCTTGATAAAATTTATGGCGAAATAGCACCGACCGGAGATACGACGCTTGGGTTGATTCACAAAGCCCCTGTGGGTGTGGTGGCGGCGATCATTCCGTGGAACTTCCCCTTGATGATCGGAATGTGGAAACTGGGCCCCGCTCTGGCTGCCGGAAATTCGGTAGTGATCAAACCTCCCGAAAGTGCGTCGCTTAGTATGTTACGCATCTGTCAACTGGCGCATGAGGCCGGACTTCCGCCCGGTGTTTTGAATGTGGTTACCGGGCGGGGCTCGGTGGTCGGTGAAGCCTTGGCAACCTCAATGGAGGTGGATGTGATGGCCTTTACCGGATCGGGCCCGGTTGGTCGGCGCCTGTTAGAAAATGCGGCGCGTTCGAATATGAAACGCTGCTATCTNGAGTTGGGGGGNAAATCTCCCAATATAATTTTNGAGGATACAGCCGATTTGGCGCAGGCGGCCAAGGTTTCGGCCGGGGGGATTTTCCGCAATTCAGGACAAGTCTGTATCGCGGGTTCGCGCCTGTTGGTGCAAGAAAATATTGCCGAGGAATTTCTGGTTGAAATGACCGCAAATGCACAGGCATTTCAAATCGGAGACCCCCTTGATCTTACCAGCCATATCGGCGCTGTGCATTCGTTGTCAGAGCTTGAGGCTAATCTTGATTTTGTCNNCCAGGCCGAGGACGAAGGCGCGGCACGCCGCACCGGTGGCGCGCGCATCTTGGCCGACACCGGGGGCTATTACATGCAGCCAACGATTATGACGGGGGTCAAGCCATCGCACGCCCTGTTCAACAACGAGGTCTTTGGCCCNGTTTTGGCTGTGACCACGTTCAAAGACGAAGAAGAGGCCCTGAAATTGGCAAACGCCACGGTTTACGGATTGGCCGCAGGCGTCTGGACGTCAAACCTGTCGCGGGCGCACAGAATGGTGGCCGGTTTGCGCGCTGGTGTCGTGCATGTCAACACCTATGGCGGTGCGGACATGACAGTGCCGCTCGGTGGCGTTAAACAATCCGGCAATGGTCAGGATAAGTCACTGCATGCTCTGGACAAATATTTTGATCTGAAAACNGCCTGGATTCAACTTTGACCTGAGGATGTTGTATGACTTTGTCTGTTGAATCTACCGACCTTTTGTTGCGGCGTGCCAAACTTCTGGGTCCTAATGTCTCGACCTTTTATCAAGAGCCGGTGCATATTGTTCGAGGCGAAGGCGTTTGGCTTTGGGATGCAGAGGGGCGCAAATATCTTGATTGTTATAACAACGTGCCNCATGTGGGCCATTGCAATCCAAGGGTCACAGAGGCGATTTGTCGTCAGGTTAGCACGCTGAATACGCACACCCGCTATTTGCATGAGGGATTGCTCGATTATATTGAGACCCTGACCGCAACGATGGATGCGAGCCTGAGTACGGCGATCCTGACTTGCACAGGATCTGAGGCGAACGATATAGCGCTGCGCATGGCCGAGGCGGTGACCGGCAAACACGGCATCATTGCAACCGATGCCACCTATCACGGCAACACCGCCCTTGTGAGCCAGCTCAGCCGGTCAAACGTGCCGTCGGGTGGATTTGGCCTAGAGCAGTTTTTTCGGTTTGTTCCGGCCCCTGACAGCTATCGCAATCCTGATCCTGATGGCACNGGGTTTGCCGACTCTGTCGCGNAAAAAATANAGGAACTTGATGCCTCAGGCATTGGGTTCGCCGCCTTGGTGGTGTGTCCGTATTTTCTGAACGAAGGCTTTCCGGACACCGGCAATGGCTGGTTAAAACCGGTTGCCAAATTGGTGCGCAAGGCTGGTGGCCTGCTGATCTGCGACGAAGTACAATCGGGTTTTGGCCGTATTGGCAGTCATTTCTGGGCGCATGAAAAAATGGGCGTGGTGCCGGACGTGCTGACACTGGGCAAACCCATGGCCAACGGGCATCCGGTAGGCGGAGTTGTCACCGACACCGAAACGATGCGGGCGTTTCGATCCGGTTTTCGGTATTTCAACACCTTTGGAGGCAATCCGGTGTCTTGCGCTGCGGCAATGGCTGTGCTTGAGGAAATGAGGGAAAATTCGCTCATGTCTCAGGCAAACAAGGTTGGAGACTACGCTCGCCTGCGCCTAGCAACCCTCATGCAAAAATACGAAGTTATTGGCGATATACGCGGATCAGGCCTGATTTTTGGCGCTGAAATGGTTTGCGACCGCCAAAGCAAGGAACCTGCCAGTGACTTTACAGACCAGATTATTAATGCGATGCGCCAACGCGGTGTGCTTTTGTCAAAGCTTGGACGNCGAAAAAACAGTTTGAAAATTCGACCGCCAATGCCCTTTTCGGTCGCAAATACCGATTTTNTGTTCGATACCCTCGATGAAGTTCTGGCTGTAACGCCGTTTTGCCGATGAACAGCATCGTCAAAAACGCTCTGTGTCGGTGGGGGATGTCTGATGCTGATTTCCATCTGATCGCCGCCCGGGAAAANAGCGTGTATCGCGTGGATCACGACGGTCTTAGCTATGCGTTGCGGGTACACCGGCGGGGCTATCGCAGTGACGCGGAGCTTTGGTCTGAGTTGCAGTGGATGCAAGCGATAAGCCACGGTGGGATCGACGTGCCAGCACCGGTTGCATCGGCCAGTGGGCAGTTTTTGNANGTGGTTGATGGTGTGCATGTTGATGTACTGAACTGGCTGCCTGGCGCGNCCCTCGGATCCACATTCGAAGCNTTAAAGGCCGCAGATCGGACGGGGTTGTTTCGGCGTATCGGCTGCCAAATGGCACGGTTGCATAGGATCTCGGATGNCTGGGTTCGGCCAGAGNGCTTCAACCGCTGCGNATGGGATCGGGGCGGGTTGCTTGGAGAGGCGCCGCTCTGGGGCCGGTTTTGGGAAAACCCAACGCTTGGCGTTGAGGACCGCGCGTTGTTTACGCGCGTTCGCGAAACTGCNAACTACGCGCTCGCTGGTCGAGAGACCGCGTTGGATTATGGGTTGATACATGCCGATTTGGTGCGCGAAAATATNATAATTGATGGGGACCGNTTGCAGTTTATNGATTTTGATGACGGGGGTTTTGGATTTCGACTGTTTGATCTGGCAACAGCACTAATCAAAAACCTTGGGGAACGGGATTATCCTGCATTGCGCGACGCGCTGATCTCGGGGTACCGCGAGGTGCGNGCCATTGACATAGAGGCGCTTGAGCTGTTTGTTCTTTTACGTTCAGCCACGTATGTCGGCTGGATTATCGAGCGGATGGANGAGCCGGGTGCAGACAGACGCAATNCTTCGTTTATCACCACCACACGCCACCTTGCGCAGGCCTATCTTGGTCGGTGAAAGGCATAGCCGATGCAAAAACTGGAATGCCGTTTGTGGGNTCAGGTTCAGANTGCAGAGCCGGGTCTGCCCGTNGCACTCAGGGTTGTTCGGCGCTCCAGACATCTAGCAAAGCACCTGTGATATCGTCTCTAATATCTGCATANACGGCNACTTCTAGNTTTTCTCTTCCCAACTGGTTGGCGAGAGAAATCAGATCACCGTTTTCGATCTCGCGATGGGCCATGCTNAAGGGCAGCCATCCGATTCCGATGCCTTTCAGTGCGAGTTCTTTTATACCACTTGAAAAGGCCGTTTCGCAGACCGGGTTACGGCTGTGGGCCTGTGTTCCAAATGCGCGTTCCCCAAAAGTGAGAACTTCGCCAAAATAACTGTTGTCAGGATAGACAAGCGCTGGCGTTTTATCGGTTATTTCTCCGTTTGCTTTGACCGTAAACCGCAAGGGACCTCCGACCACCGGTATTAGATAGTCGCTACTCCAAACTTCGCGTCTGATCGAGGGCCCAAAGGGTAGAGAGCCGGCGTTGTCAGACTCGTAACAAAGTAAAATGCTGGTATCGCCGCGCAAAAACATTGTGACGCAATCGTGCAAATTTCCGGCTCGCAATCGAAACTTGAGCGACGGAAAATGATGTTTCGCCCGCAGAGCCATGTCGGGAAACGTAGAAAAAATAGGTGCGTGTTGTGCGGCAATCGAAACGGTGGAACTTGCTGGGTCAAAATGCGCAATCTTGGCGCGTAAATCTTTGAGGCGCGCGACCAGTGCCCGGATCTCGACCTCATTGGATACAAGCGCCGCGCTGATATCGACCCGGTTGGTCCCTCTTTGTAAGACGGTCACTCCGAGCCAGTCTTCAAAGCCACGAATACGTCTTGAAAACGCTGGCTGCGTAATGTTTCGGCGCGCTGCCGCACGCGTCATATTTCCCTCTTCCAAGAGCACCAATACGTCGTCAAGCCACTGCATGTCCATGGGAACCTCCTGTGCAGATGATATCCTTTACCCATACTAATAGTATGGGCAGACCAATAAAAAAGCATTATTTTTCCTATTTATTATGATGCATGCTTTGGCAAGCCCAAACTAAAGGATATAATCGCGTGATAGGAATTGGCCAGAACATGCAATCTGCGAAACGAATGGCGCCGGAAATGACCATCAGCTTGTGCAANGACCTTGCAACTACGCTGGCGAAATTTCCNAGACAGCGCTTGGGCCACCTTCCCACGCCTCTGGAGCCGATGGACCGGCTTAGCGAAATCCTTGGGGGTCCGCGCCTTTGGGTCAAACGTGATGATTGCACGGGGCTTTCGTCTGGCGGCAACAAGACNCGCAAGCTNGAATTTCTGATGGGNGAGGCGTGTCAACAAGGGGTCGATACAATTATCACCCAAGGTGCCACGCAGTCCAATCATGCGCGGCAGACGGCGGCGGCAGCGGCCAAGCTGGGGATGGCATGCCATATCTTGCTCGAAGACCGCACCGGTTCAAACGATGAAAACTATAAGTTGAATGGCAATGTTTTATTGGATCGGTTGCACGGGGCCTCGGTGTCCAAGCGCGGTGGCGGTGCAAATATGAATGCTGAAATGGATATTCTGGCCGAAAAACTGGCCCAAGAGGGTAAAAAACCGTATATTATTCCTGGTGGAGGATCTAACCCAATCGGGGCTTTGGGCTATGTGAACTGTGCCCGCGAAGTGGTGGAACAAGCCACTGGCATGGGNTTGCAAATCAATGCCCTNGTGCATGCAACGGGCAGTTCCGGCACGCAGGCCGGGCTTGTTGCCGGGTTGACCGCTCTTCAAAGCGATATGCATTTGCTGGGAATTGGCGTCAGGGCACCGCAGGAAAAGCAAGAACANNTGGTTTTTGACCTGGCGCAGCGCACTGCCGAATATCTTGGTACGGGGCTGCAAATAAACCGCAGCGATNTACGNGCCAATTGCACCTATGTCGGGGCGGGATACGGTATGCCGACAGACGGTATGGTCGATGCGGTTAAGTTGCTGGCGCGATCTGAGGGTCTTTTGTTNGATCCGGTCTATTCGGGCAAAGGGTTGGATGGNCTNATTGATCAAGTCCGCNAGGGTTATTTCNATGANATGGAAAATGTCGTGTTTNTGCATACGGGCGGAAGTGTGTCGCTCTTTGGNTACCCNGAAACCTTTGGTTTGCCGGGNTATCAAGTCTAACACACATCANAAGTACCAAAACAGGAGAAACATTATGATGTCCCTAAAACAATCTCTGATGTCGGCTACACTGCTAATTGCGTTTAGTGCGCCGGCGTTTGCGGTCGAAGCGGTCAAAATTGGCGTGCCGACATGGACCGGCGCACAGGCGATTGCCCATCTTTTGGGCGCCGTTGTAGAGATGCGCATCGGCGGAAAAGTTGAAATGGTACCGGGCAATAATGCCACGATCTTTCAAGCNATGGATCAGGGGAAGGGCGACATCGACGTGCATCCCGATGTCTGGTTGCCAAACCAAGAAAGCTTTACCAAAAAATACGTCGATGGCGCTGGTTCTGTAACCCTGTCGTCCAACCCTTATCAGGGCAATCAGGGGTTCTGTGTCTCAAAGGATTTTGCCAAAGCCAACAACATCACTGATATCGCTGATCTTGGACGGCCAGATGTGGCCGCACTGATGGACAGTGATGGAAATGGCAAGGGCGAGATGTGGATTGGCGCCCCCGGTTGGGCCTCGGCAAATGTAAACGAAGTGAAAGTGCGTGATTATGGTCTGCTTGATTTCATCGAGCCAATCCGCGCCGAGGAGAGTGTCAAAACTGCGCGTATTAAGGACTCGATCGCCAAGGGCGAAGGGTATGCCTTTTATTGTTATAAGCCCCATGCGGTCTGGTATATGTTCGACGTCGAGATGCTGACNGAACCGACTTATGACCCAGCGAAATATGTGATGGTTCAGCCGTCTGATGATGCGGATTGGTATGAAAAATCTGAGGTTGCCACTAAGGACGCCTTGAAAGAAGTACAAATTGCTTGGTCCAAGTCTCTGGGTGATCGGTCTCCTGCCATTGCTGAATTTTTTGGNCGGTTCTCGCTGACTGCAGATGATGTCAGTAACTTTGCATTTGAGATTAGTGGCCAAGGTCGCGATCCGGCAGAGGTTGCTCGGGAATGGATCGAGGCCAATCCCGAACGCGTAGATGCGTGGTTGGGTCTCTAAACCCAGGGGNAAGACAGTGCTNTGGATGGCTCCNGGGGGCGGGGTGCCCGGGGGGCCATCGGGCCGATCAATATTGGCTCATACCGGCTAAGTCTGGCACTGCGCCGCGGTTATGGAGCGATTTCCTGCCATGAGTGAAGATACAGTGATTGAAATATCGAATGTCTGGAAGATATTCGGCGACCGCCCAGAGGCGGCGCTCAGGTCGATACGCGATGAAGGGCTGAGCAAAGCGCAGGTTCTTGAACGGTATAACGCTGTTGTCGGGGTGGCCGATGTCAGCTTGTCGGTCAATCGNGGGGAAATTTTTTGCATTATGGGATTGTCTGGCAGCGGGAAGTCGACGCTTGTGCGGCATTTCAATCGCTTGCTTGAGCCGACTGCCGGACAAATTTTGATCGAGGGCACCGATGTAATGGGGCTTGGAACAAAAGAACTGCAACATTTTCGCAACCGCAAGATTGGTATGGTCTTTCAGAATTTTGCCCTGATGCCACACCGGTCGGTTCTNGATAATGTCGCAATGCCGCTGGAAATTCGTCANGTCAGTAAAAATGATCGTATGCGTCAGGCAGCGGCCATTCTCGATATTGTTGAATTGGGGGCTTGGGGGGCAAAGTTTGCCCATGAGTTGTCTGGCGGTATGCAGCAACGTGTTGGCTTGGCCCGAGCCTTGGCCGCCAACCCTGATGTGTTGCTGATGGATGAGCCCTTTAGCGCGCTCGACCCTTTGATCCGCAGGCAATTGCAGGATGAATTTATCCGTCTGTCGCAGATTTTGAAAAAAACCACGGTGTTTATAACTCATGATCTGGATGAAGCTGTCCGGATCGGTGATCGTATCGCGATNATGCGCGACGGGCGGCTGGTTCAGACCGGCACGGCCGAAGATATTGTGATGAACCCTGCCGACGATTATGTGGCGGAATTTGTCGCTGGTATATCGCGTCTCAAGGTTGTGCATGCCAATGCGGTGATGCAGCCGATTGATGCCTATACCAAATGCGGTGGAANGGTTGGTTCCGATGCGCCACGCGTCAAGGCAAGTGAGACGCTCAGCGCCCTTATCGATCTGGCGATTGACCACGATAGCGCCATCCTCATTGAGGAAAATGGCCGGGAAGTCGGTGTCGTCACCCGTGCCGATATTCTTCGAACCGTTGTTGAGGGGACGGAAATGTCATGAGTGAAATCGCGCAAAATCCGCTTGAAGCCACGGATACGCAGGCTGCTCTGGCNTATGCTGCGGATCGACGCAAGAATGTCAGAGTTTTTGTAAGGACCAATGGCGAGTATTACATCCGCCAGTTCGACCGGATTGGCGCAAGCGCAAAATTCACTGCCACGTTCAATCCTATGGNGGGACTTTTTGGCCCAATTTGGTTTGGGGCTCGTGGATTGTGGTCATGGGCACTGCCGTTTTTGGTCATTGAGATGCTGGCGATTGTGCAGATTGCACGCGGAATGTTTGGTGACCTTGCGGCGGATGCCTTTGCGCGCATCGCCTCGATTGAGGGCACGCTGGAACTGCGCCGCCAGCAACTGGCCGCAGCGATTGAAACCGGATCGGTGAAAATTGATGTTTACCGGCGCACTGTCGATGCGCTTGAGGACGCCATTGGCGGAATTCGCGACGAGGCAATCGTCCTGTCCGAGCAGGGCATCTGGATCGCATTGACCGGTTTGATCATATTAGTGATCGTCAAGGCAGTGCAATCAACGGTGGCCAATTGGGCCCTAGAGGCACGGTTTTCGGATTGGCTGTCCAATCGCAGCCTGCGCTCGGGTCTGCCGGTATCGCATGTGGTTTTCAGCGCGACATTCATGGTACTGATCGTCATCGCAGCCGTTTTACACTATAGCCTTCCTGGTCGCTTCAGCGTCTTAAGCGATTTCCCGACTGACCCGGATTATCGGTTGAACAGCATTGCCTGGGTTGAGGCGTTCTTTGCGTTTTGTGTTGCCAATGGGGAAGTAATGTTTGATTTCGTCACCTATGGTATCCGGATGATCCTTGATGCACTGGAACTGGTGTTTGTAAAGACCCCGTGGATCGTAATCGCCAGCCTTATCGTGCTATTGACATGGTTAACGGCGGGCATTCGTACTGCGATCTGGTCAACCAGTTTTCTGGCCTACATGGGGTTGTTGGGGTTCTGGGAAAAGGCGATGACCACGTTGGCGCTGTTGGGAACAGCGGCTTGCCTGTCTATTCTTATTGGTATTCCACTGGGTATGTTTTGCGCCCGTCGCCCGCGGTTTTATTCTTTTATTCAACCTATTATGGATTTCATGCAGACAATGCCCGCCTTTGTTTTTATGATACCGGTGATTGCCTTCTTTGGCACGGGCAAGCCCGCCGCGGTTGTCACGACGATGATTTTTGGCGGGACACCTGTTGTCCGGCTGACGGTGCTGGGCCTGCGCGGCGTGCCAGACAGCGTCCGTGAGGCGGCGATTTCGTTTGGTGCCAATAAGTGGTATCTGTTGACCCGCGTAGACCTGCCGCTTGCCAGCCCCTCAATCCGCGCTGGAATCAATCAAACGATCATGTTGTCTTTGGCGATGGTTGTTGTCGCCTCACTTATTGGCGCCAAGGGTTTAGGGGAAGACGTCTTGGAAGCCTTGCAATATGCCAATGTTGGTCAGGGCATTCTGGCGGGCTTTGCGATTTTGTTTTGTGCGATGATCCTAGATCGCATCGTGCAGGGAGAGAGAAAATAGGTCTATGTCTTGGCGGGCGGGTCACGGGGCAACGTGTCAGATACCAGCAGCAAGGATAAGGGCCACGAAGCTAACAGGGCGACAAGCGGCTGATTGGCATTTTAGTCGTCAACTCCGGCAGAGACGATCGCATTGAGTTGAAACACCAGGGTTAAGGCAGATACGGCAAGGGCTTCGAAGGCGGCAGTTTTGTTTGTTTCTAAATCCCCTTTGAAGCGCGCTTTCTGAGCAAGGTGGAGATCAACCTGTTCATCGGGCAACATGCGCGCAAAACAAGCGCATAAAAGCTGTGCCTCTCTTGGGTCTACCCCTTGCATATTTTTCAGCTTCCTCATCAAAAACTCGGCTAACGCCACTCTGGCTTCGTCTATCTCTGATTGCGCCGTACCATTTTTGGTGAACAGCGTAGCGCTTCCGTGGGGCAGGTTATGCCCTTCAAAACGTGTCCAATCCATATTCTGGTTCGTATCTTTGGTCATCGGGTCATTCCAGTCTTACTCGGCTCACAGCCGGCGTTATAAAGAACCCGGAGCATAAATCCAACAAGCACAGTTTTTATTAAGCGCTAAACTTGGTCGGACTTGCAATAATTTTTTGTTCAAGGCTGCGACTAGGCTCTGAGCCCATTTGGGATGGTCTTCTTGCCAGATCAAAGTGGGTTCAATATCGCGCCAGTCTATCGTGCGACCCAAAGGGATTTCGACAGGTTTTATTTTGGTGTGAGTGATCGGAACGCCCGCGTTGCAGGCTTTACTAAACCCAGTTTCAAACTGACTTGGTACTGGCCTGCTGCACTGTTANACGTTATTGGTGCCTGAATGGTATTGGAACCCNTTGAAAAGGGGCAAATATATTTTTTGCCGGTGCAGGTCCTGAGGTTTTGCAACACCNGAGAACGCGGGGATATCGCGAACAATGTGACCGGGCCTTGCACGGCCTCGAACACCGCTTGTCAGAAGCACTTTTTACAATGGTNTTGCATCTTGGAACCCAGAGTCTGACGCGATCATATCAAAACAGATTAATTCTGAGGAGGGGTTTTTAGCCGATTAACCATATTGATACCGAACAGCTCAGCCCTGCCAGTTTGACGCAGGTCTTTGAAAAAATATGATAATTAAGTTTGTTCCTCGGCTATTTTTCTTTGGGATCAAAAGCAAGAAAAAACTGATGGGCGCAATAAATTCCAATACCCGCCGCAAGGACGGCCCATTCGATATTATCTGCTGTGAGTTCAAGCAAGGCCCAACCGAAGCAGAGTCCAACAACCGCAACGCGTCGCCAAACCGGAATGAAAAATGGGATTTGAACATCAATTAGTTTTCGGCGCATGGAAAAGGCCCTGTCGTGTGTAAAATTACGGTTTCTGAGGCGACCGCCCGATATTGACCCCGGCAGTCGCCATGCAGCGCTTAGTTGAGATATTAACCGTCCTCACCAACGCGTACAAGAAGGCCTTCAGATGTTGAAGGCCTGTAATCCAGCGTTAGGTTTTGTTGGAAACTGACCGTATTTTGGCCTTCAATGTGGGTGTACGCCCCCTATGGATGCACAGTCTAGAGGGCCTCTTGACGCGTGGTAGTCCGAAACTGGTTCGCTGAGGACACGCAGCGTACTTGCAGGGCAGGTGGGTTGGTTTTGTGGGTGTGTGGGTGGGTGTGTG
>NYVC01000039.1 GCA_002684375.1 Marinovum sp.
AGAGCGAACATTCAATCAAATCGTAGCGAAGGGCAAGTTTTCTGGAGCCCTAATTGACCGATGCTGCGGGTTACTCCAATGGGCAGGATATGCGTGATGCAGACGTTTCTGGGCAGAGGACGGAACAAAGTGGTCTGCCAAACCGCAGCGACTAAAGCTCAAATAGTAAGTATCTTAGACGCACACTTAGAAATGGCAGCACCTAGGCAGGCACTACCAATCTGTTTTGAGCAAAACGGCTATTTCAAAATGATTTCCGGTCCCATAATCATGTTGGGCAGGAATGTCGAAATCCAAGGCACGTAGGTTATCAGGATCAAGAAAACAAAGAGTACGCCAAGAAATGGAAGGGCGGCTTGTACAACCCGCATCATCGGCATGCCGGCAACCCCTGAGGTTACAAATAGGTTCAGTCCAACCGGAGGAGTGATCATACCGATTTCCATGTTTACCACCATGATGATGCCCAGATGGATCGGGTCAATGCCCAGTTCTATAGCTATTGGAAAGACCAGTGGCGCAACAATTACANGTAATCCTGAAGGCTCCATGAACTGTCCGCCAATTAGCAGAATGATGTTGACGACGATAAGGAACATGACTGGTCCAAAGCCTGCCGACAACATTGCATTTGCCACATGTTGTGGAACTTGCTCATCCGTCAGAACATGCTTAAGAATGAGCGCATTTGCGATTACAAACAATAAGGTAACCGTGAGTTTGCCAGCCTCCAACAGGGTGTGCTGCGTATCCCGGTGAAAAAATGCTGTCACCAACGCCGAGGGTTGGCGCCACAAAGAGGTGGTTGCTATGGGCCCAACTTCATGCGCAGCTGAAAGGTGGCGCGTTCCTTTCTCGGCAAGTGGACCCATGTCTTTATAGATGAAGTTGGCAATGAAGAAAGCATAGACTGCAGCGACTGCGGCCGCTTCTGTAGGAGTGAAAATCCCGCCATAAATGCCGCCAAGGATAATCACTATTAGGAACAGGCCCCATCCGGCTTCGCGTCCAGAAGACAAGATCTCTCTCCAACCCTGCCATTCGCCTTTGGGTAAGTTTTTCACCTTAGCCATGACGTAGATAGCGGTCATAAGCATGAACCCGGCTAAAAGCCCCGGAATGACTCCCGCGAGGAACATCCGCCCAACTGAAACCTCCACCGAAGCTGCATAAACGACCATTACGATAGACGGCGGGATAAGGATCCCCAATGTACCCGCGTTGCAGATTACACCTGCAGCGAAGTCCTTTGAATAACCGACCTGAATCATGCCCCCGATGACAATTGTTCCAATCGCTACGACCGTTGCTGGCGAAGAGCCTGACAGCGCTGCGAAAAGCATGCATGCAAAAACACCGGCGATGGCCAATCCGCCGGGCAGGTGCCCAACACAGGCAATTGAAAACCGGATGATCCGTTGTGCAACACCACCAGTTGTCATGAACGATGATGCCAGAATAAAAAATGGGATGGCCAGGAGCGTATAGTGGCCCTCAAAGGCGCTGAACAGCGTTTGGGCAACCGACGCCAGTGAACTGTCCGAAAATGCAAGCAAAAACAGCACCGAGGACATGCCGAGTGCAACCGCTATCGGCACACCGATGATCAGAAGACCAATGACAAGGGTAAAAAGTAGTACAACGTCCATCAGTTTTTCCCTCTCAGCTGCTCATGTGCTTCTTGGATTTCGTCTTCAACTTCGTGGCTAGCAACCACACGGTCGATTTTGCCAATCCAGAGTGCCCATCCAGCTTGCAGAAAACGGAAAAGCATGAGGGCCATAGACAATGGCAGAACAAAATATGGCAACAAGCGCGGGATTTTTTCATATTCTTCGCCCTCATTGAACACGGTCTCCATCCATCCCAACACGGCAGGATGCGGGATATCGTTGACCTCGTACCATCCCTTTTCGCGGTACTTCTCCTCAAAGCCGAGCGGGAACCAACGCCCCTCTGTGCCAGGGAGATTGGCGAAATTCGCCCAATAGTCCCATGCCCCTTTCAGCATGAGGAAACTGAAAGCAACGCATATAACCACAGCAACCAATCCTAAGACGCGTCGCGCTTCAGGAGCTAGGATATTGATGATGATGTCGACACCAAGGTGAGAGCCCTTCCTCACCGCATAAGATGCTCCAAGGAGAACGAGCCAGGCGAATAGGAAGACCGTAAGTTCCAGCGCCCAAAGTATGTTATTATTGAAGCCGTATCGCGCCACGACATTGGCAAAGGTGATCAGTGCCATCATGCCAAGAATGCCCGAAATCAACATCTCTTCAAAGCGGTCGATAAACGAATTTGAATGATCCATATTTGACTTCCCAAGCATGTCCGGAGGCGTCTGATACGCCTCCGGACACAGGTTGAATTTAGATTTCTTAATTGAGGGACTGTGCTGCGTCGATCATGTCCTGGCCAACATCATCAGCAAACTGGTCCCAGACTGGTTTCATCACATCAACCCACAACTGACGCTCTTCAGGGCTCAGCGTCCGGATCGTACCGCCAGCATCAATAATAGCTTGTCGGTTCGCCTGATTGACAGCAAAAGACTGGGCATTTCGAAGCTCAGTGACCTCGCCTAGGATAGTCAAGAATTGATCGCGGACATCCGCATCTAGGTTCTCTAGCCAATCGACGTTGGTCACGACCAGATAGTCAATAATGCCGTGGTTAGTCTCAGTAATGCCGTCCTGCACTTCGAAAAACTTCTTACCATAAATGTTTGACCACGTGTTTTCTTGCCCATCCACGACACCTTGCTGCAACCCCCCATAGACTTCAGAGAAGGCCATCTTTTGCGGAGCTCCACCGATTGCTTCCATCTGGGCCACCAAAACATCCGATGACATCACACGAAATTTAAGCCCATTAGCGTCCGCGGGTGACATCAACGGTACATTGGCCGACATTTGTTTCATGCCATTGTGCCAAAACGTCAAACCCTGAAGGCCGCGGCGCTGCATGCTGTCTAGCAAGGCCTGACCTGCATCTGAGGCTTGGAACGCATCTACGGCTTCAATGTTCTCGAACATGAAAGGCAAGTCGAAGATGCGGAACTGTTTGGTGAATTTCTCAAACTTGGACAGCGACGGCGCCGCCAACTGCACGTCACCCTGCAGCAGCGCCTCAAGCACCTTATTGTCATCATAGAGGGTCGAATTCGGGAAGACCTCCATGCAGGCCTTGCCATTCATCTCTTCGTTGATACGTGCGGCCAACAGCGTGGCTGCGATCCCTTTGGGATGCTTGTCTGTGTTGGTGACGTGGCTGAATTTAATGACGGTTTCGCCCGCATCGCAGGCCGCAAAAACGGATGTCGCGCTGAACGCCAATGTCAAAGATAGTGCAGTGTTTAGCAGAAACTTCATGGTATCCTCCTCTGGTTCTTTTCGCCGCGTCTCCGGGTTTCTTCTGTTGCGGCTTGTGGGCCAAAGACTATAGNGGTTTGACGTGAGAATTAGTCGGCAAAACTGTTCAGTTTTTACGATTAAACATTCCGATTTAATCTGGGATAGTGGATAAAGTTCAATTTCCCCGAGGAGTTCAAAATGTTCCAGAAATTCGTGCGCGAGCGTATCGAGGGAGACGGTGCAACTTTGTTCGTCCGCCGCGCCGGACCTCNAGATGCGCCGCCGCTTGTACTTCTTCATGGTTATCCGCAGACATCTGCTATGTGGCACGGTGTGGCGCCAATTCTGGCACGCTCTTATCAGGTCGTCTGCCCAGATTTGCGCGGATATGGTCGATCAGACAAACCAGCATCAAACGCGTCGCATGAACCCTATTCAAAACGCGTTATGGCCAATGACATCATCGCGNTCATGCGGCGTTTGGGACACGAACGGTTTCTGGTTGGTGCCCATGATCGGGGTGCGCGAGTGGCGCATCGAATGGGTCTGGATCATCCGTCTCGCNTCGCCGCCATGGTTTTGCTCGACATCGCACCTACCCGCGAAATGTATGCTCATACTAACGCCGAATTCGCGCATGCTTACTGGCACTGGTTCTTCCTGACCCAGCCAAGTCCGCTGCCCGAACAAATAATCGGTGCTGATCCTGAAGGGTTTTGGAAGCTNAAGTGCTTTAATCAGGCACATGGCAGCAACCCGTTTTCNCCCGAAGCTCTGCGGGAATACTTAAGCGCTTTCGCGGATCCGGACGTCATTCATGCAAGCTGCGAAGACTACCGGGCTGCCGCCAGTATCGACATTGAACATGACGACGCAGATCTTGGCCGAAAACTTGACATGCCCCTTCTGACGCTTTGGGCGAAACGCGGGGTAATCGAAACTTGCTTTGATACGCTTGGCCTCTGGCGTCAGCGGGCCGAAAGGATTGAGGGCGAAGCTCTCGACACCACACATTACATGGCCGAGGAAATCCCGGATGATATCGCCGCGCGCATGTCCCATTTCTTTGCGCATGAAACAATNCAGGGAGAGACCACCAAATGAGCCGGACGCTGTATGATAAACTGGTCGATGCCCACAAGGTTTGCGATCTGCCTGATGGCGACATGCTGATCTATGTCGATTTCCACATCATGAACGAATACACCAGCCCGCAAGCCTTTTCGGGGCTCGACACAAAACGGTTGGGGGTTTGGCGACCCAAGGCGCATCTGGCAGTGGTTGATCATGTAAACGCGACCCGCAGTAAAGAGCCGCATGATGCTGCATCAAANGTGCTGATAGACAATTTAGAGGCAAACTGCATCAAACACGATATCGCGTTTTACGGTCTTGGCGACCGGCGACAGGGCATCGAACATGTCGTTGTTCCCGAACAGGGGCTGGTTGTGCCAGGCATGCTGATCGCGTGCGGTGACAGCCATACCACCACCTATGGAGCCTTTGGCGCGTTGGGCTTTGGCATCGGCACCTCGGAAGTGGAACATGTACTGGCAACCCAAACGCTGCGCTATAAACGCATGAAAACCATGCGCGTCAATATCGGGGGAGAAACTGCTCCCGGCGTGACGGCAAAAGACATCATAATGAAGGTCGTGCAAGTCGTAGGAGCCGGCGGTGCCAATGGCTATGCGGTGGAGTTTGCTGGCTCGGCTATTCGCGGTCTTGATATAGCCGGACGGATGACCGTTTGTAATATGGCGGTTGAACTGGGTGCTCGCGCGGCTTTGATCGCGGTGGATGAAATCACCGAAGCGGCGTTGACGGGCCACCCCCATACCGGTCAGTTTACCTTTAAAGGTGAAAGCTGGGTCAGCGATCCCGAAGCCGTATTTGATGAAGAGTTTACTATTTCAGGGGCCGATATCGAACCTTTGATCACGTGGGGCACCAGCCCAGATCAATCAGTGCCAATCACTGCGAATGTGCCGTCTGCGTTGGACTATGTCTCTCCCAAGGCCAAAGCGGCGCTGGAGCGCTCATTGCACTACATGGGGTTGACCGAAGGGCAATCGGCCCAGTCGATAAAAATTGACACGGCATTTATCGGCTCTTGTACCAACAGCCGTATAGAAGATCTGCGAGAGGCCGCCAAAATACTGGAAGGCCGGAAAGTGGCCGAAGGCGTCGAAGCAATCGTTGTGCCGGGTTCTGCCATGACACGCATCAAGGCGGAAGCCGAAGGTCTGCGGGGCATTTTCGAGACCGCTGGATTTGAATGGCGACCTGAGGCGGGCTGTTCAATGTGTCTGGCGATGAATGACGACATTGCTATGGACGGTGAGCGGGTCGCCTCATCGACCAACCGAAATTTCGAAGGACGTCAGGGCCGCGGCGCACGCACCCATCTGATGTCACCAGCAATGGTCGCTGCGGCGGCCGTCACCGGGCACCTGACTGACGTGCGCGATTTCAAGTGAAAGACAAGCAGATGATGAAAACCATTACAGGGATAGCCGCGCCATTGCCCCTGGCCAATGTCGATACCGATGTGATCATGCCCAAGCGGTTTTTGATCACGATCACCCGCGAAGGGCTGGCCGACGGAACGTTTGCCGACCTGCGCTTTGACGCCGACGGCCATAAGCGCCCGGATTTCATCCTGAACAAAGCACCCTGGACGCGGGCTACAATTTTAGTTGTCGGAGACAATTTTGGATGTGGTTCTAGCCGGGAGCATGCCGTGTGGGGCATGCGCCAGCTGAAGATTGATGCCTGCATCGGGACAGGTTTTGCCGGGATATTTTACGACAATGCGCGCAAAAATGGTCTTGCACTGCCAATTGTTTCCCCCGCGGCACGGGACGCACTTTTGCAATTTTCCAGCAGGGCCAGCGGCGCTGAAATATCGATTGACCTCGATCACCGCACGATCGTCGCCGGTGAGATTTCGGTACCGTTCGAAATGGACGATGCCACGCGAACCGCGCTGATCCGCGGTCGCGATGATACGCTGGATTCGCTGGAATATGCAGCTGCGATCCGTGAGTTCGAGGCTGGATTGGACGACGCAATGCGGGTAAGCGTCATCAAATAAGCTAAAAAAGGGTAGCGGATTGGACATCAGACAACTGGAATGCTTCGTCGCCGTCGCCGAAGAGCTTCACTTCCGAAGAGCCAGCGAACGCCTTGGACTGAGCCAATCCTCGCTCTCTGAACGGGTCTCTGCGCTGGAACATGAACTTGGCGCCCGACTGTTTTTCAGAACGACGCGGCAAGTCAGCCTGACCCAAGCCGGGTCGGAATTCGTCCAGGATGCCAAAAGGATCCTTACCGATATTGAAAGATCGGTCTCCAATGTTCGCCACACCGCCGATTCTGACCTACACCACATCCGTGTGAGCGGCGTCGACGAGGCAATTTCGATGTTGCTACCCCGGGCCCTACTTGCATTTCGCCAGACCAATCTGAGGGTCCATGTGCAGGTTCTGGAAATTTCTTCCTCTGAACAGCATTCCCATGAGTTGATCGCTCATCGCACAGATGTAGCCTTCGTGCGGACGCCTCAGGAAGACGACTTCATTACCAGCGAACTTTTGCATCGTCAGCCCATCGTGGTGGTCCTGGCCGATACCAACCCGCTGTCAAGCGCTGCGTCCCTTTCCACATCCGATATCGCAGACCAACCGATCGTGGGGTACCCCAAGCACGCGCGACCAATCCTACACGAAGCATTGTGGAGTGGTTTCCGGAAAATCGGCGCCCAACCAAACATTGTCTGCGAG
>NYVC01000040.1 GCA_002684375.1 Marinovum sp.
CTAAAAATAAATTACATTAATTTCACGTTTAATATCATATATTTACGCGTAAAATATGGCGGAGGAACAGGGATTCGAACCCTGGGGACGCTTTCACGCCCGTCGGTTTTCAAGACCGGTGCATTCGACCACTCTGCCACTCCTCCGACGGGCATCTCCTATACGCTGTTTTCTGATTCTAAAAGCAAAAATCAAACAAAAATTTATCCGTCCGGCCGACAGGCTTTCAATATAGGAAACATGAGGCTAGACTAAGTCGTACTCTCGGGCCGATCGGGCCCAGCGCCCAGTGGGAAACCCCACAATCACAGACCAAGTAACGAGGCAGTACGGATATGGTATCTACGCGGCACAACATCGCCCGGCTCAGGCAGCTATTTACCCCGATAGCGGCAACCACTTTTGTCGGGCTTCTGTTGGGCTGTCAGCATGTCGATGAAATGGCTTTACAGAATATCTCAGACGCGCCAACGTCAGCCGCTCAAGTCCGCCTTGTTGAACGCGACGTCGAAAGCCCCGAAGTGTTCGACATCAGAGCCGCAGGCCTTTGGGACGGGGCGCCCACACTGGGCGGCATCTGGGTGGCGCATCCGGATTTAAAGGATCCCATCCGCGTTGTTATCCGCAATTTGGCAACGAAAAAATTTGTCATCGGCAACCTGTTTCGCAACGACCCCAAGCCAGAAACCCCCGTAATACGGATTTCCTCAGATGCAGCCCGGGCTCTGGGAATAAGAGCCAATGATTCGGTCCAACTCAGCGTGACCGCTTTGAGCCGGGTATCTTCTGCAGCGACAACGCCAAGCGCGGCGAAGACCATCTCTGGCAAGCCGGTGCCTGTCAAAACACCACATTCTTCCACCTCTCCGCTTGCAAAACCCTACCTCCAGCTGGGCATGTTCAAAATCAAGGCGAATGCAATGAGCGCAGCCAACAGCCTAGACAGCGCCGGAACGGCATCGGTTGTGAAACCGTACACCCACAAGGGCGAGACGCTTTGGCGGGTGCTGATTGGGCCTGCACAAACCGTCGAGAAAAGAAAAATCCTGCTTGCTCTGATCCGGTCTAAGGGATTTTCAGATGCCTATGCAGTCTCAAAGTGAGCGCCGGGAAAATGGCTAAATTTCCAAAAAACTCTCCACAACTGCAATGTCTTAAAGCGCTATGCCTCGCTCTTATCTGGCTGGCCCTGCCCGCTGCTGCATTCGAGACCCCCGCAAAGGCCGCTTATGTGCTGGATCAGACAACTGGCACGGTGCTCTTGGCAAAGAATGTCGATCAAGCACTCCCTCCGGCATCCATGTCTAAATTAATGACGCTCTATATGGCTTTTGAAGCGATCCGGGAGGGGCGTTTGGCGCGCGATGAGCGGCTTTTGGTATCGCAACACGCAATGAATTATGGCGGATCTACCCTGTTTTTGCGCGCCGGTGAACGGGTCAAAGTCGATGATTTACTGCGCGGCATTATTGTGCTGAGCGGCAATGATGCCTGCGCTGTTATCGCTGAGGCATTGTCGCCCAACGGCACTGAAGCAGAATTTGCCCGTCATATGACCCAGCGCGCCAAACAATTAGGCATGCAAAATTCAAGCTTTGCAAACTCCAACGGCTGGCCTGATCCCAATCAGCGAATGTCCATGCGGGACCTTGGCATAATAACGGACCGTATCATCACCGAGTTTCCAGAGTTTTATTCCATGTTCTCGGAAAAAGAATTCGTATTTGATGAAAATGAATCGCAGAACCGTTACAATCGCAATCCACTTCTGGGTTTGGGACTTGGGGCAGACGGGCTGAAAACTGGCCATACAAAAGAGGCCGGGTACGGCCTCGTAGGTTCGGCCAAGCAGGGCGATAGAAGGATTATATTTGTACTTTCAGGCCTGAACAGTGCCAAAGAGCGCGCCGAGCAATCGGAAGCAATCGTCAACTGGTCATTTCGACAATTTGCCAAACATAAAATTGTGTCTGCAAATACCGTCATAGCCTCTGCTGATGTTTGGATCGGCGCCGAAAGTACTGTCGGTTTGGTCGTTGATCATGACCTCGAAATTTTGCGGCCAGTGTTTGGCAACCGGGATTTGTCAGCTGAAATAGTCTATCAAGGGCCGCTGGCAGCTCCAATAAAAAAGGGGGCTGTTGTGGCAAAGTTGATCATCTCAGCGGAAGGCTTGCCACAGCAAAGCATCCCCTTGCAGGCCGCACGGGATGTAGCACAGGGCGGATTTTTGGAGCGGGTTTTAACCACGGCAAAAGTGCTGATCCGCCGTTTGACAGACGATCCCACAAAGACTGAGGCGGACTCGTGACCGCAAGATCTGCGTTTATTTCTTTCGAAGGTATTGATGGATCCGGCAAATCAACGCAGCTCGACCTGTTGGCCGAGAGACTGCGAGCCGAGGGCCATGAGGTTTTGCTCACACGCGAACCCGGGGGGTCGCCTGGGGCAGAGGAAATCCGCGCGCTGGTACTACAGGGCGATCCCGACAGGTGGTCAGCTGAAACAGAGCTTTTGCTATTTACCGCCGCACGACGCGATCATCTTGAACGCACCATTCTGCCTGCACTTGCGGCCGGTAAGATCGTGCTCTGTGACAGGTTTGCCGACTCTACCCGTCTGTATCAAGGCCTGAGCCGTGGCGATCTGCGCCAAGCGGTGGATACCCTGCACACCTTGATGATTGGCACAGAGCCCAATCTTACAGTTCTGATTGACATCAACCCGGCGCTAGGGCTGCGCCGCGCCAAGTCCCGCCATGGCACAGAAGAGCGCTTTGAAGATTTTGGCGAGAGTTTGCAGGCCCGCATGCGGCAGGGGTTTCTAACGCTGGCCGAGGAACAGCCGCACAGAATACATGTGATCGATGGCGATCGAAGCATCGACGATGTCGCACAGGACATTTTCAATTTAGTTCAAAGTTTTCTGGCATGAAATCCGTCACCGCCTTCCCCGAGCCTGACCGTATCTCTGGCGCACCGCACCCCCGCGACACACTACGGCTCATTGGTCAGTCCGAGGCTGAAAACAATTTCCTTGCGGCCTTCAACAGCAACCGCCTGCATCACGGCTGGCTGATCAACGGACCGCGCGGTGTCGGCAAAGCGACATTGGCTTGGTCAATTGCGAGGTTTCTGTTGGCCACTCCGCTGCAAGCTGCAGGCGGTTTGTTCGACGATGTTCTACCACCGCCTGACACGTTAGAAGTCGCACAGAGCCACCCAGTTTATAGCCGGATTCGCGCCGGATCTGAGCCAGGTTTATTTGTTTTACGACGTCCCTATGACGAAAAAACAAACCGGCTGAAAAAACAGATTACGGTTGATGAAGTCCGAAAACTCAAGAACTTCTTTGCTCTGTCGGCCACAGACGGAGGGCGCCGGGTTGTGATCGTTGATGCCGCCGATGACATGAACACCAGCGCCGCCAATGCGATTCTGAAAGTTCTTGAAGAACCCCCCGAACGCTGCTGTCTGCTGTTAATTTCACATCAGCCAGCCGGGCTGTTGCCCACCCTGCGTTCACGCTGTTGTGACCTACGCCTTCTACCACTGGGCCCACAGAATATGGCCGAGGCGCTGCAACAGGCTGAAACGGCATCACCAACGGGGGGCGAGGATGACTCTAGCGCTCAAACAGAAACGGTGGCGGCTTCGCTGCCAGCGTCACATGGCCATGCCGCAGTGCTGGCTGAATTATCAGCGGGATCTGTGGGCGGATCAATACGGTTAAGTAATCTTGACGGACTCACACTATATCACGACGTGGTGAAGCTGTTTTCTAACCTTCCAAACTTGGACAGATCACAGGCCATTAAAATGGCCGATACAGCGGCAATGCGCGGCGCAGAAGACCGCTTTGATATGCTGGTAACATTACTGGACATATTTCTCGCCCGCTTGGCCCGCAGCGGCGTAACCGGACAAATGCCTGAAGTGGAAATCACCAGAGGCGAATTTGACGTATTGCGCAAGGCCGCCCCCAACGCCGCCAGCGGTCGCGCTTGGGCCGAATGCGCGCAACAGATCACCGCCCGCATACACCATGGCCGCGCTGTCAACCTTGACCCTGCCGCACTCATCCTAGATACGGTTTTCAGAATGCAGAAAACGGCGGCACATTAGGCCGGGGCTTGGGGAATTCATGACACAACGCGCGCCTATTACCGACAGCCATTGCCACCTTGATTTCTCAGATTTCGACGCCGAGCGTGATCAGGTTGTGGCGCGGGCGGTGCAGGCTGGCGTTCGCCGGATGGTCACCATCTGCACCAAATTACGTCAAGAACCTCAGGTGCGCGCCATTGCCGAGACCTATCACGAGGTATTTTACGCCGCAGGCACCCATCCGATGAGCGTTGCAGACGAACCAATGGCGACGCTTGAGGACTTGATATCAATCTCCCAGCATCCAAAATTTGTTGGAATCGGGGAAAGCGGATTGGACTATCATTACACGGCCGACACCGCACCAGTGCAAATGCAAAGCCTGAAAGTTCATATAGAGGCAGCCCAAAGGACCGGATTGCCTCTGATCATCCATGCCCGTGCGGCAGATAATGATATGGCCGACATCCTGACCGAAGAATATCGCAACGCGCCTTATAGCTGCGTCATGCACTGCTTTTCCTCGAGCGCGACACTGGCCAGCACAGCATTAGATCTGGGGTTTTATTTGTCGATGTCTGGTATTGCCGCTTTTCCCAAAAGTCAGGACTTGCGCGATATTTTTGCCGCAGCGCCGCTCGACCGTATTCTGGTCGAGACCGATAGCCCCTACCTGGCGCCCCCACCGTTTCGAGGCAAGCGCAACGAGCCCGGCTATACAGTGCATACCGCAGAGGTCGGGGCCGCGTTGTTTGGTCTGACTTATGATGAATTCGCTTGCCAAACCGAGGTAAATTTCCACACTCTATTTGGCAAAGTTGCCGCGTTTGAGGCAAGCACATGACCGGTGAATTACGTTTTACAATCTTGGGCTGTGGCTCATCGGGCGGGGTGCCGCGTTTAGGCGGACTGTGGGGGGCCTGCGATCCGGCCAATCCCAAGAACCGGCGCCGTCGCTGCTCGATGTTGGTCGAGCGCGAAACAGAAAACGGCATCACAAGGGTGCTGATAGACACTTCGCCCGATATGCGAATGCAATTGCTCGATGCGGGGATCGGGACACTTGACGCCGTGGTCTATACCCACGCCCATGCAGATCATGTGCATGGCATAGATGATCTTAGGATGGTGGTCTTCAATATGCGCCAACGCCTGCCGGTCTGGGTGGATGCCGCAACCAAAGAGGATCTCATTCAGAGGTTTGGATATGCGTTTGTGCAACCCGAAGGCAGCCCCTATCCGCCGATCCTCGACATGCATGACATCGACGGCGATATAACCGTGCAGGGTGCAGGTGGTGCGGTAACATTGCATCCGTTTGAAGTAAGCCATGGCGCCATAGATGCGCTGGGGTTTCGCATTGCAGACCTCGCGTATGTTCCAGATGCTTCGGCACTGGGCGCTGCCGCATGGCGGGCTATCGAAAACCTGGACTGCTGGGTGCTGGATGCGCTGCGCCGGGCACCACATCCCTCACATTCACACCTGAGCCAATCGCTCGAATGGATTGCGCGCGCGACCCCAAAACGTGCGGTGTTGACGAACATGCACAATGACCTTGATTATGACACAGTGGCGGCCGAAACCCCAGATCATATCGTACCAGCTTATGACGGAATGTGCATACGCTATGAAATCTAAGGGCCAAATATGCAGGCCATAATCGAAGTTATCATGCCGGTATTCTTGGTGGTCGGCTTTGGTTATACTGCGGTCTGGCGTGGCTTGTTTTCATCCGCTGGCGTGGACGGTTTAATGTCGTTCACCCAGAACTTTGCTATTCCGTGTTTGTTATTTCAAGCCATTTCAACGCTTGATCTCAGCCAGGGATTTGATCCTTGGATGATGTTCAGCTTTTACACAGGCGCGGCCAGTGGTTTCGCCGCCGGCCTGTTTGGAGCTCGCTATCTGTTTGGCCGTGACTGGGAGGATTGCGTCGCCATCGGATTTTGTTGTCTGTTCTCCAACTCGCTGATGATCGGCCTGGCGATTACGGAACGCGCCTATGGGACCGACGCCCTGACCCATAATTATGCGCTGGTCGCGCTGCATTCCCCGTTTTGTTATGGATTGGGCATCACCGTCATGGAAGTGGTCCGCAACCGTGGAAAATCACCCACGCAACTTAGCATAACTGTCCTGCGAGCCATGTTTCAAAACGCGTTGATCATCGGTATTGCACTGGGCTTTGTGGTGAACTTTAGTGACATAAACCTGCCGATCGCGCTTACCGACGCGCTTGACATGGTGGTGCGCGCCGCCCTGCCCGCCGCCCTGTTCGGCATGGGTGGGGTGTTGTTCAAATACCGCCCCGATGGTGATCTGCGCACGATTGGCTATGTATGTGGCATTTCCCTTTTGCTACACCCCGTTATCGTGTGGTTCCTTGGCAGCTACTACGACTTGTCGTCGTCGGCCTTTCGCTCGGCGGTTATAACAGCGGCTATGCCGACCGGAGTCAACGGCTATGTCTTTGCCAATATGTATGGGCGCGCTCGTCGCGTCGCGGCGTCTTCTGTACTGCTAGGGACCGCTCTAAGCATCTTCACAATTAGCCTTTGGCTTTTGATTTTACCCTGATGAGGGCGCGCATAAACGCTGTTTAATCATCGGACCCACGCTGCCAAAATCCATTTGTCCGGTGTAGGCCGCTTTCAACACCCCCATCACCCGGCCCATATCGCGGATCGAGACCGCTTCTGTTTCAGTGATCGCCGCAGTAATCGCAGCCTCAACCTCAGCATCGCTGAGTTGTTGGGGTAAAAATTCTTCAATAATGTCGATTTCCGCTCTTTCGCGCTCGGATAAATCCAAACGCCCTGCTTCTTCATAGGCGCGCGCGCTCTCTAATCGCTGTTTGACCATCTTCCCTAGAATGGCAAGAATGTCCGCTTCAGAAATCTTCTGTGTCTCGCCGTTGACCCGCGATGCAATTTCTTTGTCTTTAATCGCGGCGTTAATCAGTCGCAATGTTGCCAGCCGAATCGCTGCTTTCTGCTTCATCGCGTGCTTGACCGCAGTCATCACCCTTTCGCGTAAATCAGCCACTGTAATCACCCCATTCGATATGTTCCTTGCGGACGCTAGCCAAATCAAGCACCCAAAGCAACCAGATCGGTGATCAAAGGTAATTGTTTGCTCCGCAGAGACCTGCGCGTACCTTGACCAAGGTCCGGCACCGACCTAGTGTCCGACAACTTTTACCGGAGACCGCACAATGCCAAAAAAACCTCATCCTACAGCCTGCCTCGCACTTGCAGACGGGACGTTTTTCTATGGCATCGGTTTTGGCGCACCCGGCATACGCGTGGCGGAATTATGCTTTAATACGGCAATGACCGGGTATCAGGAAATCATGACCGACCCGTCCTATGCAGGGCAGGTGATCACATTCACCTTTCCGCATATTGGGAATGTTGGCGTCAACCCAGAGGATGACGAAACCGGTGACCCCGTGGCAGAAGGGATGGTGGTTAAGTGGAGCCCAACGACTGCCAGTAACTGGCGCGCGGCAGAAGAATTGTCCGACTGGCTGGCAAAGCGCGGCCGTGTCGCAATCGGTGGTATCGACACTCGGCGTCTAACCCGAGCAATCCGCCAGCAGGGCGCGCCTCATGTCGCTTTGGCCTACGACCCGAACGGACAGTTCGACACCGCAGACCTGGTCGAGAAGGCAAGGACTTTTGCGGGGTTGGAAGGCGTAGATTTGGCGAAAGACGTGACCTGCGCGCAATCTTACCGTTGGAATGAACTTCGCTGGGCCTGGCCCGAAGGCTATGCCCCTCAGAAAAAGCCAAAGCATCGCGTTGTGGCGTTGGATTACGGCGCAAAGCGCAATATATTACGCTGTCTCGTAAGTGCCGGCTGTGACGTCACTGTATTGCCGGCCACTGCTACGGCAGAAGAGGTGCTGGCCCATAAGCCCGATGGGGTATTTCTATCAAACGGGCCGGGCGATCCTGCAGCGACCGGTGCATATGCGGTGCCGATGATCCAGCAGATTCTTGACACCACGGACCTACCAATCTTTGGAATTTGTCTCGGACATCAAATGCTGGCGCTGGCGCTTGGAGCGCAAACCATCAAAATGAATCATGGTCATCACGGTGCAAACCACCCGGTCAAAGATCTCGATAGTGGCAAGGTGGAAATCACCTCAATGAACCACGGCTTTGCCGTTGACAGCCAGACCCTGCCAGAGGATGTGGTCGAAACTCATGTCTCGTTATTCGATGGATCCAACTGTGGTCTGAGACTGCGCGACAGAGCCGTTTTTTCAGTTCAGCATCACCCCGAAGCGAGCCCCGGACCACAAGATAGTTTTTATCTTTTTGAAAGGTTCGCGTCCTCGATGTGTGAATGAAACTGATGAATGACATCATAATACATTGCAATTAAACAAAATTTAACAAACCACGCCCATTTCTAAAACATCCTATTATGAGGGTTTTAGAAATGGGAGCTACACAAAAACGGATACCAGTCAAAACCGCTCCTGCAACGGCAGGCTCGGAAAGCAGACATCTCAACGCGCCGTTAGGATCTATATTATGTAGTTTGAGCTACATAACGACCGATGATCTAAAGTTTGCTCAGACGTTGCAAAAAACATCCCTCGCCCCTTTGGGCCGTATTTTAGTCGCTGAAAATATAATCAGTTCTGACCAATTATTAGTGGCGCAGTCACTGAAATACGGCGTGCCGCGGATTCCCAACGAGGGCAGCCGCCCCGAGCCGGACCTGGCAAATTTGTTGACTGCAAATTTTTGCCGCAAGCACTGTATTATTCCATGGAAAAAGCAGGGGCGATCCATTCTAATCGCGACCTGCGACCCCGATCAATTTCGTGCAAATATGTCCGCATACCCGGAGCTCGCCCGCCGCACGAAAATGGCGCTCTGTTCGAAAGAGACAATTTATTCCGAACTGACCAAGAGACACAGCACAACATACCGCCGCAAGGCGGAAACCCTTGTCCCCGAGCAGCAAAGCTATCGCCAACAAAATCCGGTGAAGTGGCACGGCATTAACAGTATCGCCATCGGCGCGGCCTGCGGGCTTGGCCTCGTCTTTATGCCCAACCTTGTCTTTCTAAGCATCGTCCTCTGGGCCTGTGCCGCCTTGACCAGCAGTAACCTTCTCAAGATTAGCGCCGCCCTTTCAAGACGAATACACTCGCCGTTCCACGCANCNCCAAAACCGGGATCCAAGACNGTGCCAGCATCGTCNGCTGCGCNAGTNATCACAGGCGAAATGACCCGGGTATCAATCATTATTGCGCTGTATCGCGAAACCGAGATGATCGAACACTTGTTGCGACAGATTGCAAAGCTGCGCTATCCCAAGGCACAATTAGAAGTTTTGCTAATGATCGAAGATGGAGATACGGCCACACTGAGCGAATTGGACCGCCATACATTNACCAATATAATTACGGTTCACATCTTGCCAGCTGGTCCGATCATGACAAAGCCGCGCGCGCTCAACTACGGGTTGGGGTTTTGCACCGGCGATATTATCGCAGTCTATGATGCCGAGGACAAACCCGATGCAGATCAGATCGACTTGGCCGTTGCGCGCTTTGCCACAGCACCAAAAGAGGTCGCCTGCCTTCAGGGTATTTTGGATATTTACAATAGTAAAAGTAACTGGCTCACCAGATGTTTCACCATCGAATACGCCGTTTGGTTCAGACTAATTCTACCCGGGTTGATAAAATTGGGATTTGCAATTCCACTTGGTGGTACAACAGTGTTTTTGCGCTACTCCGCGCTCATGGATGTAGGCGGGTGGGACGCCCATAACGTCACTGAGGATGCTGATCTNGGGATACGACTTGCCCGTCATGGGTATCATACGGAAATGTTATCCAGTACAACCTACGAAGAAGCCAACAACCGGATTTGGCCTTGGATTCGACAGAGGTCGCGCTGGTTGAAAGGGTATATGATAACCTACAGGGTTCATATGCGATCACCGATACTGTTACTTCGACAACTTGGGTGGCGCAAATTTGTGGGTTTCCAGATCATATTTTTAGCCAGCCTTAGTCAATTTATACTTGCCCCAGTCCTATGGTCCTTTTGGATTATTCCTTTTGGTCTGCCGCATCCCATTCTGCCATTGCTGGGGCCAAATGGCGCGCAAGCCATTATCAGTTTCTTTTTAACCATACTCGGAGCAGATATTATCATCAGTCTCTTTGCGTTGAGCAAAACGCACCACCGAGGGCTTGGGCGCTATACCCCAACCCTATGGCTGTATTTTCACCTCGGAACATTGGCCGCTTTCAAGGCCGGTTACGAAATGATTTTCAGCCCGTACTTTTGGGATAAAACCACCCACGGCCATTCACTAAAATCGGTCAAAACTACGCCGATGCAACCGCCAGTGAGTCAATCTTTAACCGAGTGACAAATGCAGCAGAAATATGATCTTTCAACGCCCCAAATGCCCGATCTTCATCACGCATCTCAATCGCCTCTACAATCGCCTGATGCTCATCGAGCGCCGTTTTGCTTCGACCCTTTACAGCCAATGACGTGGTGGCCATCAACGCCATGGTGCGATGTACCAAATCCAATTGTTGCACCAAATAGCGGTTGTGCGACGCCAGATGAATTTGTTTGTGAAACCGCCGATTGGCCAAAGACAGAGCCGGCGGATCTCCAATCAAACCGCGGTCTTCAAGCACCATATCGCGCAGGACCCGTACCTCTTCAGTGGTGGCATGCCGAGCCGCCAATCGCGCCGCCAGCGCCTCTAATTCCGCGCGTACGGCATAGAGTTCTGTCATCTGATTGTGGTCCAATGTGGCGACGATAAGGCTGCGGCCATCGCGCGCCAAAAGTGACTGCGTCTCCAACCGTTGCAACGCTTCCCGAATCGGAGTGCGAGAGACGCCAAACCGCTCTGCGAGATCACTTTCAACCAATCTATCTCCGGGTTTGAAAATACCGCCATCTATTGCATCCAAAACCAACTTATAGGCATCTTTCTGCGGTATTTTGTTTGGTGTTGTCATCTGCGTTATCTCCGGCGATTACCCGAACCACCCTAGCCTTGTCTTAACCCGTCCGGCAAGCCTTACCCACCATTGTACTGCAGGCGGGAACACGCTAGGTTTTATAAATGCTTCAAAACAGTTTCCGCCATGTCACGCAGTGGGTCTTTGATCTGGACAATACGCTCTACCCGCCAGAGGCGCGGTTGTTTGACCAGATCGAAGTCAAAATGTCGGCCTATGTCATGACTTCGCTGGGGGTAGACCAAGCCACTGCCGACCAGTTGCGTCAGGACTATTGGCGCGATTACGGCACAACGTTGGCCGGCTTGATGCGTGAACATAATGTCGACCCCGCCCCCTATCTGTTCGACGTGCATGATATTGACCTGTCGCAGCTGAACAAAGATCCAGCTCTGGCCACAGCAATCGACGCGCTGCCAGGACGCAAAATAGTCTATACCAATGGCACCGCGCCCTATGCCCGTCAGGTGTTGGTAGCGCGCGGCCTTGATCAAGTGTTTGACGCCGTCTATGGCGTCGAGGAGGCCAACTATCTGCCCAAACCCGAACTGGGTGCGTTTGAGACGATCTTTGCACTGGATGGTATTCATNCACGGCAAGCGGCAATGTTCGAAGATGAAGCCCGAAATCTAAAAGTCCCCCACAGTCTGGGGATGCAAACCGTTCATGTCGCACCGGTTCCAGTTACAGCCCCCTATCTGCAGCATCACACGGATGATTTGCGGCTGTTTCTTGAACATCTGGTCTGAGACAGGATGACGCTTCGACCGGATCACAGTGCCGCACTAGTTCCGCTGAAAAGAGGAATGGCATGATGCAGCACAATTTTGACATTATTATCTCAGGCGCCGGCTTGGCCGGACTGGTCACCGCTGTCGCCTTCGGCCGCGCCGGGTTTGATGTGCTTTGCGTCGACCCTGCCCTGCCTGTCACCGAGCGCGACAAACCCGGGGCCGATCTGCGCAGCACNGCATTTTTGCAACCCGCNCGCGATTTTTTGGTGTCGTTAGGACTGTGGGATCATCTCTCGACGCATGCTACCCCGCTTGAGGTGATGCAGATCATGGATGCTGGCGCAGGTGATAAAACACCAAGAGTGACCAAACAGTTTGAAGCGCGCGACATCTCCGAACTGCCGTTTGGCTGGAACCTGCCCAACTGGCTGTTGCGGCGCGAAATACTTAAGATCCTGCACCAGCTGCCAAACGTGACGCTACGTAGCGGAATTGCCAGTGTCGGGTTGTTTACCCGCCTCAAAGAAGCCCGTGTCACCTTCAGCGATGGCAGCCGCGCGCGGGCAAAATTGGTCATCGCCGCCGACGGGCCCAAATCAGCCATGCGTCGGGCCGCCGGAATCGCTGTCAACACCAGCCGGTACGGTCAAAAAGCCTTGGCATTTGCAGTCACCCACGCGCAACCACACGAAAACGTCTCAACCGAAATTCACCGCAGCGGCGGCCCGTTCACCTTGGTCCCCCTTCCCGATTGGCAGGGTCAGCCGTCTTCGGCTGTGGTCTGGATGGAAACAGGAGCCAAGGCGAATGCACTCCATCAGATGCCAGCGCCTGCCTTCGAGGCCGCAATGACCGAGCGGTCTTACAGCGTCTTGGGTCCACTGGCGTTGGCCTCACGCAGGACCTTATGGCCAATCATCAGCCAGACCGCCGGACGCCTCTGCGGCCAGCGGCTGGCACTGGTCGCAGAGGCTGCCCATGTGATGCCCCCGATCGGCGCACAAGGGCTGAACACCAGCTTAAAAGACATAAAATGCCTATTTCATCATGCTCAAGCCAGACCAGATGATCTGGGGGACACCGCCATGCTTGACGCCTATCATCGCGACCGGATCACCGATATTCGCACCCGTGCTGCAGGGATCGAGATATTGAACCGCACCTCAATGCTGTCTGTACCGACCCTACGCGATGCCAGAGCTGCTGCGTTACAGGGGTTGCACGGTATCGCACCTTTGCGAAAGTCCGTTATGCAGCTTGGCCTCGGCCTGCCCCGAGAAGGGTAGCCTGCTTTGCAGCACGGTATCTTTACAACATGGTACCTTTACAACACCGTATCGAGCACCGTTTTCAAGCGCCCCAGAGTGGCTTCAACATTATAAAGCTTATCCAAACCGAACAGACCCAACCGGAAGGTTGAAAACCCTTCAGGCTCGTCGCATTGCAAGGGCACTCCGGCGGCAATCTGCATGCCTTGGGCCGCAAATTTACTGCCGTTCTGGATCGCCGGATCGTCAGTATAGCTCACAACCACCCCCGGCGCGCCAAAGCCATCAGCAGCGACAGACCGAATACCTTTGCTTGCTAGCATCGCCCGTACACCATCTCCCAATTGCCACTGCGCCGCGCACAGGCGCTCAAAGCCATAATCGCGGGTCTCAATCATGGTGTCTCGGAACGCGCGCAGCGCATCGGTCGGCATCGTGGAGTGGTAGGCCTGCCCACCGTTTTCATAGATTTGCATGATGCCGTGCCATTTTTTCAAATCAATTGCGAAACTGTCGGATGTAGAGTGTTCAAGCCGGGCAACTGCCCTCGCAGACATCATAACCAACCCGGCACAGGGCGAAGCCGACCAACCCTTTTGTGGCGCTGAGATCAGTACATCGACACCAGTGGCGCGCATGTCGACCCATGCACAACCCGAAGCAATACAATCCAGCACCATCAGCGCCCCAACGTCATGTGCGGCCGCCGCCAGCGCGGTGATATACGCGTCTGGTAATATCACCCCTGCCGAAGTTTCCACATGTGGAGCAAACACCACATCCGGCTTTTCGGCCCGAATTTGCGCCACTACGGCGTCAATCGGCGCCGGAGAAAACGCCGCCTGTGGGCCATTATCACTTTGCCGCGCCTTGATCACATGGGTTTCAGCCGTAAACCCGCCAGCCTCAAAAATCTGGCTCCACCGATAAGAGAACCACCCGTTGCGGACCACAAGAACCTTGGAATCCCGGCCAAACTGACGCGCCACAGCCTCCATACCAAAGGTGCCGCCTCCGGGTACAATAGCAACGGCATCGGCGCAGTACACCTGTTTCAGCATGTCTGAAATATCGATCATCACCTGTTTGAACGAGGCAGACATATGATTGAGAGAGCGGTCTGTGAAAACCACTGAAAATTCAAGAAGCCCATCGGGGTCGACATGATCGAGCAAGGCAGCCATGTGGCGATTCTCCGTTTGTTTGCTTAGCACTACCCAGCGCCAAGAGGGATTGCACGGTCTACTTTTGTATACACACCCGTGCTCTGATCCAAGGGACCCGGGCGACGTTCCTCTGATAATAGCACGTTGGCCTCAACGTCCCCTACCCCCGGCAAGGTCATCACCCTTCGTCTTAAAATGCGTTCAAAATCAGAGATATCGCGCGCCACAACCCGCAATCGATAATCATAAAGCCCCAAGACATGTTCCACCATTTGCACTTCGGGGATTGCCTTTACCGCGCGTTCGAAATCTTCAAGGCTGACCCGGCCTTTACTGGCCAGCTTAATCCCCAAAAACACCGTCACCCCAAAGCCTAGTTTGTCATGATCCAGATACACACGCCGCGCCTTGATGACCCCCAGATCATAAAGCCGCTTGACCCGCCGCCAAGCCACCGGTTGCGACACCCCAAGCTCTCGTGCCAAAGCGCCGATCGCCTGCGTACAATCCCCGCGCAAAGCCGCCAGCAGGCTACGATCAAGGTCATCAAGTTCAGTCATATCGGCAATACCTCTTCCGATTTGATCAGCGCCACCTGCATCAAAGCTTCGATATCTGCTATATGCGGCAGTGTCAGAATCCGCGTTCGATAAAGATGTTGATAATGGATCATATCCCGGGCGATCACCGAAAGCCTGACGTCGACGCGCCCAAGAAAAGTCTGTATCTCGATCACCTCCGGTACAAGGCGCGCCGCAGTGATAAAATCGTCAAACGCCCGGGTTTGGGTCTTGTCCAAACTCACCCGCAAACTCACCTCAACCGCATAGCCCAGAACACGCCAATCAATCACCGCCTCCTGACCCAAGACCACCCCGTTTTGTTTCATACGCGCAAGACGCCGGGCGCAGACCGCAGAGGTGGNATTGGCANCCTCNNCCNGCNNCNCNACANAGCGNCCGGGATCAAGCTGAAGATGNCGCAGTATACGGCGATCAAGATCATTAAGCATAAATTTTATTATATACATCAAAATTAAGAATGAAAATGATTAATATATATAAAATATAGCGAAATTAAAAACATATATACCTAAAAAACCTTTATTTTAGCTTCATCACTATAGACCTTGTAAAGAAAATAGGGAGCAAGATAATGCGCGTTTACTATGACCGCGATTGCGATATCAATCTGATCAAAGACACCAAAGTGGCTATCCTAGGCTATGGNTCGCAAGGCCATGCCCATGCNCTAAACCTGCGCGACAGTGGCGCCAAGAACCTTGTTGTAGCGCTGCGCGAAGGCTCAGCNTCTGCCAAGAAAGCCGAAGCTGAAGGCCTGAAGGTTATGGGCATCGCTGAAGCCGCAGCTTGGTGCGATCTGATCATGTTCACCATGCCCGATGAACTGCAGGCCGACACCTATAAAAAATATGTCCACGACAACATCCGCGAAGGCGCGGCAATTGCCTTTGCACATGGTCTGAACGTGCATTTCGGTCTGATCGAACCAAAGGCCGGTATCGATGTGATCATGATGGCGCCCAAAGGGCCCGGCCACACAGTCCGCGGNGAATACACCAAGGGCGGTGGTGTTCCCTGTCTTGTGGCTGTCGACAAAGATGCAACCGGCCGCGCGCTGGAAATTGGTCTGAGCTATTGCTCGGCCATCGGNGGTGGCCGCTCAGGCATCATCGAGACCAATTTCCGCGAGGAGTGCGAGACCGATCTGTTCGGCGAACAGGCCGTGCTNTGTGGTGGCTTGGTTGAATTGATCCGGATGGGTTTTGAAACGTTGGTCGAGGCGGGTTATGCGCCAGAAATGGCCTATTTCGAGTGCCTACACGAGGTCAAGCTTATCGTTGACCTGATCTATGAAGGCGGCATCGCCAACATGAACTATTCGATTTCGAACACCGCAGAATATGGCGAATACGTCAGCGGGCCGCGCATCCTGCCCTATGATGAGACCAAAGCGAAAATGAAAGCGGTGCTCACCGACATTCAAAACGGCAAGTTTGTNCGGGACTTTATGCTGGAAAACGCTGTCGGACAGCCGTCATTTAAAGCTACCCGTCGTATCAATGACGCCCACCAAATTGAAGCCACTGGCGAAACCCTACGCGNCATGATGCCCTGGATTTCAGNGGGAAAAATGGTCGACAAAGAAAAGAACTNANCTCGTCACGCCCCCGCGACCGCAACTGCGGGGGCGCAGACAAACCAGAAGATGACAGCCCACCAGATGACAGATTTGATGGTGAGAAAAATAGATAATTCATTCAATTCCTTTTTTGTCTGCCCCACAATACCGTCGGCGCGGGTCTGTGTGCGCCCTGCGCTTTTGCCCCACCTCCGTAAAGGAATTAAACATGCAACCGCCTGTTGATATCACGGCCAAAAGCTGGGGGATGGTGGCGGTACTGGGTCTGATCTGGGGCAGCACATTTTTAGTGATTGAAGTGGCGCTCGAGGGCATCACTCCGTTCTGGCTAGCGGCNGGACGGATCACCTTTGCCGCGCTGCTTACCAGTGCCATCTGGGGTCTGCGCGGCTGGCNGTTCCATCTNGGACCCGACCGCGATTGGAGCGGGCTTTTNGNCGTAGGTCTGCTCAGCACTGCGATACCGTTTCAACTGCTCAGCTGGGGTCAACAGTATGTCACTTCGGCNTTTGCCGGTGTNTCGATGGCCTCGGTTGCGTTGATCGTTCTGCCGTTGTCGCATTTTCTCATTCCGGGGGAACGGATCACCCCACGCCGCCTTCTGGGNTTTATCATTGGGTTTTTCGGAGTTGTGGTCTTGTTGGGGCAACAGAGCTTTGTCGCGACCGGCGCAGCCTCTGAGTGGTTGGGCCGGATCGCGTGCCTGCTAGCCGCGAGCTGCTATGCAATCAGTTCGGTGATCATGCGCCGTTTGCCCGCCATTGATGCGATCGGGCTTTCGGCGGTCACCCTGATCATCGGCGCGGTATTTGTCNTTTCAGTGGCCTTGACGGCCGAGGGCCCACCGCCCATACCCACCAAACAAACGCTTATTATTTTGGCATTTTTAGGCTTGGTGCCTACTGCAGGTGCGAATTTAATACGNGTTTTGCTGATCCGCAGCGCCGGTCCTGTCTTTATGAGCCTGACCAATTATCAAGTGCCAATGTGGTCNGTTATTCTTGGCATTCTGGTGCTGGGCGAGCCTGTGCACAATAGCTTGTTNATCGCTTTAATCTTAATCCTNTGCGGCGTCGGCCTCAGCCAATACGGCGCCCTCAGGCGGCTGTTTGGACGCACCTAANTGCCTGCNCGACTGGCATCTCTCAGTTCTCTCAAGCCAGCGGCCAATGCGCAATCAATCGCATCTAACGGCCCCTGTGCCATTGGACGAAACCGCAACCTGAACGCATCTAATAGCGCGGCGGCAGCCTGCGCATCATCCCCCGGCATACGGTAGCCAAAGGCCGCAGTATCTGTNTAAAAATCTCCCCCCGCAACNNGNTCAGGCCAAACCGCAAGCCCCTGNCAGGCCAGACGCCGCCAGTCAAATCGCGCACCGGGATCAAATTTTCGACCAATCGCCAGATCGGAATGTGCAATGAGTGAGGAGGCTGTCAATGACCAGCGCNCCATTACACCCTGCAGCAAGCCTTCAAGCGCCACCATCTGCGCCTCTGCAAACGGATGATCGCCACGATTGGCCAACTCAATTCCGATAGACTGCGAATTCACATCTTCGATGTCACCCCANCAGCCCGCGCCCGCATGCCAGGCGCGCTGTGCCTCATCCACCATCTGCCAGATAATACCTTTGGGTGAGATCAGGTAATGCGCCGAAACCTCATGCTGCGGATCGCACAGGCGCTGTAAGGCCGCCTCCGTGGTGTCCATTGCTGTGTAATGTAACACGATCAGCTGCGGATGCCCGCCCTTTTTGCGTGGTCCATAATTTTGCGAAGGGTGCCAATGTGGTATCACGACCACGCCAGCCGACCCTAGTTATTGACGGCTTTACGGAAAGGCGCCGGATCCCAATAACAAGCAAACCCGTCGCCATCGGGATCAAGCCCAAGGGTATCGCGCTTGGGGCCGCCCCGTTCTAAAAATGCAATTTGCGCCATNTCAGACGATGGGTATTTGTCACAGTTTCGTAAGAACCGCGATTGCCCACCAATTGGAAACCGCGAATAGACCGGACTGCCCAACATATTATCGCTCGACAGGGCGTATTCAACAATATTGACACCTTTGGCCGCACCGCGCGTCGGCAGAGCGCTCGGCTCGATCACCTCATAAGAGGCACTNTTGCGGGCCAATCGCTCAGCGTCACTCTCAATAGATTGCCGGTTANTGACAGCCTCAAAATCATTCTCGTCAGATAAAGAGGTCCCCATCCCGTCCTCAGCAGCGATCGCGACCGCGGTAGAGGTCAAACTAGAGCCTGTCGTATTTTGTTGCCCTGCCGCAGGTCCATCCTCTATCTTTTTGGNAGCCTCTGCGGCCAGCGCCGCAACATTGCTGCCATCAGCATTGGGCAGCGCCTGTGCATCGATCGCAGACAACGGAGCGGTATTGGGCACAACGGCCGAACCTCCGGTCCGCGCCTTGCCAGTCGCAGGGGCCGGATTGTTCATCAACCCATCTGGCAGACCAGACATACACCCAGCCAATCCCAGAAAAGCCAGCCCGGAGATCAAAAGATAAGGTGTAATTTTTAAACTGCCATATGTCTGCATCTGCCGCCTACCACCATTTGTTAGGTTTGTGTGAGAATCCGACCGCGCGCTCTAACGCAAACGCAAAATTCAGCAAATCGCCTTCTTCCCAGGGTCGCCCAATCAATTGCAATCCCAGCGGCAGTCCCTGTGCATCCAGCCCAGCAGGCACCGAAATGCCCGGCAGCCCCGCCAGATTGACGGTGACCGTGAACACATCATTGAGATACATCTGTAAAGGATCCGCGTTTTGCATCTCCCCCAGACCGAAAGCGGCCGACGGCGTGGTCGGCGCAAGAATTGCGTCAACGCCTGCGGCAAAAACCGTNTCGAAATCTTGCTTGATTAACGCACGCACCTTACGGGCCCGGTTGTAATAGGCATCATAAAAGCCCGCCGACAAAACATAAGTGCCAACCATANCCCGCCGCTGCACCTCGGCGCCAAACCCCTCGGCGCGGGTTTTTTCATACATCTCGGTGATACCGTCCCCCGCATCCAATGTGGCGCGATGACCATAGCGCACACCGTCATAGCGCGCCAAATTTGAAGACGCCTCGGCCGGTGCAATGACATAATAAGCTGGCAGTGCATATTGTGTGTGCGGCAGACTGATATCAACTATTTCGGCCCCAGCATCGGCCAGCTTTGCCGCCCCATCCCGCCACAGCGCCTCGATTTCCTCGGGCATGCCATCCATCCGGTATTCTTTCGGAATACCAATTTTTTTACCGCGAATATCACCGGTCAGCAATGCTTCAAAATTTGGCACCGGCAATTCGGCACTGGTGCTGTCTTTGGGATCATGACCACACATCGCCTCGAGCATAATCGCCGCATCGCGCACAGATTTGGTGATCGGCCCCGCCTGATCCAGCGAACTGGCAAAGGCCACGATGCCCCAACGTGAACAGCGCCCATAGGTNGGCTTGATCCCAACTGTGCCAGTAAACGCAGCCGGTTGACGGATNGANCCGCCGGTATCGGTGCCCGTTGCCGCAAGNCATAGGTCAGCTGCCACAGCACCAGCCGAGCCGCCCGACGAGCCACCCGGTGTGAGACGNCGGTCATCGACCTTCCAAGGGTTGACCGTGTCGCCATACACCGATGTTTCGTTCGAACTGCCCATGGCAAATTCGTCCATATTCAACTTGCCCAGCATCACCGCGCCGGCATCCAGCAGATTCTGGCTGACGGTGGATTCATATTCCGGCTTAAAGCCTTTCAAAATGGCACTGGCCGCTTGGCTGGGTACACCCTTGGTACAGAACAGATCCTTGATTCCCAAAGGCAGACCGCACAGCGCCGGTGCCGGATCCTGTGCCGGCCCCTTGGCCAGACGCTGATCCGCTGCCCGTGCCTGATCAAGCGCCATCTCGGGGGTTTTATGNACAAAAGCGTTCAGGCTGTCAGAGCCCTCAATCGCCGCCAGGCAAGCCTCGGTCAGTTCGACGCTGGTGATCTCTTTGGCGANCAGTTTGTCGCGCGCCTCAGCAAGGGTAAGAGCATTCAGATCAGACATTATTCAACCACCTTCGGCACCGCAAAAAATCCTTCGCGAAAATCGGGGGCANTGGCCCTNATCCTATCTTGCCGATCTCCGTCTGTGACCGCGTCGACCCGCCGTTTCAACCGCATCGGCGTGACCGAAGTCATCGGCTCTACACCGGAGACATCAACTTCATTGAGCTGTTCAATAAANCCCAAAATGGCATTAAACTCACCTGCCAGCGCCGGCAGGTCGCTGTCCTCAACTTTGATCCGGGCCAGCTTGGCCACACGTGCGGCGGTTTCAGTATCAATCGCCATCCGGCTCTCCACTTACAATTTGACTTTGGTTTAGCGATCCGCGCCCTGCTTCGCAAGCATCTGACATCGATAATCCAAAAACTTCAAGATNACTCACAATCCCAACTTGCGCCACCCACTCTCTCACGCCCCGGCAGGCCAAAAGCTAACACACCGCAAAACGCAGTATCCATCCCGCCACCGCATAGTTTTCACCCCGGACACAAGCGTGCCAATTGCCGGCTCGATACTGACCGTATAAAGGCCAAGTAAAGACCGAGCACAGGCTAAACAAGGGCCGAGTACTGGCTAAAATCAACTTGGCAAANCACGCNGACCGTTTTAGCGTTTTGCCCTGATAANATATCCTAAAACGGGGAGATACAGAATGCAGATCATCTGGCTAGGGCATGGTTCTTTTCGAATTGAAATTGCCGACAAGGTACTTTTGATTGATCCGTGGCTCAGTGGCAATCCAATGCTGCCACAAGCGTTGCATCAAAGCGCTGTCGATGGGGCAACGCATATCGTGATCACCCATGGCCATGCNGACCACAGCGTCGATGCATTATCGCTCGCGCGCAGTTTGAACATCCCGATCCTTGGCCAATANGATTTGATGGGTTTTTGGAACGACACAGAGGGCGTTCANACCACAGGCTTTAACAAGGGCGGAACTGTCAATCTGGACGGAGTTGCCATCACCATGGTACACGCGGTGCATTCCTCCAGCATGTCCAGTCCCGAGGGACCGCGCTTTGTCGGCACTGAATGCGGCTTTATGATCGAAGGCGCCGGGCACACGATCTATGTTTCGGGTGATACCGACGTGATGGCGGATATGAAAGTGTTCAACGATCTCCACGCCCCCGACATCGGCATCCTCTGTGCCGGCGGGCATTTCACCATGGACATGCGGCGTGCGGCCTATGCGGCTCGGACGTTTTTCGACTTTAAAACCGTCATTCCGTGCCACTACCGCACCATGCCTCTGTTAGAGCAATCGGCCGAGGTGCTGATCGCCGCCCTTCCCNAGGTTGATGTTATAGAGCCCGAGGTTATGGTGCCGATCACATTCGACTGAGCAAGTGCCGAACTGGCGCAATGTTGGTTAGACCTACCGCCAATCCATCACCTCATCCACTGCCGCGCGCGTGGTGCGAAAACTGTTGGCGGGATGGGCCGTATCGCTATAGCCAAATGAGATCCCGCATAAGATCTGACGATCCTCGGNCACCTCTAGCGCGTCGCGCACCAAAGGNGCATGACCTGCCAGTGCCGCCTGTGCNATCGAACCCANCCCCAGCGCCTGCGCCGCCAACATAAAACCGGTAACAAAAGCCCCACAATCCAGAATGCCATAGGNCCCAAGCGCCNCCGGGCTGGTGACAAAGGCTACATGCGGCGCACCAAAAAACCGAAAGTTCTCCATCATCTGCTGCGCAGAGGCGACCCGGTCACCCTTTTTCACCCCCACTGCATCATAAAGCTGCCAACCGCATTCCGAGCGCCGCGTCTTATACGCCCCGATATAACGCTCGGGGAACGTCACGTCCGGATTAGGCGTCGCCACATCCGCGGCCTCAAATCGGTCGCGCAATCGGTTGGTTTCAGCGTGACTAAGCACGATCAGCTGCCANGGTTGCGAATTACACCAGCTGGGCACTTTTTGCGCGGTCTCGACCACGCGCTCCACCAAAGCCCGCTCAACCGGCCGGTTTAAAAAAGCCCGGCAAGAATGGCGCTGAGCCAGAAGCGACTCGAGCATGTGAAAATCTCTCATGGTGCGGCTCTTTCAAGTTGTTCAAGTTCGTCAAGAATACNGCACCNGTCCTGATCACGCCGGGGGATTGGCGACGGAATTGAAGGGTTTGCACCGTCAAAACGCGGGGCCGCCGCGGCTTGCAAACGTCCCTCAGGCGCAGNCCAAACTCCGCGTGCCTGCATATGCGTCTCTGCCATCGCCTCTTCAGGATTTAGCACCGGTCCGGCACAGGCGTCCGAGTTTGCAAAAATCGCCGACCAATGCGCGCGCGGTTTTTCAACAAAAATCTGCGCGAGGCGCCTGGTCAAAACTGGCCAGCGCGTCTGATCGAATTGATCGGTGAAATCCACATCGCCAGCAAGCCCCATAAGATCAAGAAACTGTGCATAAAATTTTGGCTCTAGCGCCTGCACAGTAAAATACCCGCCGTCACCACAGCGGTAGACACGTGACCAATGCGGCCCGTCCAGTAGACTTTGACCGCGCATAGTTCGAAAACCACCACTGGAGCGCAGAGACATCAACAAGTTCATCATATGCGCCGATCCGTCGACGATGGCCGCGTCAACGACGCACCCTGCGCCCGTGGCACGGGCTTTCAGCAGTCCCGCCAACATGCCAACGGTCAAATACATTGCACCACCGCCAATATCACCCACCAATGTTGCTGGCGCAATTGGTATATCGTCTGGTGCAGACGCATACCAAAGCGCGCCAGACAGACCGATATAATTCAGATCATGACCTGCTTGCGCCGCTTTGGGCCCAGTTTGCCCCCACCCCGTCATGCGCCCATAAATCAGTTGTGGACGAATCTGATGACAGTCCTTTGGACCCAGTCCCAAACGCTCCATCACCCCGGGGCGAAAGCCTTCGATNAGCCCGTCAGCGGTTTTCAACAACCGCTTCAGAATTTGCGTGTCTTCCGGGTCTTTGAGATCAAGCGCGATCGATCGCTTGCCACGGTCGAGCAGATTCTCTGCGCCCTTGCCCGGCGTTTCGGCAGCCAATTTACGGTGAATTGTGATGATATCCGCACCAAGGTCAGCCAACAACATCGCGGCAAACGGCGCNGGCCCAAGCGCCTCTATTTCTATGATTCTGACCCCCGCAAGCATGGACTTGCCCCCCTTGTTCCCGGTTGCCCGCACTAGGCCTGCTTTTAACCCGCGTTGCAAGCCTGCCCGTATGAAGGTCCACCAATATGATGTTTGCAGACATGGTGGGGCACATATGAAAAAGGTAAGGTCACATATNTCGAGGACGCGTATCAAGTTAGGACGTAAAGGCNANCACAAAAANCCCTGCCGCACCGATGCGCGGACAGGGTTTTTGTAAATCTGCGCTCCCTAGGAAAAGGGGTCCGGCAAACCGGAGAAGGGTTTACTTGATTTTGCCTTCTTTATACTCAACATGCTTTCGCACAACCGGGTCATATTTGCGCACGGTCATTTTTTCAGTCATCGTCCGAGCGTTTTTCTTGGTGACATAAAAGTGTCCCGTTCCCGCTGTCGAGTTCAGGCGGATTTTGATTGTGGTAGGCTTCGCCATAAGTCGTCTCCTGCACCGAATAGTTTGGCATTCGGTAAAATTCACTGTAGGAGCGCTTTTTAGCGGGTCCTGCCCCCAAGTCAACAGGGATTTCAAGATTGAGGATGCGCGGAGGGCCTGTAAGCCGGATTTTGTTCCGGGACGGCGTCCCGGTGATGGCCATTCCTCTAAACGCGCGATTGCCCGCGCGCTTCTAGCTGCCAACCCGGACCTTTGGGCAAAGGCTGCCTGCGGTGATATCGGAAACCCGATCAAACCCGCGCAAGGTCCCTATTCGGCATTGCTCCCGGTGGGGCTTGCCATGCGGCGGCTGTTGCCAGCCCCCCGGTGGGCTCTTACCCCACCGTTTCACCCTTACCGTCGGCTCTGCAGGGCGAGGCCCTGCACGACGGCGGTTTGTTTTCTGTGGCGCTTTCCGTCGGGTTACCCCGCCCGGGCGTTACCCGGCACCGTTGCCTCTGGGAGTCCGGACTTTCCTCGCGCCTTTGCAGGCCCGCGGCCATCCAGCCCTCCGCGCAGGCTTGGCCCTACGCCTGCACCCGCGTTGCGTCAATCCCCATTTGAAATTTAAACAGCGGCCTCGACAGCAGCGACAACATCTTCGACAACCCGTTGCAAAAGACGGTCATCCTCGCATTCGGCCATCACGCGTACCAGCGGTTCGGTGCCAGATTTGCGAATCAGCAGCCGCCCCGACCCGGTAAGATCAGCCTCAGCGCTTGCGATTGCAGCCTGCACAGCCGCAGTTTCAAGTGGCGTCTGACCGAGACCAAACCGGACATTTTTCAACAGTTGCGGCACCGGCTCAAAACTGCGGACCAAAGCGCTAGCAGAGCGCTCTGTTGAGGCCATCGCTGCCAGAAATTGCATCCCTGCCATCAACCCGTCGCCGGTGGTCGCATAATCGGTCATCACGATATGGCCCGATTGCTCACCGCCCAAATTCCAGCCGCCACGCTGCATCGCTTCGACCACATAGCGGTCACCAACCGGCGTGCGTTCCAACCGCAAGCCGCGGCCGTGTAAAAACCGCTCGAGCCCGAGGTTGGACATGACCGTGGCCACCAGCGTCCCGTGATTAAGTCGTGACTCGTCAGCCCAGCGTGCAGCCAGAAGCGCCATAATCTGGTCACCGTCCGCCACCTGCCCGTTTTCATCTATAATCACCACGCGATCCGCATCGCCGTCGAGACAAATTCCGACATCGGCACCATGGGCAACCACAGTTGCCGCGGCAATTTCAGGATGGGTGGAGCCACAGTTCTCATTTATATTGGCCCCGTCCGGGTCGACCCCGACAGGAATAACCTCAGCGCCCATTTCCCACAGCACATCAGGGGCCGCACGATAAGCCGCGCCGTTGGCACAATCGATCACCACCTTCAGCCCATCAAGGCGCATACCCTGTGGAAAGGTTGATTTCACCCGCTCAAGATAGCGAAAGCGCCCATCGTCAATCCGCTTGGCACGTCCAATGTTTTCAGACGCCGCAAGCGTGACCCCGTCATAAACCAGAGCTTCGATCTCCGACTCAGCCTGATCGGACAGTTTGAATCCGTCAGGTCCAAAAAACTTGATGCCATTGTCGATATGAGGGTTGTGACTGGCCGAGATCATGATCCCAACATCAGCCCGCATCGACGGCGTTAACAGCGCCACGGCCGGGGTCGGCACCGGCCCCAGCAACAAAACATTCATGCCCGTCGAGGTCAGCCCCGCCGTCAACGCACTTTCAAACATATAGCCCGAGCGCCGGGTATCTTTGCCAATGACCACCCGATGCACACCGGCCTTATCGCGGCGAAAATACCGTCCCGCAGCCGCGCCGATACGCAGCGCCATATCCGCGGTCATCGGCGCAATATTCGCCGTGCCCCGAACACCATCTGTTCCAAATAATTTACGTTCCAATATGTTCTCCATAGACAACCGCTTGCCACAAATTGACGGCCTGTCGGGTCGCTGCCACATCATGGACCCGCAGGATCTGCACACCCTGCGCCAATGCCGCCAAACCCACAGCTAAAGAGCCAGGCATGCGGTCATTCGCATCTTCTGGCTGACCAATAGCACGAATAAAGCCTTTGCGCGATGCCCCCAGCAT
>NYVC01000041.1 GCA_002684375.1 Marinovum sp.
ACATAGAATTGACGCGACCTCAGAGACCCACGGCCCAGGCCTTGGAGAGCTTACTGCAACAGGGCAACAGGGCAACCGTGCCGGAAATGGCAGACATTCAGAGAGAGGGAACAACCCGCCCTAGGCCCTGCTGCACAAGTGCCTTTTCCAGCCGGTAGGCGGTTTTTAACAGCGCCAGATCCCCATGTGGGCGCCCCACCAATTGAATCCCAAACGGCATCCCAGCATGATCAAGCCCACAGGGCAGTGTGACCACCGGACAGCCAGTAAGCGAGAGCGCCGAAGTGATCGCAACCCAGGCAAAATACCCGTCAAGCGGCGCGCCGTTGATTCTATCGGGATGGTTTTGCTCAAGCGGAAACGGTGTCACCGCGGTAGCGGGGCAAATCAACACATCAATTTCATCAAACAGAGCCTGAAACCGCCGGTAAATCCGGGTATGAGCTGCATTTGCCCGAGCGGCATCCAACAGGCTATAGCGCTCAGCATCGCGCACATTGCTCAGTACATTCGGACCGATATCACCGGCCTTTTGCGCAACTAAAGCCCCATAAGAGGCCGCCATGCTTGCGGCCCGCAGTATTTTAAAAACTTCGGTGGTCTCAGACAGATCAATGTCTATCGGAGTGCTGGCACCAAAACACTGCGACAGCACAGGCAGGCGCTGCGCAAACACATCGCGGATCGCATCATCAACCGCTGCCACCCCTAAGTCGGTGGAAAATCCAACACAAAGCTGCACAGGATCCGTGGCAGCATCGCCGTTGTCAAAAACTGCAAAATCAAAGCCAGTTGCGGGCGATGACAGCGGATCGGCGGCGTCCCATCCTGCAATGGCCGATAACATCAACGCCACATCTTCAACCGTACGCGCCATAGGGCCATCACACCAGAGTGGCGAAAACCCCGACACATAAGACCGCGACGCAACCACACCGGGGGTTGGACGCATGCCCACTACGCTGCAAAACGACGCCGGGATACGCAGACTGCCCCCCAAATCAGAGCCGGTCGCCAATGGCGCCATATCGCAGGCCAAAGCGGCAGCCGAGCCACCAGACGAGCCACCGCTGGTCAGCGCCGGATCAAACGGGTTGCCGGTGGCGCCAAACACCAGATTGCGGGTGTTCGCCCCAGCCCCAAACTCGGGCGTATTGGTTTTGCCAAGCACGATTGCGCCCGCCGCTTTCAAGCGTTCGACGATCAACGCATCGCGGTCGGGCACATGGTCGGAAAAGCAACGACTGCCATAAGTTGTACGCAGCCCGGCGGTATCCATAAGATCCTTGATCAGCACTGGAAGCCCGTGCAACGGTCCACAGGGGGCACCGTTGGCCCGCGCCACATCACAGGCCAGCGCCTGTTGTCTGGCGTGATCAAAGCACCGGGTCACCACGGCATTGACCCGCAGGTTCTCAGCATCAATCGCGGCGATGCAATCGGTCAGAAGATCAACCGCCGACATCTCACCCGCGCCCAGCATCCGGCGCATTTCAACCGCAGATAACCTATTGTACTCAGACATAGCCGCCCTGCATCCGGGCCGTTTCACTGCTAGGCCATCCAAGACACCCCTGCCAAGTGATCTGCAAAGCCCGACGCATAATCATACGCGGGCCGTTTAAAACGCGTTGAACGTCAATGTGGTCAGTGACCGTTCAATATTGGCAATGCCCAGAAGATTGTCGTTGATATACTTACCCACATCCTGATCTGCCGGGATATACATTTTCAGGATCATATCATAGTCACCGCTGGTTGAATACAGCTCTGAATGCAGCTCACGCAGCACAATATCTTCGGCAACTTGATAGGTTTTTCCGGGTTTACAGCGAATTTGAATAAATACACAGGTGCTCATGAAAGACCTCATTCAGTTTCCGGTAAGCTGTCACAACACGGCGCGCGGCGCAAGCGACTTGGCGCGGGGCTGTGCAATGTCTATAAGGGGGCAAATCACAGGATAAGTACCCCATGCGCACCGCCAAAATTACCCGCACCACTGCCGAGACCCAGATCACCATCGACCTCAACCTCGATGGCACAGGTACATATGACAATCAAACCGGTGTCGGATTTTTTGATCATATGCTTGATCAGTTGGCCCGTCATGCGATGTTCGATCTGACGGTCCGCGCCAAGGGCGATCATCATATAGACGATCATCACACCGTCGAAGATACTGGCATCGCGCTGGGACAGGCGCTTGTACAGGCGGTGGGCGACAAAAAAGGCATTCAACGCTATGGCAGCTGCCTGTTGCCAATGGATGATGCGCTGGTGCGCTGTGCACTGGATCTGTCTGCGCGGCCCTATCTGGTTTGGGGGATCGACCTTCCAACCGAGCGGATTGGCAGCTTTGATTGCGAATTGCTGCGCGAATTTTTTCAAGCCTTGAGCGCGCATGGCGGCATCACCCTGCATCTGGATCAGTTGCATGGCCTCAACAGCCACCATATCGCAGAGGCCGCCTTTAAGTCGGTGGCCCGCGCGCTGCGTGCTGCGGTGGCGATAGACCCACGTGCCGAGGGACAGCTGCCCTCGACCAAAGGGGCGCTTTAATCACCATGACCACAGTGATCGTCGATTACGACAGCGGTAATCTGCACTCAGCCCACAAGGCCTTTCAGCGGATGGCCGATGAGGTCGCCTCAGGGCAGGTTGCGCTCAGCTCAGACCCCGACGTGGTGCGCCGTGCCGACCGGATTGTCCTGCCCGGTGACGGGGCGTTTCCCGCATGCCGCACCGCCTTGTTCGACCATCGCGGTTTGTTCGAGGCACTCGAAGAGGTCGCGATCCGCAAAGCCCAGCCGTTTTTAGGCATTTGCATCGGGATGCAGATGATGGCCAGTCAAGGTCTGGAATACACTCCGACCGACGGGTTTGACTGGATCACTGGCGAGGTGACAAAAATCACCCCAAATGACCCGGCTGTCAAAGTCCCGCATATGGGCTGGAACGATCTGATATTAGACAGCCCCCACCCGGTGTTTAATGGCATAAAATCAGGCGATCACGCCTATTTCGTGCATTCCTACCACATGCAGGTCTCGCAACCCGAACAGCGCCTGGCCCATGTCGGATATGACGGCGAGATCACCGCGATTATCGGCCGCGATAACCTTTTAGGCATGCAGTTTCATCCGGAAAAAAGCCAGAAAACCGGATTAAAACTGATCGCAAATTTTTTAAAATGGGCGCCGTGAAAGAATGTGGAGCTACTTAACCCGTTGCCAGATGCCACCTTCGCGGCAAAGTATCAGGATACAACCGGACACACGCAATTGATCTCCGGATAAGACCAGTTTGGAGGCATAGGTCTTATCGCGATCCGGGGTCCAAATTTTGCCAGAACCATATTTGCCGTTACCTTTGGATTTCATGTCCCAAACAATCAGCTTACCAACATTCTCGCTGCTAATTTGTTTTCCGGATGGGCCGAAGCTCTTGATCAGGGTACCACAGATCTTACCGTCGCAATCCTGCATCTCAATGTGCCCAAAATTGCCATTGTCATCCGCTGTCGACTGCCAGATACCAAAAAGCGGATCGGCCTGCGCCATCCCAACCGTTACCAAAAAGGCCAGTGCGATCCTATAGATATATTTCATAAACTCTCTCCCCCAGGTCGGCCACAGCATGCGCGTATTCGCAGCACATTGGCAAGACCGTTTTGTGGCCGCGTTGCATTTCAAGCCACAGCATGCCACACGAAGGCGAAAACCAATTCCTCATGAGGCAAAAGATGATCCTATATCCCGCAATTGATCTGAAAGATGGCAAGGCGGTGCGCCTGCTGCGTGGAGATATGGAAAAATCCACCGTGTTTAACACCGACCCCGCCGCGCAGGCAATGGATTTTGTAAATGCGGGATGCGACTGGCTGCATTTGGTCGATCTGAACGGCGCGTTCGAGGGCGAACCGGTCAACGCTGCGCCGGTTGAAGCAATTTTGGCACAGAGTAAAACGCCAGCGCAACTGGGCGGTGGCATCCGCGACATGGCAACAATTGAACGCTGGCTCGACAAGGGGTTGGCACGGGTTATTTTGGGTACAGTTGCGGTCGAAAACCCTGCGCTGGTCCGAGAGGCATCCAAAGCCTTTCCCGGTCAGGTCGCAGTTGGTATTGATGCCCGAAACGGGCGTGTTGCCACCAAGGGCTGGGCCGAGGAAACCGATGTGATGGTAACCGACCTGGCGAAATCATTCGAAGACGCGGGTGTTGCGGCAATTATCTATACCGACATCAATCGCGACGGGGCGATGCAAGGGCCCAATATTGCGGCGACTGCGGCTTTGGCCCATGCCGTATCGATTCCGGTCATAGCCTCTGGTGGTGTGTCATCACTGGCCGATTTAATCGCACTGCGCGATTGCGGGGCAGATTTGAACGGCGCCATTTCAGGCCGGGCGCTCTATGATGGCGCGATTGGTTTGGCACAAGCACTTGAGGCCCTGAATGCTTAAAACCCGTATCATTCCCTGTCTGGATGTCGCCGACGGCCGCGTGGTCAAGGGCGTGAACTTTGTCGGTTTGCGCGATGCTGGTGACCCGGTGGATGCAGCACGGGCTTATGATGCAGCCGGCGCGGATGAGTTGTGCTTTCTCGATATCCACGCCACGCATGAAAACCGCGGCACCATGTTTGACATGGTGCGCCGCACCGCCGAGCAGTGCTATATCCCGTTGACCGTGGGCGGCGGTGTGCGCAGCAGTCAAGACGTGCGCGCGCTTTTGCTGGCCGGAGCCGACAAGGTCAGCTTCAATTCTGCCGCCGTGGCCAACCCCGATGTGGTGGCCGAGGCCGCCGATCAATTTGGCAGCCAATGCATCGTGTGCGCCATCGACGCCAAAACCGTGGCCCCCGGAAAATGGGAGCTGTTCACCCACGGCGGCCGCAAGCCGACGGGCATTGACGCAGTGGCCTTTGCCACAATGATCGCCGAACGCGGCGCAGGCGAGATTCTGCTGACCTCGATGGACCGCGATGGCACCAAAGCCGGCTTCAACCTACCGATGACCCGCGCCATTTCAGACGCGGTGAGTGTGCCGGTGATCGCCTCGGGCGGGGTCGGCAATCTGGACCATCTGGTCGCAGGCGTCACCGAGGGCGGCGCTTCAGCGGTGCTGGCCGCGTCGATCTTTCACTTCGGCGAATACACAATAGCCGAGGCCAAGGCGCATATGGCCGCAGCCGGTCTTGCCATGAGGATTGAAACATGACCCTAGAAGACCTTTTTGCCAGTATCGAGGTCCGCGCAACTGCCGACCCCGAAAAGAGCTGGACCGCGAGCTTATTGGCCCAAGGCCCCGAGAAATGCGCTGAAAAATTTGGCGAAGAGGCGATAGAGGCGATTATCGAGGCTGTGAAAGACGACAAAATGCGGCTCACATCAGAGGCGGCAGATGTGTTGTTCCATCTGTTGGTGATGCTGAAATCACGCGGCGTGGCACTTGGTGATGTGATGGATGAACTGGCGCGACGTCAGGGCCAGTCAGGGCTCAGCGAGAAAGCCGCGCGCAAGCTATGAGGCAAGGCGCGATCGGACTATGCGCTATCAGCTAAATGAGTTTAAAATCCAGACAGGACATGTTGCAGGACCCTCCTTTGAGAGACCGTGAATTCCATTGTTCGTGAAGCCTGCATCCACAAGAGCTGGCCCTTCATAACAACATCATGGCTGATGTTGGCGCGCCCCTACCGCTCCTGACCCATAGTCGGGATGGAAATTCCTAATTTTATTAAGCTTACAATACCAATTTTGAAGAAATAATGCCCGTGTTAAAACCGCCTCGGCGCAATTCTCCAAACAGACGTTGGTATTCGATTTTAGGGCAGCGGTTTTGCACGACGTCAAACCCGCGCGCCTCGGCGATCACGGCGGTTTGTGGGTGCTGCACGCCAAATTGCATCCAGATAGTGCGCAGCGTCGGAAACAGCCGCATCGCATCTTCAGCAATTTCTGGCACCGCCTCAGACCGGCGGAAAATATCGACCATATCAACCGGTGCCTCGAGTTCGGAAAGATTTGCTTTAACGGTTTCACCAAACAGCGTCTGCCCTGCATAGGCCGGATTTATTGGCAAAACCCGATAGCCGCGCAGGCCGAGATAGCGGGCCACAAAATTACTGGCGCGCACCGGGTTTGCCGACACGCCCACCAAAGCAATCACTTTGGTACGCCTGAGAATGTCGCGCAAGAATGTATCAGAATAAGGAGATGTCATAGCCCGACCATATCGTATCTCAAAGGGCGGCAAAAGCCCTGTTTGGACCAACATAGCCCCTTGGTTGATTTATCGGTCGCAACGAACGCTCACCGCACAAACCCAAAAGCGCACGCCAGAGGCGACCACTGGCAATTTCAAAGCCAACCAACTGGCAGATCGGATCGTTATACCCCTGTCTTAACCGAGGGCTTTCGGTTTTAGCGTGCCACCAGATCAGACGCCGCAGCGGCGGGCTCTTTATGAAGCAGATCATAAACCTGTTCTGAGCGATCCGCGCCAATTGTCCTGCGTTTGCGACGTAAAAAGAACTTGCTCCATCCCTGCCAGGTGCCCACCGAGGGCGCGTCACTATCGCGAAAAAAGCGGTTTCTCCACAACGGAGGTAACGGTAAGCCACAGTCTTCGGCACGGGTCAGCATCCATACCAGCGAAATATTTGCCAGTGGACGTGATGCGGGGAAACCACCCACTTGCCCGCCGATATCAGCATGGCTGCCACGAAACCACATCTGTTGCACCTGGCCCGGCCAACCTTGCGTACTGCGCCATAGAATAGGCGCGAATACCTGCCGGTTTTCATCAGCGGCCAAGGCCTGATATCCGTGTTTGACACTCATGGGTAAATGATGATCGTGAAACAAATGGCGGGCCGCCGTCCAGCGGGCGAACAGCGGCAGATGGTTGCCCAGCGCCCGCACCGTATCCCAGACCGCAATCATTTCCACCGGCGTGTCTGAGTGACAATATAAGTCCTTGAACTTAGACGCAAAAGAATTGTCTGCCCCGTGCTGGTAATGGCGATAGGCCTGCCGGATATTGCGCATCGTGGCCTGCTCGGCGCGCAACAAGCCCACCTTATCAATCACACCCGCCAGCGACCGCACCGCATAGGCCCCCCGCGAATAACCGATCAAATAAATCCGGTCACCGGGCCGGTAGCGTGACGCCAATACACCATAGGCACGGCGAATTTGCTCATTAATGCCACGCCCCAATGCCACCTCGAGCGCCGAGGTCCAGTCACGCCACTGGATACCTGGCTCATAATGGACGCAAGCTGCGCCGGTTTCGCAGACCAGATTGTAACTCAAGCCAGCATTTGTCTCATAGCCAGACGGTGTCAGCGCACACATGGTCCCATCGATAATAATAACATGGTTGCGCGGCATGCGCGCCGGGCCCCCATCGGGCTTTGGAGTTTTCTTGTACCGGCCAAGCCAGCGCTGGAAAATTTCATTCAGCCGCGATCGCATTGTGGTTTAGCATCTCCCATACGCGCTGAGGAGTGAACGGCATATCGGCCTGACGCACACCGTGATCCCAAAGGGCGTCTTGGACGGCATTGGCCACAGCAGCAAGCGCGCCCACGGTGCCTGCCTCGCCACAGCCTTTCATACCCATCGCATTTGCCGTCGACGGCACCGCTTCAGTATCAAAGCGCACCAGAGGGATATTATCGGCGCGCGGCATTGCATAATCCATAAAACTACCGGTCAGCAACTGACCCCTGTCGTCATACACCACATGCTCGGTAATTGCCTGACCGATGCCTTGGGCGACGCCACCATGCACCTGGCCTTCAGCCAGCATTGGATTGATCAGATTGCCAAAATCGTCCACCACGCTGTAGCGCTCAACCGTCACAACTCCGGTATCGGGGTCGATCTCGACCTCGGCGACATGACCGCCGTTGGGATAGGATCGCGCCGGCAGCGTCGCCCGGGCCTGATGGCGCAAAAGATCAAGGCGGCCATCTTGTCGCGCCATCGCGGCGGCCTCAAGAAAGCTTGGCGTCAGGTTAGACCCCGCAGCGCGGAAAGTGTCGTCGTCAAAGCTGACCTGATCTTCAGCCACTCCCATTTTATCGGCCACATAAGGCGTAAAAGCTGCGATCATTTTCGCCACTGTGGCCAGGGTCGCATTGTTTTGAACGGTCACCGAACGCGATCCCCCGGTGCCGCCACCTGTGGCAATCAGATCGCTGTCGCCCTGCACCACGCCAATCCGGTCTGCTGGAACCCCGGTCTGATCCGACAGAAACTGGGCATAGACCGTTTCATGGCCCTGACCATTGGATTGTGTTCCGACAAAAATTGTCACCGTCGCATCCTCATTAAATCTTATATCCGCGCTTTCTTCAGGATCGCCGAGAATACTTTCAATATAGTAACACAATCCCTGCCCACGCAACTTACCTGCCGCAGCACTAAGCGCTCTGCGTTGCCTAAAACCGGCTTTATCCGAGGTCTGTTCAACACGGCTCAACAGCCTGTGAAAATCGCCCACGTCATAAGTTTCGCCGCTGACCGTAGTGTAGGGAAACGCCGCTGAGGGGATAAAATTGCGCCGCCGCAATTCCCATGGGTCCACGCCCAAGTCTCGGGCAGCACGGTCGACCAAACGCTCAAGCACATAAATCGCCTCAGGTCGCCCAGCGCCGCGATAGGCATCCACCTGCGTGGTGTTGGTATAAAACCCCTCAACCCGCAGCCAGGCCGCAGGAATATCATACACCCCGGTGAGCACCTTGGAAAACAACTCAGTTTGGATCGGCTGAGCATATTGCGAGTTATATGCCCCCATGTTGCACAGGCTGTGCACCCGATAGCCGGTCATCTTATAGTTGCTGTCAAAGGCCAGTTCGGCAGTCGAAACCAGATCGCGACCTGCATTGTCACTGAGCATCGCCTCGCTGCGATCCGACATCCAGCGCACCGGCCGGCCAAGCTGTATCGCGGCGTGAGCCACGACATAATATTCCGGATAGCTCATGGCCTTCATCCCAAACCCCCCACCCACATCGGGGTTGGTCACCCGCACCTGCTCGGGGGTGAGGCCCAGCATGTCAACAAGGCGGTTTTTTTGATTCCAAACCCCCTGCCCGTTGACAGATAAATGCAGACGGTTGCCATCCCATTCAGCAAAGCACCCGCGTGGCTCAAGCGCATTGACGATTACTCGATTGTCGTCGATGCGCAAACGCACCCGGTGCGCCGCCTTATCAAACGCCGCCTCAGTGGCGTCTTTGGTGCCAAAGCCCCAATCAAAAGCCCGGTTCTCAGGTGCCTCATTGTGCAGCGGCTCGCCACCCGCCTGAAGGCTGAGGTGCACCGGCAATTCATCATAATCCACCATAATTTGTTCGGCGGCATCGCGCGCCAATTCGAGACTTTCGGCAATCACCACCGCCACCGCCTCCCCCGCAAAGCGCACGCGATCTTGCGCCAGTAGAGGCCGCATCGGCGCCGCTCCTTGACTGCCATCCAAATTGGGAACCGTGCTGGCCGTCATATCCAGCGCCACGCCTGCCGNGTGAAGNTCAGCAGCGGTTATCACCANGTGCACCCCGTCGCACGCGCAGGCCTCGGCCAGATCAAGCGCAACGATCCGCGCGTGCGCGACCGGGGCGCGCAACACATAGGCCACCAATGCGCTCGCGGGTGAAATATCGTCAACATAGGCGCCNTGCCCCGTGAGAAAGCGCACATCCTCTGACCGAATGACCGATTGGCTCTTGCCGAATTTTTCCAAAACCATCCCCTGCATTGTGTTAAGTCACATCTAGCAGGACCCTCGCATCTGTCCAGATAGGATGTCGCAAACGGCCATAAAGCTGAAAGATAGATCGATGACAAACCGCCCGAATTTCTGAATGTACAGCTAGGATCTGNGCCAAAAGACACCCAGATTAAAAATCNGTGACCGCAACAATCTCACACCCGCCATAGCCATTAAAGGCAGTCGCNAGACTGAGAGAATATGCCCCTATTTCCGAAAACAGCAGATAATCGCCCTCTTGTATCGATTTTGGCAGATGGAGTGGCGACGGCAGCTTGTCGATACTATCACAAGTCGGGCCAAACACCGTGTAGGCGGCCGAAGGGCCGGCCAGTTTGCTGCCCGCGCGCCACGCTTGATAGCGCTGGGACACACCCAGATCGCGAAACTCGGATAAGAGACCATAAACGCCATCGTTCAAAAACACGGTTCGCAGGCCGCGCAAGGCCTTGATCTGGGTGGCCAGCGTAAAGGCAGAGGCCACCATGGCCCGTCCGGGTTCACAGACAAGCGCCGGTGATTTTTCGCCAAACAACGCTTTGACGCAATCGCTTATCTGGGTAAAGACGCGCTCCAGATCTGGCGCCTGACGGTCGCGCCAAACCGCAAAACCACCGCCCACATTCACCCTTTCAAGGTCAACTTCAGCCCGCTGTGACACCGCATGAGCCACCTCGATATACCGCACCCATGCCGCTGGATCGGTACATTGNGTGCCCGGATGAAAGGTCAGTGACGGGGTCAGACCGCGCTGTTTGACACGGCGCAAAAGCGCGACCACCTGTTCTGGACCAGCGCCGAATTTTTCGCCAAAATCATAGGCAGCGCCTGCAACCGGAATATGCAATCGCACTGCGATTTCGGTACCTGTTGCCAGCGCCCCTAATTTGTCCAACTCGGTCTGACTGTCCACCGCCCACGACTGCACCCCAAAACGTTTCGCTTCAGCAATCTCGACCAGAGATCGCACCGGNTTATGATAATGCAGGACCGCACTGGGCAGCGCCGCACGCACGGTTTGCATTTCAGCTGGCGAGGCCACATCAAAGGTGGTCAGCCCAGCCGAGGCAAGATTATCAAGCACCAGAGAACTGNCATTGGCTTTGACGGCATAAGTTACAAGACCGTCAAAACCCAACAAAAAGCGCNGGTAACTTTCATGCAGAACTTTTGGGGAAAAATACAACACCGGCCGGTCAGAATAGCTTTGCCAAAGATGCGCATGCAGCGAAGAGCTAATGGGAAGAGAGGAGTACATTCAACAGCCTTTTGGAACGTTAGCGTTATTGTAGCCTCCAGTATGCGATGGTTTTTGGTTGATATCACCGGCCAGATGATCCATTATGATCGAAAGTATAGGCAAACTGACAACACTAACATGCAATTAGACGAAATTGATCAAGCGCTGATCGGGGCGTTAAGGACAAATGCACGGACGTCAGTTGCCCGTTTGGGCAAGCAGCTTGGCATTGCGCGCACCACGGTTCAGGCGCGTATTGACCGGCTGGAGGCCCGAGGTGTCATTGCGGGATATACCCTGCGTCTGGGTGCTGCAGGGCGCCCAGCCCTGCGCGCCACGGCATTGGTCGCAATAGAGCCCCGCGCCGCGGCAGAGGTGCTGATGCGGTTAAAATCGCTCAGCAATGTAATGGCCGTCCATACCACGTCGGGACGGTTTGACCTGCTGGTCCAGATCACCGCAGCCAGCACCGAGGAATTGGATTTGACGCTGGATTATATCGGTGGGGCCAAAGGCGTGAAAAGTTCTGAAAGCCTGATCCATCTCACCACCAAAATCAGCCGTGAAGCTTGAGCGCTTCACCGATGCGAGACACTTTGATTGGCGCAATCAAACCATGACCCGCTTCAACACAAATCCACTGGCATGCGGCGTAAAAAATAGCCACCGTGGTCTCTTGGGGCAGCACCGCGCTCAGATTACCAGCCTCAGCGCAACCGCTGCTCGGTTATCACATCAAAAAACAGTGCTTTTTTGTCCTCAAAACTGACGGAAACCTCGGTCCCCACGGGCAAGATTTCCTCAGCCCGCGTCTCGACCACCAACCGCTCCCCGGTCGGTGTTGACAGATACAGATAACAGACGCCACCCAGATGTTCACAAATTTCTACGGTCAATCCCGTGTCAGGGGTGGCCGCAGTACTGACACCAGTGTTGGCCGTCAAAATTTGGGGTCGCAATCCAACCACAACAGGCAGGCCATCATCTTGAGCTAGCGCAACCGGTGCCTCAATGGTCAGATCATTCAAGGCCGTAATCCGCACCCGTCCCTGTTCAACAACACCGTTCAGGAAATTCATTGCAGGCGACCCGATAAAGCCTGCCACAAATTTATTGGCAGGATCATTATACAAATCAACCGGCCGGCCAGACTGTTCAATCACCCCCGCACGCAGCACAACTATTTTATCAGCCAGCGTCATCGCCTCGACCTGATCATGGGTGACATAGACCATCGTAGCGCCAATCTCTTTGTGCAGGCGCGCAATCTCAACCCGCATATCAACGCGCAATTCGGCATCGAGATTTGACAATGGCTCATCAAATAAGAACACTTCGGGACCGCGGACAATCGCCCGCCCGATGGCCACCCGCTGCCGCTGGCCACCAGACAGAGCCTTGGGTTTGCGTTGCAAATAATCATCCAGCTGTAATATCCGGCTGGCCTCGGTCACTTTGGCGTTGATTTCGGCCTTGGGAACCCGGTTCATTTTCAGACCAAAGCCCATATTTTCAGCCACCGTCATATGTGGATAAAGCGCATAGGTCTGAAACACCATAGCCACGCCCCGGTCAACCGGATCGGCATGGGTGACGTCCCGCGCACCAATGCAAATCTGACCTTTGGTGGTCTCCTCCAGGCCTGCAATCATCCGCAGCAGCGTCGACTTACCGCAACCAGAAGGCCCGACAAAAACACAAAACTCGCCATCTTCCACGGTGAGGTTTACGCCATGGATCACCTCGGTCTCTCCGTAGGTCTTCACCAAATCGGTTAACTCTATAACTGACATTGATCCTCGCTCTCTGTCGGTTGCTACGGGAATGGGAATTGCCAATGTTCCGCAGCGCTTGAAATTTCCTGGGCTTGTTCATGCAAAATGGGTACAAATTTATGCAGATCGGCAAGGGCGGCGCGCTGTGTCGAAGAGGTCAGCGACAAGCCGCCAATGGGTCGTCCTTTGTGCGAAAGGATTGGCACAGCGACGCAGATAATACCGGTCTCGTGTTCTTCGCGATCAAAGGCCATGCCCTGTTCTCGAATGATCGCCAGCTCATCGCTCAGAGCAGAGGCATTGGTGATCGTGTGGTGCGTATGCGCAAAATAACCCTGCTGCTGAATGGCCATTCTGCGCTGTTCGTCTGGCAAAAACGCCAGCATCGCCTTGCCAATGCCCGTGCAATATCCCGGGCCGGTTTTACCTGCTTGCGAAAACATTTCGATCGGATCGGCGGCGTTTCGTTTATCCAGATACAGCACCTGCCCATTGTCCAGCTGCGCCAAGTGAATGGTTTCGCCCAATCGTGCGGCAAGCGCATCCAAAAAAGGCCGCGCTATGGGCGCCAGCGAACTTTGCCGCCAGGCAGCATGTGCCAGAGTGACCAAGCGCAGCCCCAATGAATAGGTCTGCCGTTCCCGATCATACGACAGCATTTCTTGGCTTAACAATGTCTGCAGCAGGCGGTGCAACGTGGCTTTGGGATGGGGGGACCCTGCTAATAACTCAGTAAATCGCACCGGGCGTTTTTTTTCGGCAACCCGGTCTAAAAGCTCAAGCGCCTTTCCAACGGTTCCATCCGAGGTGGTTGCCTTATCCAAAACCGCTCCTCCCACTGCGCGTTTAAAAAACGCCCTGAAACAACTCCTTGACAATTCTAAAGGAAACAACTCATAGTTTCAATAGTCGGAAAAGAGTTCCATTAAATGGAACACAACAAGCAAACGACACCCAACGCCCTAATCAGGAGGAAACCCGTGTTATTCAATGTCAAAAAGACGGTTGTTGCCGCAACAACCTCGACCCTGCTCGCGACCGGCGCCTTTGCCGGCAGCCACGCTTTGTCGGGCGATCTGGTAATTTTTTCGGATATGTCAAATCCAGCGCCCCGTGCCGTGATGGAGGGAATGATTGATCGCTTTGGCGCAATGCACCCGAATCTCAATATCGACCTCACGGTGATCGATCGGGAAAATATGAAGACCCAGATCCTGAACTTTACGTCGGCCAACGCGCCTGATTTGACAAATTGGTACGCCGCCAACCGGATGATTCCCTTTGTAGATGCGGGCCTATTTGAAGACGTCAGCGATCTGTGGGCCGAAGACGAGTTCGTCAACAATCTGGCCTCGACCAAAGGCGCTTTGACCCTCGACGGCAAACAGTGGGGTATTCCCTATACCTATTACCAATGGGGCGTATATTACCGCGAGGATATCTTTAAAGAGCTGGGCCTGACCGAGCCAACCACATGGGCCGAAGAAAAAGCCAACTGTGGCAAGATCGTCGCCTCGGGCCGCGCCTGCTATACAATCGGCACAAAATACCTTTGGACTGCCGGTGGCTGGTTTGACTATGTCAACCTGCGAACCAACGGCTATGATTTCCACGTGCAATTGGCCAATGGCGAAATTGCCTGGACAGACCCACGGGTGCGCCAGACATTCGCAAACTGGCGCGAACTGATCGATATGGGCGCATTTGTTGAAAACCACCAAACCTATAGCTGGCAGGAATCGTTGCCCTTTATCGTCAATGGCGACGCTGCTGCTATCCTGATTGGGAACTTCGCAGTTGCGCCCCTGCGCGAAGCCGGTTTGAGCGATGATAAACTGGATTTCTACCAGTTTGTTTCGATCAACCCCGATGTTGCAATGGCCGAGGATGCACCAACCGACACGTTCCATATCCCCAGCTTGGCAAAAAATAAAGAGAACGCAAAAGAATTCATGCGCTTTGTGGTCTCGGCTGAAAACCAAACCCTGATCAATGCCGGCAACGCGCTGGGTCAGTTACCGATCAACGCGCAGTCTGCCGTTGATGATGATGAATTCCTGAACCAAGGTTTTGCGATGCTCAGCACAAATTCTCCAGGTGGTGTCGCACAGTTCTTCGATCGCGATTTCCCGGCTGAAATGGCGGGAATCGGCATGGAAGGCCTGCAAGAGTTTATGGTATTCCCAGACAATCTTGAAGATATTCTTAACCGTCTGGAAACTGCACGGGCAGACATCTATTAATCTGCACACACAATCTTGGGGCATCGAAAGAAGCCCCAAGACCAAGTCTGTTCATGCGAGGTGACCATCGCACCTCAGAGGGATAACGGTTGAGCGCCACAACGCAACACATCAAAGCCAAACCGCTTTGGAACAAGCAAAAACTGATGCCTTGGCTATTTCTCATGCCCGGCATTCTGTTTTTTGCGATTTACGTTATTTTTCCGATTTTTCAAAGTTTCAATATCTCGTTCTACAAATGGAGCGGTCTGGGCGAGCCCAAATATATTGGCCTTAAAAACTATGTAAAACTGTTCGGCGACCGGGCCTTTGAGATTTCTTTGTGGAACAATCTAAAATGGCTGGTTCTGTATTTGCTGGCGATCCCGACGGGACTGGCCATCGCGTTATTTCTCAACCAGACCGTGACCGGGATTCGGCTTTATAAATCATTGTTTTTCTTTCCGTTTGTGATCAGTCAGGTCGTAGTCGGATTAGTGTTTACATGGTTTTACGACCCAACATTTGGCCTGCTCAACACGATCCTTACCTCTCTGGGCTTTGCCCCTCTCAACGTCTTGGGGGACCCAACGCTTGTCACTTATGGGATTATCCTTGCGGGGCTATGGCCACAGACCGCTTATTGCATGATCTTATATCTGACTGGGTTGAACACAGTCGATCCCGACCAGGTGGAAGCCGCCCGCCTCGATGGGGCCAAAGGACTGAGAATGCTGTGGTATATCATCCTACCTCAATTGCGACCCGCGACATTTATTGCCTTTGTCGTTACGGTTATCGGGGCTTTACGCAGTTTTGATCTGGTGTCGATCATGACCAACGGCGGCCCGTTCGGCAGCTCGCGTGTTCTGTCGTTTTATATGTTTGAAAAAGCCCTGTCGGAATATGGTTTNAGAATGGGCTACGGGGCGGCGATTGCCGTGGTGCTGTTTGCGATCATGATGGTGTTTATCGTCTATTTCCTCCGNGCGATGTANAAACAAGAGAGCGAGCCGAGATAGTGTTTCCCAAACCGATACATCGCAGCGCTGCACATTGGCAGGTTTTCTATCAGGGTATGCTGCCACTGGTGATGATCTTGTGGTTACTGCCACTTATTGCNGTGGCCATATTTTCAATCAAACCGGCAGTGGATTTCACCAACGGAAATTACTGGGGTTGGCCCTCGTCTTTCGAGGCAGTCGANAATTATGGCAAAGTGTTTTTCGCCTCCNATATGCCGCAATATCTGCTNAACTCNATCTATATTACCATTCCAACGGTGATCGGCGCAGTGGCTTTGTCGTGCATGACCGGCTTTGCGCTGGGAGTGTATAAATTNAAAGGCAATCTGCTGATTTTCTTTTTCTTTGTCGCCGGTAATTTTGTGCCTTTTCAGATCCTGATGGTGCCCGTGCGCACTCTGACCCTCGACATGGGGTTATACAACACCAAAACCGGTTTGGTACTATTCCACATCGCGTTTCAAACCGGGTTTTGCACCCTGTTCATGCGCAACTTTATCCGCGCCTTGCCGTTTGAGCTGGTCGAAGCGGCCCGCGTTGAGGGCGTGGCGGAGTGGCGGATTTTCTGGTTCGTGGTTNTGCCCTTGGTCAGGCCCGCGATCGCCGCCCTTTCAGTTCTGGTCTTTACCTTCATCTGGAACGATTACTTTTGGGCNATTGTGCTGACCCAAGGGGTGGAAAACACCCCCGTGACCTCGGGTATAACCAGTTTCAACGGCCAGTACCGGGCCGCCTATCATCTGATGAGTGCCGGCTCGATCGTTGCCGCCCTGCCACCGGTGATGATGTTCTTTGCAATGCAAAAACACTTTATCGCCGGCCTGACACTCGGCTCGGTAAAATAAGGACCTGACCNATGACACCCAAAATTGCTTTCATTGGTGCCGGGTCNACGGTTTTCATGAAAAATATTATTGGTGATTGTCTGCATTTTCCAAGATTATCTTCGGCGCAATTCGCCTTGATGGATATTGATCCCATGCGGCTCGAAGACTCGCGACTTGTGGCCACAAAAATGATTGACGCGATGGGGGCAAAAGCGCAGGTCGCCANTTACCGATCACAACGTGCGGCTCTTGAGGGGGCTGATTTCGTCATTGTTGCGTTCCAAATTGGCGGATATAAACCTTGCACCACCACCGATTTTGATCTGCCCAAAAGCTATGGTTTGGATCAAACCATAGCCGATACATTGGGTATTGGCGGCATTATGCGCGGCCTGCGCACTGTGCCCCACTTGTGGTCGGTCTGCGAAGATATGCGCGCGGTNTGCCCNNATGCGACCNTGCTGCAATATGTAAATCCGATGGCGATCAACACCTGGGCGATCAGCGCGCGCTTTCCCGANATCAAACAGGTAGGCCTGTGCCATTCGGTCCAAGGCACTGCCGAGGAACTGGCCNGCGATCTGGACCTTGCTGTCGAAGATCTGCGCTATCGCGCCGCCGGCATCAACCATATGGCGTTTTATCTNGATCTTTCTGCCAAACAGAAAGATGGATCGTATGGCAATCTCTATCCCGCCCTACAACGGGGCTATGACACGGGTCGCTTGCCAAGCACCACTGGCAACAATCCACGCTGCCATAATTATGTGCGCTACGAGGTGATGAAACAATTTGGGTATTTTGTCACAGAATCCTCCGAGCATTTCGCCGAATACGTGCCATGGTTCATTAAATCTCACCGTCCTGATTTGATTGACACCTTCAAAATTCCTCTCGATGAGTATCCAAAGCGCTGTGAAGAACAAATCGCCGATTGGGGCCAGCAGGCCAAAGCCTATCGTGACACCGAGCAGATCAAGGTTACCCAAAGCCACGAATATGCCGCGCAAATCATGAANGCGCTGCAGGGCGGCACGGCGTGCACCATCTATGGCAATATGGCCAACAAAGGCCTGATCCCACAATTACCAGAANGTGCCGCCGTTGAGGTCCCATGCCGCGTCGATGGAAAAGGNCTACACCCGGAACCTGTCCATGACATTCCACCACAGCTGATTGCGATGATGCGGACCAATGTCAATGTACAGGAGTTGACGGTTCAAGCGNTGCTTATGGAAAATCGCGACCATATCTATCACGCCGCGATGCTGGATCCGCGCACAGCCGCAGAGTTGGATCTGGGTCAAATCCGTCGCCTTGTCGACGATTTATTAACCGCCCATGAGAAGTGGTTGCCACAGTGGCTCAACACTGCAACAGCCGCATGACGCTATATTTTTACTGCNCTGAAACGCCCCATGCCGCCCCGGCCCGCATTCGAAAGGTACCCGCCACATGACACCCACAGCTTCTTTTCAAGATCTCAAAGACGCCAGCGTCTTCATTACCGGGGGGGGCTCTGGCATCGGTGCCGCGCTCACTGAAGGTTTTTTGCAGCAAGGCGCCCGCGTCGCCTTTGTCCAACGCTCGGATGCCGCTGACTTTTGCGACCGGATGGATGAAACTTACGGTCAAAGACCGCTGTATATCCCCTGCGACATCACCGATACCAGCGCCCTGCAGGCCGCCATCGCACAGGCTGCCACAGCCCATGGGACAGTGACTGTTTTGGTCAACAACGCGGCCAATGATGTGCGCCACAGCACCCAAGAGGTCACCGAAGCCTTTTGGGATCAAACCCAGGCGATCAATCTCAAGGCATATTTCTTTGCCTGCCAGGCGGTAATTAAAGGCATGCAGGCCAATGGCGGGGGCGCGATCATCAATTTTTCCTCGATCAGCTATATGATGGGCAACGCTGGCTATCCCAGCTATACAACGGCGAACGCCGGCATCACCGGACTGACGCGATCTATGGCGCGTGAATTTGGCCGCGACCGGATACGGGTCAACACCATTGCACCGGGTTGGGTTCTGACGGAAAAACAAAAAGAACTTTGGGTCACGCCCGAAGCCCTTGCCGCGCATGTCGCCCGCCAATGCCTGACCGATACGCTTGAGCCTGCGGATATCGTTCCGACCGTTTTATTTCTGGCCTCATCGGCGAGTAAAATGGTAACAAGTCAACTCTGGGCCGTCGATGGCGGGGTTGTGGTGAGCGGATGACCGCCTCACACACCGGCTCACAAACCGGCTCNCATACCGGCCCGGCGCATTGGGCCGCCGTTGACTGGGGCACCACACATCTGCGNCTTTGGCTACTTGATCACAATCATAACATGATCCGTCAGACCGAAACCGAACAGGGTATGGTACAGCTGCAATCGACCGAATATGAAGCCACCTTACTGGATCTCTTGTCACAGGACTTGCAACCCAAGCATCCCATGGATGTCATATGCTGCGGCATGGTCGGCTCACGTCAGGGCTGGCAGGAAGCGCCCTATGCGCCCTGTCCGACACCGCCGCCAAGCGGTGAGCATGCAACCCGTGTCACCACAAAAGATCCCCGCATTGAGGTTTATCTTCTGCCGGGGATCAAACAGATATCCCCCCCAGATGTCATGCGTGGCGAAGAGACCCAGATCGCCGGGTTTCTAAGCAGAAACCCTCAGTATGACGGGGTGCTATGCCTGCCTGGCACCCACAGCAAATGGGTGCATATCAGCGCCGGTGAAGTGGTTAGTTTTCAGACCTTTATGACCGGCGAACTGTTCGCGCTGCTCTGCAAGGAATCGGTGCTGCGCCACAATGTTGGTGCAACTGGCTGGAACGATGAGATGTTCACAAACGCCATCGATGATGCCATCAGCCGGCCCGCAGCTATCGCGGCACAGCTGTTTACCCTGCGCGCCCAATCCTTAATCGCGACCCTGCCGCCCGAGGCGGCGCGCGCGCGGCTTTCAGGATTGCTAATCGGTCTGGAACTGGCGGCGGCGCGACCCTATTGGCTGGGCACGCAGGTGGCGGTGCTGGGCGACACAGAGGTCGCACAGGCCTATTGCAGAGCCCTGACAGCACAGGGAAGCCCTGTCAAAATGACCGCCACCGAACGGATGACCCTGGACGGGCTAAAATCCGCATATAACACCCTTCAGGAGCTGACAAAATGAGCCGAGACATTATTGCAATTTTGCGTGGTATCACTCCCGATGAGGTGCTGGCTGTCACAGCCGCGCTGGTTGCCGCAGGGATCGACAAAATAGAAGTGCCGCTGAACTCACCCCAGCCTCTGGACAGTATCGCCGCAATGGCCAAAGCGTTTGGAGATCGAGCCCTCATTGGCGCCGGCACAGTGCTGTCGCCCCAAGACGTTGACGCCGTGGCGCAGGCCGGCGGCAAAATGATCGTATCCCCCGATTGCAACCTCGCGGTGATCACCGCCACCAAGGCCGCCGGACTGCAGTCCTTTCCTGGGGTTCTGACGCCTTCGGAATGCTTTGCGGCACTGCGCGCCGGCGCCGACGGATTGAAATTGTTCCCGTCGTTCCTTTTAGGGCCAAAGGGTCTTGCCGCCTTGCGCGCCGTGCTGCCCCCCGAAACACGCGTCTATGCCGTCGGCGGAGTGGGCCCGGAAAGTTTCAAAACATGGCACGATGCCGGGGTCACCGGCTTTGGTATCGGCACCGGGCTTTATACACCCGGTATGGCCATCCAGACCGTTGCCGCCAAGGCCCGCGATCTGGTCGCAGCCTATGACAGAATGGGGGGCGCATGACCGTCACGATCTTCAGCGATACCAAATGCAAATTGGGTGAGGGCCCGCTTTGGCACCCCGAACGGCAACAGCTGTTCTGGTTTGATATTCTCGCCAAGCGCCTGATCACCCGCTTGGGTGACACGGAACACTATTGGCAGTTTGAAGAGCACGTCTCAGCCGCCGGTTGGATTGACCACGACAGGCTGCTGATTGCCTCGGAAACCCGATTGTTCAGCTTTAATCTGGTCACCCAGGTCCAGCAAACCGTGGTTGCACTCGAGGCCAAGGACCTGCGCACCCGATCAAATGACGGACGCGCTGACCCTTGGGGTGGGTTCTGGATCGGCACCATGGGCAAACAGGCGGAAGCAGGCCTCGGCGTGATATACCGCTATTATCAAGGCATGTTGCGCCCACTTTACAGGGCGATCTCAATCAGCAACGCGATCTGTTTTTCGCCCAACCGCAAATACGCCTATTTTGCCGATACCGCCACACAGACGATTCTGCGTCAGCCGCTGTCGCGCGATGACGGCTGGCCTGAGGGCGACCCAGAGCTTTGGCTGGATCTCTCCGCCGAGGACAGATATCCCGACGGCGCCGTGGTCGATACCGAAGGCTGCGTTTGGAACGCACAATGGGGATCATCACGGATAGCGCGCTACGCACCAGACGGTCAGTTTTTATCTGCAATCAACTTTCCCACCAGTCAAATGTCCTGTCCTGCATTTGGCGGTGACAGGATGCAGACCCTGTACGCCACCTCGGCCGCTGTGGGATTGAATGACCGTGAGCCCCAAGCGGGGCAAAGTTTTGCCTGCGATACGCCCTATACTGGCCAACCAGAGCATCGAGTGATCTTATGACCGCCCACCNGCGCAGTCTTGGTTGCTGTTATTATCCCGAACACTGGCCGCCAGAAATCTGGCAATGCGATGCGGAGAAAATGGTCAAAGCCGGGCTTACTTGGGTGCGTATCGGTGAATTCGCCTGGAGCCGTCTCGAACCACAACNCGGGCAGTATAACTGGGGCTGGCTCGATCGTGCCATCGACATTTTGGGCAGTGCCGGCCTGAAGGTTGTGCTCGGCACTCCCACGGCAACCCCGCCCCGCTGGATTGTCGATCAAAACCCGGACATGCTGGCTCTAGACATTGATGGTCGTCCCCGCAAATTTGGCGCCCGTAGACACTATTGTTTCAGCCATATCGGCTACCGCCAGCACTGCGCACGTATCGTGACAGAACTGGCCGCCCGCTATGGAGAAAACCCTTATGTTGCTGCATGGCAAACCGATAATGAATACGGCTGCCACGACACCACNATCAGTTATTCTGCTGCCGCCCGGAGCGCGTTTCAAACATGGTTGCGCAACCGCTATCCCGGGACTGACCATGCCAGCAATGATGGCGATATCACCGCGCTGAACACCGCTTGGGGTAATGTGTTCTGGTCAATGGAGTATGACAATTTTGAGCAGATCGATCTGCCCAATCTGACCGTGACCGAGGCCAACCCCAGCCATCATCTTGATTTCAGACGGTTTACATCAGAACAGGTTGTCAGCTTTAACAAATTACAAACGGATATCATCCGACGCCGGTCCCCGGCGCCGATCGCCCATAATTACATGGGACGGATCACTGATTTTGACCATTTTGATGTGGGGGCCGATCTCGATATTGCCAGTTGGGACAGCTATCCTCTGGGCTTTCTCGAGGATCGCATCACCGCGACAGAAGCCTATAAGAAAAAATTTGCCCGTCAGGGCGACCCCGACTTTCAAGCCTTTCACCACGATCTTTACCGCGCTGTTGGGCGGGGACGCTGGTGGGTGATGGAACAACAACCCGGGCCGGTCAACTGGGCACCTTATAACCCTGCACCCCTGCCTGGCATGGTTCGCCTTTGGACGTGGGAAGCCTTTGCCCACGGTGCCGAAAACGTGTGCTATTTCCGCTGGCGTCAAGTGCCGTTTGCCCAAGAACAATTGCACAGCGGCTTGCTGAACCCCGACAGCTCTGAGGCCCCCGGTCTCGCCGAGGCCCGCCGCGTTGCCGACGAGATTGCCAAAGCCCCAGCCGCAGATTTTTGCAAAGCGCCTGTGGCGATTGTTTTTGATTATGACGCCGATTTCAGTTGGTCGATCCAGCCCCACGGTCAGAATATGCGCTATTTCGATCTGGTCTTTGAGAGCTATCGCGCCGCGCGGGCGCTGGGGCTTTCAGTCGATATTGTGCCGCCCGATACCCGCGACTTGTCAGACTATAAACTGATCATGGCCCCCGGCATGATACATATGCCCAAATCTCTAAAAGCTGATCTCGCCAGCTGCGGCGCGGCAGTGATCATCGGCCCGCGCAGTGCCTGCCGTACCGAAAATATGCAGATCACCTTGCCTTTGCCGCCCGACCTGCCGGGATTTGACACCACCGTCACTCAGGTGGAAAGCCTGCGCCCCGATATGGGGATTGCGCTGGAAAAGGGGGGATGTTTCCAGCATTATTTCGAGCGGCTTACCGGCACAGCCGAGGTGACCGAACGCACATGCCAAGGGCAACCAGCGATGATGCGCAAGGGGCGCGTGCAATATCTGGCAGGCTGGCCAGACCCGCAGGCTTTTCAGCGCATTTTGGCCGCCGCCTGCACGGAGGCAGAGATTGTCACCCAAAATCTGCCCGAGGGACTGCGCCTGCGCGAGACCGCGACAGAAAGGTTCTGGTTTAATTATACCGCCGAAACACAAATATACGACGGCAAGACATTTGCGCCGGCATCAGTTCTGCGAGAGCGCTTGGCGGCCACGCCCAACCAATAGGCGTAATACATTATCTACGGTCGAGCCGGAAATGGGCATTGCGAACCGCATAACAGCGCATAAATTGTCGTGACAGGCTTTCCCTTTGTGGCCGCCTCGGCTATCCACGCGACAACAGCTGATCACAGGAACCCAAGCCATGGCACTCGAGAAAACTTTTGATGCGGCGCAGGCCGAAAACCGGCTCTATGAGGCATGGGAGACATCCGGCAGCTTTACCGCCGGGGCCAATGCATCGCGCCCCGAGACCTTTTGTATCATGATCCCACCACCCAATGTCACGGGGGCGCTGCATGTAGGTCATGCGTTCAACAACACGCTGCAGGATGTGTTGACCCGCTGGCACCGAATGCGCGGCTTTGACACCCTGTGGCAACCGGGCCAGGATCACGCCGGCATCGCAACCCAATTACAGGTCGAAAAAATGTTGGCCGGCCAGGGTCAGCCGGGGCGCCGCGATCTGGGCCGCGAGAAGTTTCTTGCAAAAATCTGGGAATGGAAAGGCCAGTACGGCGGCACCATTGTTAACCAGTTAAAGCGGCTTGGCGCCTCCTGCGACTGGTCACGCAACGCCTTTACCATGGCTGGTGCCCCAGGCGATCCACGCACAGGCCACGAAAACAGCGCGAATTTCCATGATGCAGTGCTCAAGGTGTTTGTTGATATGTACAACAAGGGTCTGATCTATCGCGGCAAGCGACTGGTCAACTGGGACCCGCATTTTGAGACCGCCATCTCAGATCTTGAGGTCGAGAATACCGAAGTTGACGGCCATATGTGGCATTTCAAATCCCCCCTCGCGGGGGGGGAGAGCTATACCTATATCGAAAAAGATGCCGACGGAAATATCACGCTCGAAGAGACCCGTGATTACATCTCTATCGCCACCACGCGCCCCGAAACCATGCTGGGGGATGGCGCGGTTGCGGTGCACCCCGATGATCTGCGCTATGCGCCAATTGTTGGCAAACTGTGCGAGATTCCGGTTGGCCCAAAAGAACACCGCCGCTTGATCCCGATCATCACCGATGACTATCCCGACCCCGATTTCGGCTCGGGTGCGGTGAAAATCACCGGCGCGCATGACTTCAACGACTATCAGGTGGCCAAGCGTGGCGGCATCCCGATGTACCGCTTGATGGATACCCGTGGGGTGCTGCGTGGGGATGGCGCGTCCTATGCTGATGAGGTTGCCAAAGCCCAAAGTTATGCGCAGGGGGCGCCGTTCACCGAGGCTGGGGTCGATGCCATCAACATGGTGCCCGAAACCTATCGCAACCTTGACCGGTTTGAGGCCCGCACCCGGATCATCGCCGATATCACCGCCGAGGGGCTGGCGGTGATGACCACGGTTACGCGCGCCGACAAAGAGACCGGTGAAGACATCACCGAAACCGTGCCTTATGTTGAAAACAAACCGATCATGCAGCCCTTTGGCGACCGCTCGGGCGTGGTGATCGAGCCGATGCTTACCGATCAATGGTTTGTTGAGACCACAAAAATCGTTGGTCCTGCGCTGCAGGCCGTGCGCGAGGGCCGGACCAAAATCATCCCCGAGAGCGGTGAAAAAGTCTATTACCACTGGCTGGAAAATATCGAGCCGTGGTGCATCTCGCGCCAGCTGTGGTGGGGGCATCAAATCCCGGTTTGGTTTGACGCCAATGGCAATCAATATTGCGCCGCATCCGAAGCCGAAGCGCAGGCACAGGCCGGGGTCGGTGTAAAGCTGACGCGAGATCCCGATGTGCTGGACACATGGTTTTCATCAGGCCTATGGCCGATCGGCACGCTGGGCTGGCCCGACCAGACCGACGCGCTGGAAAAATATTTCCCGACCGATGTTCTGATCACGGGACAGGATATTTTGTTTTTCTGGGTGGCACGAATGATGATGATGCAGCAGGCTGTTGTCGACAAAGATCCGTTTCACACCGTTTATCTGCACCAGCTGGTGCGCGACGAAAAAGGTCACAAGATGTCCAAGACCAAGGGCAACGTGATTGATCCACTTGAGATTGTCGACGAATTTGGTGCCGATGCGCTGCGTTTTACCATGACGCAAATGGCGGCCATTGGCGGCGTGCTGAAACTGTCGGTCGATCGGATCAAGGGCTATCGCAATTTTGGCACCAAGCTGTGGAACGCAGCGCGTTTTGCGGAAATGAACCACGCCTTTGGCGGCGACGGACGCATCCCTGCCGCACAGGCCACCGTCAACCGCTGGATTATTGGCGAAACCGCTAAAGTCCGCGAAGAGGTTGATGCGGCCCTTGCGGCCTATCGTTTCAACGATGCAGCCAATGCGCTGTATGTGTTTGTCTGGGGCAAGGTTTGCGACTGGTATGTCGAGTTTTCAAAACCGCTGTTGTCAGGCGAAGACGCCGCCACCAAAGCTGAAACCCAAGCCACAATGGCCTGGGTGATCGACCAATGCCTGCTGATGCTGCATCCAATCATGCCCTTCATCACCGAAGAACTGTGGGGCAGCAGCGGTGCGCGCGACAAAATGCTGGTACATGGCGACTGGCCGACTTACGGTGCCGAGTTGATCGACGCCGAGGCCGACCGCGAAATGAACTGGGTCATCGGCCTGATCGATGATATTCGCAGCGCCCGGCAACAGATGCATGTGCCGGCGGGACTGAAAATTCCGATGTTGGTATCGGGTTGGGACGACGCCGGCAAAGGCGCGTGGGCGCGCAATGAGGCCCTGATCAAGAAACTGGCACGGGTCGAAAGCTTGACCGAGGTTGACGCCTTTCCTAAAGGCTGTATCAGCATCGCGGTGGCNGGTGGCAGCTTTGCCCTGCCCTTAGCCGATATCATTGATGTGGGCGCGGAAAAGGCGCGGCTNGAGAANACCTTACAAAAGCTGNCCAAAGANCTGGGCGGCCTGCGCGGACGTTTGAANAACCCGAAATTCGTCGATAGCGCCCCNGCCGAAGTTGTGGCCGAAACCCGGACCAATCTTGNNGAGCGCGAGGGCGAAGAGACGGCGTTGAACGCGGCGCTCGCGCGCCTCAACGAATTGGGCTGACACATATCAGACAAGAGGTGCCTCCCCGCCTCTTGTCACCCCTCTAGCGACGATGGGACGTTAGCGGGGGCTCAAAAGCAGGCGCAGTCCCAAGGCCGCCATGACACCCGCAGCACATCGATCAAACAGCTGTTTGGCCTTGAGATAGCGGCGGGTCACGGCGGGTCGGCTGACAAGCCACGTCAGGCAAAAATAAAACACCCATTCAAGCGCCAGATGATTGCCAACGATAAATGCTTTTTCTGCCAATCCCAGATTGGGCGGAAAGACCACAATCAGCACAACTGCGGCGAACATAACCGATTTTGGATTGGTCAGGTTGATCAAAACGCCGTGCACAAAATGCGACCGTAACACCGTCAGCGACCAAATGCGCTTAGAACCCCCTATGGCCCCTTCGGTGTGCGATATTTGCCGGACAGTACCTTGGTGGGCGGTATCGTGGTGGGGGTCTGAAAAGGGCAAAACGGGGTCGGCGGCCTGTTTCCAGAGACGCCACGCCAAATACATCAAATACAGTGCGCCAACGATCTTTACCGCACTATAGGCCCATGGAAACAGATGAAAAACACCCTCTAACCCCGCCAGTGCCGCCAGCGTCCAGAAAGCGGCGGCAACGCCTTGACCCGCCCCTAGGGCCAGACCAGCTGATTTTCCGCAGCTCACCCCCGTGCGCAGTACGAGCAAAAAAGCAGGTCCGGGGCTTATAAGCGCAATTAAAAGTGCGGCGTTGAAAGCCAAAATATGGTCAATTTGCATGACTACACCCTTAAATAGGAGTGGTTTGCGCCTGGCAACGGCAGCGGATCAAGTAAAATAACAGATTTGACCGGACAGAGACATGGGGTATTTCAAACCTGACCAAAAAGTAGGCAGGGTTTGGTTACCCCGCCCTTTCAGCAGCTTTAAAATGCGGTATACCGCTACGCGCTACCGCTAAAGCGCTGCGTAGATCGCCGCAACCTTGGCCACCGCCGCCTCTGGCGTCATTTCTTCGCTCACGCCACTGCGCCGCGAGGTCACCTCGACCACACCGTTTTTCAACCCCCGCGGGCCAACAGTGATGCGCCACGGCAGCCCGATAAGATCCATGGTTGCAAACTTACCGCCAGCACGTTCCTTGCGGTCGTCATACAGCGGCTCAAGCCCGGCGTTGGTCAAAGCGGAATAAAGCCCATCACAGGCTGCATCCGCCGCCTCGTCGCCCTGTTTAAGATTAACGATACCACAGTGAAAGGGCGTGACACCTTCGGGCCAGATAATCCCCTTGTCGTCATGGCTCGCCTCGATGATCGCCCCCAGCAGGCGCGAGACACCAATGCCGTGGCTGCCCATATGGACAGGTGTCTTGCCGCCCTGGCCATCATCCACTGTTGCGTTCAGCGCTTCTGAATACTTGGTGCCGAAGTAGAATATCTGACCGACTTCGATGCCGCGCGCGACGCGGCGACGCTCCTCGGGGATCTGGTTGAACAGCGCTTCGTCGTGGGTCTCATCTGTACGGGCGTATTTGGTTGTGAACTCTTCAAGCACCCCTTGGCATTGCGCTACGCTGTCGTAATCGATCGCACGGTCGCCAAAAGTCAGATCGGTCACCGCGCTGTCATAGAACACCTCGGATTCGCCGGTTTCGGCCAGCACAAGGAATTCATGGGTGTTGTCGCCGCCCATCGCGCCACTGTCAGCCCGCATGGGAATCGCTTGCAGGCCCATCCGCTCATAAGTGCGCAGATAGCTGACCAGATGGCGATTATAGGCATGCAATGCAGCCTCTTTTGTCAGATCGAAATTATAGCCGTCTTTCATGTAGAATTCGCGCCCGCGCATGACGCCAAACCGAGGCCGGATCTCATCGCGGAACTTCCACTGGATTTGATAGAGCGTCAAAGGCAGGTCTTTATAGCTGCCGACATGGGCCCGGAAGATGTCCGTGATCAACTCTTCGGCGGTCGGAGTGAACAGCATGTCGCGGTCGTGGCGGTCCTTGATCCGCAGCATTTCGTCGCCAAACGCATCATAGCGGCCACTTTCGCGCCACAGATCCGCGGATTGGATGGTCGGCATCAGCATCGGCATGTGGCCTGCACGCTGTTGCTCCTCGTGGACGATATCTTCGATCTTCTTCAGAACTTTAAAGCCCATCGGCAGCCACGAATAGATCCCGGCGCTGGATTGCTTAATCATCCCCGCACGCAGCATCAACCGGTGGCTGACAATCTGCGCATCGACGGGGTTTTCTTTCAACACGGGCATAAAGTAGCGGGACAGGCGCATGCGGCCTCCTTGCAGGCTGGAAACAATTGCCTGCTTTATGGCTGAGACAGCACAGCGATGGCAAGCGCTGTCTTGTCCGAGCCTGTTGGTTGCGGGTAAAAGTTTTTCTATGTTGGTGCGGTCGGGGGAACCGAGTGGGATTGTGGCCCGAACAGAGCCTTCCAAAAAGCCGCAGCTCAGGGCGGATTTAAGCCCATTTTGACTTTGGCTGCGCAACGCCCAGACGGACAATCATCGTCTGTGTCTCAACTATACAAGAGCATTCACATTAAGCTAAAATGGAGCGACGGAGATCTCGGGGTTTATCCACTCCATGGAAAATCAATCTCTAGGGCTCCGTATATGTTGGAATTCAACTGTGAAATAGGAGGCCACGAATGACCCGTAGCAATATGCCATGACCGTACCCTTTGTACCGTCCGGCATCGACCACATCGTCATTTGGGTTGGCGATCTTGAAAAAGCACGTGAGTGGTATCAGACGGTTTTAGGATGTCGTCCGGGATACGACTATCCTGATCTTGCGATGACCCATCTGTGGTATGGCCCGGTTCTGATTGGTCTGTGGGATGTCAAAGATCCGCGGTCCAGTTATGCCAGACCACCGTCACAAGAGGGTGAAAACATGCACCATATCGCATTTGCATGGCTGGGTGCGGCAGAGGCAGATGTTTGCCGTCATTTGCAATCTCACGGTATCAAAATCCTAAAACAACTGCGTCAGGTCGGCAGCCGTGGATTTGGCTTAGCGGTATATTTTAAAGACCCTTGGGGCAACCTGATCGAACTAAAGGGCCCGGCGGACTATCAGAATGCATCTGATCTTCAGACGGGATTGTAAGCAACGGCCGTTTACGCAACCGCGGCAAAATGGTGCTTTGCCCGCATAGCTGACCTTTAAGTCCGCGGCAGCAAACCGCCGTGCTGCCCCCAAGTGCCAAAACAAACAGCCCCCGCATCCACGACATGGCTCCCATGAACCCCATCCTCTAAACAGCCAAAGCGGTTGCGCAGTGCGCCCCACCTTGGGCGACACCTAACCCGATACCCTGAGAAAAGTCTGAGGTCTGGGGAGCAGTCAAAATCATTGTCTGCCGCGCAGGTTATTTTTTTGTTGCGCTATGCGACCTTCCCAGCCCATAGAGAGGTCGCAATTATGGCTTACGGATTGAACATGGGACTGCCCGTCAGTGCACAGCTGAAATACTGGGGGATCGCCACGGCGATCCTGTTTGGTGCCCTTTGGTTTCTGGGCGATATTCTTATGCCGTTCCTCTTGGGNGGCGCGGTTGCGTATTTTCTGGATCCAGTGGCCGACCGACTTGAACGGCTGGGCCTATCACGCCTGCTGGCTACGGTATGTATCACGGTGAGCGTCATTTTGGTGTTCATCGTCTTTGCCTTTCTGGTGATCCCCACGCTGGTACAACAGGCAGTGACGCTGTTTGATACGGCGCCGCGACTGGTTAGGGAATTGCAAGAGTTTTTAACCACGCAATTTCCGTCCTTGGTTGATTCCGAATCGACCTTGCGCAAATCGCTTCTGGCGCTGGGGGATCAAGTTCAGAACAAGGGCGGGCAGTTGTTAAAATCGCTCCTGACCTCTGCCGCCTCGCTGATCAATATTGCGCTGTTGCTGGTCATTGTGCCGGTGGTAACCTTCTATCTGCTATATGATTGGGACCGGTTGGTCGCCACTATTGATGATATGCTGCCGCGCGATCACGCAGATGTGGTGCGAGGCCTCGCCCTCGAGATCGACCAGACACTGGCCAGTTTCGTGCGCGGCATGGGCACGGTCTGTCTGATTTTAGGCACCTATTATGCGCTGGCGCTGATGTTGGTTGGCCTGCAATTTGGTCTGGTGGTCGGCTTTATTGCTGGCTTGGTAACGTTCATTCCCTATGTTGGCGCCTTGGTCGGCGGCAGTTTGGCCATCGGGCTGGGTCTGTTCCAGTTCTGGGGAGATTGGGTCTCTTTGGGGCTGGTGGGGGCCATCTTTGTGACCGGTCAAATGATCGAGGGCAATTACCTGACACCCAAATTGGTCGGCCTGTCTGTGGGGCTGCATCCGGTCTGGCTGTTATTTGCACTCTCGGTGTTTGGCAGCCTGTTCGGCTTTGCCGGCATGCTTGTTGCGGTACCGGTGGCGGCAGCAATTGGTGTTTTGACGCGCTTTGCCATTGGCCGCTATAAACGCAGCCGCCTGTATCAAGGCACCAGCGGACCCGCCAGCGAATGAACACCCAACTCAGCTTTGACCTGCCCGCCCGTGCCGCTTTGGGACGGGACGATTTCTTTATTTCACCCAGCAATCGAATCGCGGTTTCAATGATCGATAACTGGACAGATTGGAGCAGTCGAAAACTGCTGCTCACTGGTCCTGAAGGTGCGGGCAAGACCCATCTGACCCATGTCTGGGCAAGACAGTCAGGCGCAACAATCATCGACGCCACAGAGCTGCAAGATGACGCGGTGCCTAAACTGAGTAGCGGCCCCGTGGCTGTGGAAAATGTTCATACAATTGCAGGTCTTGACGCACAGCAGACCGCCCTGTTCTATCTGCACAACCTGTGCCTTGAAACCGGCCAATCGATCCTGTTTACTGGACGTGGTGAACCCCAGCACTGGTTGTTGACCCTGCCCGACCTCGAGAGCCGGCTGCGCGGTGCCCCTTTGGTTCAACTCAACCCACCCGATGATGCACTTCTCAAAGCAGTGTTGATCAAACTATTTGGCGACCGACAATTGTCGCCCTCTCCTGAGTTGATCACCTATGTCGTCCGGCGCATTGACCGCTCGTTTGACGCGGCACAAAAACTGGTCGTGGCATTAGATACGCTCTCACTCGCTGAAAAAAGACCGCTCTCGCGGCGCCTCGCAGCGCGGCTGCTTGAGCCATCTCAGGAAAATCTTCTATGAATTCAGATCAATACCTGAAGAAAAATGACCAAGATCTCAATGGTCAGAACCTGATAAAGAAACCGGTAAAACGGGACTTGACCCGCGTCGGAGTAGTGGACATCGGCTCAAATTCGGTGCGGCTAGTGGTGTTTGACGGCGCCGGGCGCAGCCCAGCATATTTTTACAATGAAAAGATAATGTGCGGCCTCGGCAGCGGCATGAGTGAGACCAATTGCCTGAACCCGCAAGGCCGCGCACGTGCGGTCGCGGCGCTGCGACGATTTCAGGCGCTGGCCGAGGGAATGGGGATCACACCACTCTCGGCCGTCGCCACTGCAGCAGTCAGAGAGGCCGAGGACGGTTCCGATTTCTGCCAACAGGTCGAGCGCGAAACAGGATTGAAAATCTGGGTCATTGACGGCAAACAAGAGGCGCGGCTTTCGGCGCAGGGGGTTCTTTTAGGCTGGCCCGGCTCTTATGGGCTGGTGTGTGACATCGGTGGATCTTCGATGGAGCTGGCCGAAATTTCCGACGGCAAAGTCGGAAAACGCCAAAGCTCCGATCTCGGACCATTGAAACTACAAGGGATATCTGGCGGTAAAAAGGCCCGAAACGATCATATCAAAACCACCATAATGGCGCTCAAAGACAAAATGGGCCTGCAACAAAATCGGCTGTTTCTGGTGGGTGGATCTTGGCGCGCGCTGGCCCGGGTCGACATGGAGCGACGCAACTATCCGCTGCATGTGCCCCATGAATACCGCATGAGCACCCAAGGCATCAATGAAACCATCAAACTGCTTGAAGCCTCAGATCCCGAAAAGCTGCGCCGCCTTTGCCATATATCTGCCAATCGGATGGCGCTTTTGCCAATTGCGTGCGAAGTACTGCGCCGCCTGCTGATCACATTCGCCCCAAAAGACATCGCCATCTCTAGTTACGGATTGCGCGAAGGACTGCTGTTTGCGCAGATGCCGAAAAAACTGCGCGACCGCGATCCGCTGATCGAGGCGTGCTATTTTGCCGAGGCAAAAGATGCGCGCTTTCCCGGGTTTGGCAAACGTCTCTATCGGTTTATCCAGCCTTTGTTTCGCGACTTCAGCAAAGCCAAACGGCGCTTGGTCAAAGCCGCCTGCCTGCTGCATGACGTCAGTTGGCGGGCAAACCCAGATTTCAGGGCTGAAATATGTTTTGATAACGCGACACGGTCAAACTTAGGCGGCCTCAAACATTCCGAACGGGTTTTTCTGGGTTTTGCGCTGATGCAGCGCTATCAAAAACACAATGACGGGTCACAATTCAACCAGATGAAAACATTGCTTACCACCGAAGAATTGGAGCAAGCCAAAATACTCGGCAAAGCCATCCGTTTCGGCGCTATGCTGTGGACGTCAGATAAAGAAATGCCCGGTTCGCTGCACTGGAAACGCAAAACCCGCATGCTTGAATTACACCTGAGCGGCCCCACCGTGCCGCTCTTTGGTGAAGTGGCGCAGGCNCGGTTTGCCGCACTTGGCACAGCGCTAAACGCCGAGGCTCACGTCAAGATCACCGATTGAGACCAGCGTGGTGTGACAACAGCTGTGGGCTCACGCCGCGTTGCGGACAGCCGCAAGAAATGTCTCGTACAACGGCTCATTAGAGCAAATAATCTGACCATCGCCAAGAATATCTAGGCTTTCGTCAATCGGGCTGGCCAAGCCGCCCGCTTCGCGCAGGATAATCAAACCTGCGGCCAAATCCCAAACATTCAGGCGACGTTCCCAAAAGCCATCAAAACGACCGGCGGCAACGTACGATAGATCAAGCGCTGCAGACCCCGATTGGCGCACACCCGCACAGACGGGCAGCAGCCGCCCCAAATCCCGCAACGATGCCGGCAGATCCGCACGGCCGGCAAATGGCAATCCGGTGGCGAACACTGCTTCGATCATCCGGTTGCGTCCCGACACCCGCAGCCTGGTTTCATTCATCCAGGCGCCGCTGCCTTTTTCGGCAAAGAACAATTCATTTTTGATCGGGTCATGAACCACCCCAGCAACGACCTGACCTTTGTGCTCAAGAGCAATCGATACCGACCAATGCGGCAACCCATGTAGAAAATTGGTGGTGCCGTCCAACGGGTCGACGATCCAGCGTCTNGTCGGATCCGCACCTTCGATCTCGCCGCTTTCCTCTCCAACCCAGCCATAGGTCGGACGGGCCTGCAGCAATTCGTCTTTGATGATTTTTTCGGCCGCAATATCGGCCTTGGTGACAAAATCTCCCGCGCCTTTAACCGAGACCTGCAGGTTTTCAACTTCCTGAAAATCCTTCATCAAAGACCGGCCAGCCTTGCGGGCTGCCTTTACCATAACGTTTAAGTTGGCGCTGGTTTGCATTATCACTGTCCTCGCTGCTGAAGCGCGCGTATACGCNCCGTGGGACCGCTTGCCAAGGGTTGATTGCTCCGCCANGGCACCAGATCGGACAATCTTTCAGATCACAGGTGTAGGCCTGCTAGGTTAAAGCAGCGTCACAGTGGCATCACTGTGGCATCACTGTGGCATCACTGGGCACCGGCCCAAAGGTCAAAAAATAAAGTGAACCCGGCGAGACCCGAAAAACAATTCCCTTCGCCACATATATTTAGTTTTCGCCAAACCATGATGTATAAGAAAAATTGAATCTCAGAAAAGAGTAAACTTTCAGCATCAATCATCTTTAGCATGTCAATTGCGGTCAATTTTGGTTACGCAGAATCTGGCAAGTGGTTCAAATAAGGGATAACTGCGCATGTCCAACCCAAACGACTACCGGCTTGAAGATCAAATTGGCTTTAAACTCAGGCTGGCAAATCAAAAGCATCTGGAAGTNTTCTCGAGGTTGATGCCCGATGTGACACCCACTCAGTTTGCGGTCTTGGCAAAGCTGAACGAAACCGGCTCGATTTCGCAAAACCATCTCGGACGGCTGGTGGGAATGGATGCCGCCACCACAAAAGGCGTGGTGGACCGGCTGAAGAAAAAAGGCTTTTTGGTGAGCGCGCAATCACAGAAGGATCTGCGNCGTCTGGACATCTCACTGACCCCCGAGGGGCAGATGTTTACCATCAAAACTATTGCAAATGCCCGCCATATTTCGGCCCGGACAGCGGCCAACCTTTCGCCGCGCGAACTGGATCGCCTGCTTGATCTTCTGGACAAGTTGTAACGGCTATCGCAACCCGTCAATGCCCTCAGCTGCGCCATGTGTCAGCCCGCCAACCCGCGGCAAAGGCCGACCACTATCTGTTACAGCCACTGCCACCAGCAATTCATTGGCCCGCGGAGAATCGTTTAACCTCACTTCAATACCATCAAAATGGCTGCGGACATACGCGGCCTCTTTATGTCCCAACGGCACATCAAGAACCTGTCCCGGTCCGCCCATTTTTTTGGAAGACGGCACCAAGGCTGCACCTTTTTCCACCGCTTTGCGCAAGGGTGCGCCCAGCTTTGGGTGCAGGATCGCTGCGGCATGCTCTAATTCGCCGTTCTCACCAACCATGACCGCTTTGCCATAACTTTCTGCCTGATCTGACGAAATGCCCAGCGCGGCCACACATTTATCGCCCAAAAGACCGCCAAGCTCTGCGCCAATATCCATCAAAGGTGTCAGGTCCTCGACATAGCGTCCGGCAAACGGGTTGGCGATCACCGCCACNGCCACCGCCTTGCAAGTGGCGGGCGAGATAACTTTGCCGATCTCTTGATGGGTTTCCTCAACCCAGACCGCAATCTTTCGTATATCTGCGCTCATCTCAATCCATCCTTTCCTGTAATTTTATCCGCCTGCAAGCCACCTGCCCGATTGTGCACCCGCGCGCCCGTGGTCATCACCAGCGTCAAAACCATCTCATTGGCCCGCGGTGCGTCATTGAGACCAATTTCCATCGAGTCAAAATGACTGCGCACATAAGACGCCTCAATATGGGTGACGGGCACATCAAGACGTGCGCCCACGCCTCCTACCTTTTTTGATGACGGCACGATGGCTTTCGCCCCACCCAGCACATCGCGCATCGCATAGCCGCCAGGCGCATGCCAGAGCGCGCCGTGTTCCAACTCGCCTGCAGCGCCAATAATTGCACCTTTTCCATACCCTTCGACCACGGCAGGATCACCACCCAGCAGCCCAACTAACCTAGTCGCCATCTCAAGACCCAGCGGCTTGAGGTCATCCATAAAGGGCTGAATATCTTCGGCGAANGTACCGGCAAACGGATTTTCAATCACGGCAACAACCGCGGCACGGCGCAGCGGCGTGTCAGCCTTNGGGCCCCCCTCGTGATAGATCTCTTCGGTGCAACTGATGATTTTTCTGATCTTAACTTCAGGCATATTCCATAGTCTTTCCAAGTTGATTAAATTGCGTTTTCACCGGATCAATAATNTACGATTGCCCTTGCAAGAAGAGCGCAGCACCGCAGATCAACCCCTTGCCCAACATCTGTTCGGCCAAAAGCCCACCCCTGCCCAATGCCTTGGTTACATCGCTGCCTGCCAACCCACCCACGTCTGTAACCACTTGGCGCTGACCCAGATCGCTGTCGGGATCAAGATCACAGGCCGGCACACGAAGAANCGCCAGATGGTCGGGTAAATCCACCGCATTGGCAATCATCGTTGCGGCGACATCCGCCTCGGCGGCAGTCTGTGCCAACACTGTGACCGCATCGGCAATGCCCCGCGACAGGCTGCGCCCGTGCCGTCCGCTGGTGGCAATGCCGCGGGCGGGATCAGCCGTCGTTAAAGTGATCCGGGCCAGTTCCGCATTGTCAGACCCCGNAACCAATGTGCGGAACCGCTCGGCCCCGGTGAGCCACAGCGCAATATCGCCACCATTATTGACATAGGCACGGCGCGGTCTTGCCTTATCCAGCATAGCCGCCAGCACAGTATCGGCAACCGCCCCGGCAACNGCCGCCATCGGCGTGACAAAACCCTGCGTCNCATGGGGGTGGATCGCACGCTGCATCTGCCACGCAATTGCCCCTGTCACCTCACCTTTTTTCTGACACCGCAATATTGGCAGTTCGGCAACCAATTCCTCCAAAACGGTTTGAAAACGCTGTGTTGCCGCTGCAAATGCNCTCTCACGATCCCCGTCCGCGCCGATGATCAAATCAATCGGACCATGCTGTAGATGCAGACGCCTGCCATCCGCCAGCCGTTTTGCCACAGCGGTCTGCATTACGAGCCGACCTGTTTTGACACTGCCCAACGATAATTTTTCCGGTCAGCCGGATGAGCATGATTGGTTATCGGAGCAACTGTGCGAATGTCAGAACTGAGCACCGCTTGTAGCGGTACGATACGGTCCGTATGCCCGCCCAGTGCAACATAATCAGCTTTGCGGAGTGTAAACTCGACCGGCGCGACCAAAGCCGGTGTCGGCACATAGCCAAACGCATTGCTCGGCATCTCCATCACGTCAGCCATAAAGGTGATGCCGCCGCCGGGCCAGATATAGGCTGGAGCACCACCACATGTAACATGGGTCAGTGCCTGTTTGACCGACCGGGTCAGCCGCACGGGGTTTTCGGTTACCCCAGCCCGCAGGGATCCCCCCGCGCCACCCATAAACAAAACCGAGCACAGAGATGGTTCACAGTTCTCAGCCACCCGTTCCGCCGAGGCCAAAAGTGGCGCTGATATCGTGGCGGGTTGCGGCACCAAATCTTCATCCAGTTCAAAATAGGCCCATTGTTCGCCCGTAGTCGAGATCATCAACAGGCGCAATCCCGGCCAGGCTTTCTTTGGATCGGCAGGTTTTAAGATTGACAGCGGATCATCCACATCTGTACCGCCCCAGCCAGTGCCGGGTTCGGCCACCTGAAAATATCGTCCCGGCGTGGATTTACGGCCCGTCACCTTAATACCGGATGGCGCCATATCCAAACCTTTGCCCGCCTCGTGTTCGGACAGAACGCCGGTGATGTGATCATCCACAACCACCACCTCATCAACATAAGGCGCCCATTGCTGGGCAAACATGCCGATTGTCGCAGACCCACATCCCACGCGCATCAGCTTTTCAGCAACCCCATTGATAATCGGGGGCTGACCAGCCTGCACAGTGAGCGTTGCGCCCGCTTCGATTTCCAAGTCGACCGCTTGCCGGTTGCACAGTTGCAGCAGCGCGTCACAGGTCGCCCGCCCCTCTTTTTTAGATCCGCCGGTCAGGTGATCAACCCCGCCCAAGGACAGCATTTTCGAGCCGTATTCACCAGTCATCACATGCCCTATCGGCTCGCCATTGGCGCGCACGATGGCCCGTTCGTGACCGATATGACGATCGGAATCAATTTTAACCTTCACCCCGCAATAGCTGAAGATGGCCTCAGTCACCACAGTAACCATATCGATATCATCGACCTGCTGGCTAACGATAAAAGGCGCTGGTTTGTAATCGGGATAGGTGGTTCCAGCACCAACGGCAGTGACAAATTGACGATGTCCCTTTATCACGTCGCCGTCCCACTCCGACGCTGAATCTCCGGTGTCGAGAAACGCAACCGCAGGCACCCCACTTTCGATCACTGTCAGCGGATCAAGCCGGATCAAATCGCCATCTTGGTTGGCATAACGGTCACAAGCCCCGGATTTCCCGTCGGCAATAAAACACATGACCGGACAGGCATCACAGCGAATTTTCACCGGTTTGGCGGAGGGTTGATCAGTCATACCCAGCCTCTTTCAACGCCATGCGCACCCGTGATGGAGTGGCCGGCACGCTATAAAGCCGCACCCCGGTCGCATCTTTGATCGCGTTCAATATCGCCGGNGCCGTNGGGATCAGAACGTGCTCGCCCAGTCCTTTGGCGCCATAGGGGCCCTCGGCATCGGCCCGTTCGATAATCAACGTCTCGATCGGCGGAACATCTCCGATGGTTGGCACCAGATAATCATGCAGATTTTCAGTCTTTCCCGGCAGATATTCCTCCATTAGGGCCATGCCCAATCCCTGCGCAATGCCCCCCTGTACCTGACCTTCGACCAGCAGCGGATTGATCGCTTGGCCCACATCATGGGCCGCCGTGAACCGCTGCGGTGTGACGCACCCCAAACGGATATCCACCTCAACCACAGCAAGATGGGCGGCATAGCCGAACTGCGCATAAGGCACCCCTTGGCCGTTTTCATCCAAGGGCAGAGTTGGCGGATCATAGGTTTCTGTCGCCGTAAGAACATAGCCGTCTGCCCCTTCAGGCAGCCGCTGTAATGCCACGACATGCGGCGCGGCNCTATCCCCGATGGTCACCGTCCCGACGTCAAAGCTGAGAGGTGCATCGGGACCTGCATTTGCCAGTGCCAGTACTTTGCGCCGCAAACTTTCGCCCGACAGACGCGCGGCATTGCCGGACACAAACGTCTGGCGCGAGGCCGATGTTTTACCCGCGTCNGGNGTGATATCCGTGTCGGGACCCAACAGATGGATATCGTGCACCGATACCCCCAACGCCTGCGCAAAAATCTGCGTAATTACCGTATTGGCCCCCTGCCCGATATCAGTCGCACCTTGATGCAAAAAAATACGCCCATCCGCGGTAATTCCAGATTTAATCGTCGACGGGTTGGGCAGCGAAGTATTGCCACATCCATACCAGCCAGCAGCCACCCCAACACCGCGCTTTCGAGATGCGTTCTCGGCATTGAACGCGGCGCAAAGTGCCTTTTCCCGCCGCCAGGCGGGGCGCAAGGCCCGCAGACAAGCTTTGATGCCGACACCCTGTTCAAACACCTGCCCACAAACTGTTTCAGCGCCGTCTTCCAGCGCGTTTATCTCGCGAAATTCCAGCGCGTCGATCCCCAGTTTATTTGCCAATTCGTCAAATAGGCTTTCTTGCGCAATCGCCGCCTGCGGAACACCAAAGCCGCGAAACGCCCCGGCGGGCGGACAATGGGTATAGATNCCACGAGACTCAGCGCGGTAATTGGCTATCTGATAGGGACCCGAAGCATGCACCGGCACGCGATTGGCAACCGTTGGCCCCCATGAGGCATAGGCCCCGGTGTTAAAGTCTCCTTTAAATGCAAACCCGCACAGCCGTCCGGCTTTCGTTGCGCCTATCTTGAGATTAATTTGAGAGGGGTGGCGTTTGGTNGTCGCTTGCATCGTCTCTGTGCGGCTGTAAGTCATGCGCACCGGCTGACCCGTTTTCAGCGCCGCCANCGCCAGAAACGGCTGGACTGACAAATCCAGCTTAGAGCCAAATCCGCCTCCGACCGCGGTGGGTCGTATCCGAATTTTACGTTGATCACATCCGAGAATTGCCGCCAGACTTTCTAAATCCATGACCGGCGCTTGGGTGCAGGCATGCACCTCAATACGCCCTTCCACGCATTCGGCGAAGCCCGCCTCTGGCTCGATATATCCATGCTCCACAAAACCGGTTTCAAACAACCCTTCCACCACAACCTCGGCACCNATCAACCCGCTTTGTGCGTCACCACGCGCCACAAAGCCGCCGCACATCACGTTTTGGGGATGGTCTGCATGCAGTTGCGGTGCCGTGGTCATCAGCGCCTGTGCAACCTGAGATACAGCNTGACGCTCTTCCCAAGTCACCGGAAAACCGGTTTCATCAAAACACGCCATCGCAGTTGCGGTACCAATCACGGCGGCAACGGCTTCACCGCGAAACCGGGCTTCTTTCTCAGCAAAAACCGGCTGATCCTGAAACGCGGGGATGACGCCAAACGCATTTTTCCCGGGCACATCCGCCGCGGTCAAAACCGCATGTACCCCAGCAGTGGAGGTCACATAGTGTTCAAGATCCCCAAAGCGGAACTCTGCTCGGGCGAAAGGCGAGCGAACCGCTTTGATCACCAGCGCCTGTGTTGGGGCGACATCATCACCAAACACCTCGCGCCCCTGAAGTTTTTGCAACCCGTCCAGACGTGCCACAGANGTTCCGACCGCGCCGGAGCCACTGACCGCCTCTGGGAACGCCTCAGCCTGCCCAACTTCACAGACCGCGTCGATAATCTTGCGGTACCCGGTACAACGGCACAACACTCCCCCGAGTGCATCCTGAATCTGTCCGATTGTCGGTGTACGGACATTGCGTAACAACGCAACCGCCGAAACCATAACGCCGGGTGTGCAAATGCCGCATTGCGCCGCCTGATGGTTCTGAAAGCTCTGCACCAGGGCTTTGGCGCGGGGATCCTGCCCCACAAGCCCCACCAAGGTTTCAAGCGTTTTGCCTGCAGCCTGCTGAGTTGGCATCAGGCAGGCACAAACCGGATCACCATCGACCAAGACTGTGCAGGCGCCACAATCACCTGCGTTACAGCCAATTTTGACATCCTTGGCCCCCAATTGTTCGCGCAAACTGTGCGACAGCCGCGCGCCAGCGGCCGCTGACACTGTCACCATCCGGCCATTCAACTTAAATTCGGTGGATTGCCCCAAAAGCCGCGCCACATTATCCATGGCCAATCCCCCCTTTTTGCACTGCACTGTCCGGCGCCCCGGCCAGCGCCCCGGCCAGCGCCCCGGCCACCGACCCGGCTACCGCCCGGCGGCACAACTCAAACGCCGCGTCAGCGCGATACAAAGCAGAGCCGCGCATGTCCGAAATCGGCGAGAGCATCTCGAGATGGGCCGGGCAGATTGCCGCCTCGACCTGCGCGGCCGTACACCCTCGCAGCGCCGCCTCTAGCATCGGCACCCTTTGGGCAACCGCTGAACACGCGCCCACAGCAACGCGTGCCTCGGTAATTTTACCGTCTGCAACGGCCACCAAAGCCGCAACCATTGTGATTGAAATTACCAGATATTTGCGTGCGCCAATCTTGATAAAACAGCCCACGCCCTCACCAAACTGCGTAGGCAAAGCAGGAACCGTGATTGCCGCAACCATCTCGCCGGGTTGCAACGCAGTCTGGCGCACGCCGAGTACAAAATTGGTCAGGGGTACAGACCGAACGCCGGACAGCGATGCAATTTCCACCGCAGCATCAAGTGTCAGCAAAGGCGGCACCCCGTCGGCCGCCGGCGAAGCGTTGCACAGATTGCCCGCCAATGTCGCAACGTTTTGAATCTGCACCGACCCGATCTCGCGGGCCGCAGCTTTCAAACCAGCAAAACAGGATGGTAAATCAGCCTTTACAATATCAGACCAAGTGGCCGCGGCGCCAAAACGCCAGCCCTGCGCTGTGCGTTCAATCCCCTGAAGTTCTGCAATTTTAGTGATGTCCATAACAGGTCGATGCAAAGGCCGGTCGCCGCGTGCCGGAAACCAATCTGTGGCACCCGCAACAATCGCAACCCCAGCCTTGCCGCTTTGCTGCAGAAAGTCCACTGCATCTTGCAACGCTGTCGGCGCGAAATATTCCAAGTCAGAGCCACCCTATCAGTTCATTTGCATACGAATAATTATTCTTGCAGCCTCTGGTGTCAAACAAAATAGCCACCGGAATGCCGCTTTGCCTGACTATTTACTGGCGCAAGCCAACCACAGGCACAGATTACCCGACAAATGCCCGCTCGACCACAAAAGTAGCTGGTTTGCTGTTTGAGCCCTCTTGCAGGCCAAAACCTTCCAAAGCCGCTTTGGTGTCGCGCAGCATATCCATTGAGCCGCAAATCATCGCGCGATCATCAGCGACGGATAACGGTGGCAGGCCCAGATCATCAAACAGCTTACCCGACGCCATCAAATCTGTTTGCCGCCCCTGAAACGGGAAATCTTCGCGGGTCACAGTGGTATAGTGGATCAACCGCTGCACTGCCAGATCCCCAACCAACGGATCATCCTTCAGCGCCGCAACCAGCTCGTGTCCGTACCGCAGTTCTGCCACCTGTCGACAGGTATGACATAGGATAAGCTGGTCGAACTTTTCATAAGTGTCAGGGTCCCGGATCAGGCTGGCAAAGGGCGCAATGCCCGTGCCTGTGGCGAACATGTACAGCCGCTTTCCGGGCAACAACGCATCGTTCACTAATGTCCCTGTCGGCTTTTTCCGCATCAAAATACTGTCACCTGCCCGCACCTTTTGCAAATGTTGGGTCAGCGGGCCGTCAGGAACTTTGATCGAATAAAATTCGATCTCTTCATCCCACGAGGGACTGGCAATCGAATAGGCGCGAAACACCGGCTTTTCGGCATTGGGCAAGCCAATCATCACAAACTCACCCGATCTAAACCGAAAACTGGCCGGACGTGTGATGCGAAACTTAAACAGGCTCTCGGTGTAATGCTGAACAGAGGTCACTGTTTCAACAAATAAACCTTTGGGGATTTCAAATTTTTCTGGCGCTTTTTCGACCTTGACTGACATGCCAATTCAAATCCCTAAACTCAAAAATTTTGTTAGCATACAAATGATAATTTTGTCAAGAGCCTGACATGGAATGACACTATACTGCCTTGATCGACGTTAAATATATGTTAGCGTTCAAACGACTCAGAAGGGGACTTCCTATGGCGAAAGACAGCACAAAACTAGTGATCCGCAACATTGGCCTGTTGCTATCTGGCAAAATAGAGCAGCCGATTTTGGACGGTGATTGCCTGATTGCTCTGAACGGTAAAATCACTGCATGGGGGGCGGAGAAAGATCTCGACACCGAGGCGGCCACCACTGAGATCGACGCCCATGGCGTAACGCTGGCACCAGGATTGATTGACAGCCATATCCACCCGGTGGTGGGCGATTATACCCCGCGACAACAGCAGTTGCATTGGATTGACAGCACATTGCACGGCGGGGTCACCACATTAATTTCGGCTGGTGAAGTACATATGCCGGGACGCCCGAAAGATATTGTCGGGCTCAAAGCCATGGCAATCGCTTCACAGCGCTGGTATGAAAATTTCCGTCCGTCGGGAATGAAGGTACACGCCGGCGCGCCGGTCATTGAACACGGCATGGTCGAACAGGATTTTAAAGATCTCGCCGACGCCGGTGTGAAACTTTTGGGCGAAGTCGGTCTTGGCACGGTCAAAGACGGTAAAACCGCAAAGCAGATGGTCGACTGGGCGCGCAAATACGGTATCCAGAGCACAATCCACACCGGTGGGCCATCAATCCCCGGATCTGGTTTGATTGATGCCGATATGGTACTTGAAACCGGCACTGACGTGATTGGCCATGTCAATGGTGGTCATTCTGCGCTGCCTGATGATCAGATTGTCTGCCTGTGCGAAAGCTGTTCTGCTAGCCTCGAAATTGTTCATAACGGCAACGAACGCGCGGCCCTTCTAACACTCAATACAGCGCGCGAGTTAAAGCAGTTGGACCGACTTATTTTGGGCACGGACGGACCCGCAGGCTCTGGGGTTCAACCCTTGGGTATCCTGCGTATGGTGGCAATGCTGTCGAGCCTTGGTCATGTCGCCGCCGAGACCGCATTTTGTTTTGCCAATGGCAATACGTCGCGCCAAAGAGAGCTGGATACCGGCTTGATCGAGATAGGCAAATGCGCGGATTTCGTCTTGATGGATCAAGCCCAACATGCCCCGGGAAAAAATATTCTCGAGTCAATCCAGCTTGGCAATTTGCCCGGCGTAGGCATGACCATCATNGACGGGCGTGTGTGCAGCCAGCGCAGTCGTAACACCCCACCGGCGCAGCGCCTGCCAGAAATTGTTACCACCCAACCCTAATTTTTGCGTAAAACGGTGTTATCGATTGATCGCTGTCACGGCGCGTTTGGTCATCACTGAAACCAGATGCGCGCGGTAAGTCTGCGCAGCATGGGCGTCAGCAATCAAATCGGCCGGATCGATGGTAAGATTGTCGATTGCAGCCGGTTCAAATTCCTTTGAAAGCGCCGCCTCGGCCTCAACCCAGCGAAAAACCCCTTGTTGCGACGCGCCAGTGATTGCCACGCGGACCGCATCGTCAAATCGCGCCACAAAGACGCCAACAAGCGCAAAGCGCGATGCAGGCTGGACGAATTTTTCATAATGCGCAATCTTTGGGATTGGAAACCGCACTGCAGTGATCAGTTCGCCATCGTCCAAAGCTGTGCCAAACATGCCGTCAAAATAATCCTTAGCCGCAATCTGGCGCAGGTTGGTTTCGATCACGGCACCGCAGGCCAGCACCGCTGCCGGATAACAGGCTGCCGGGTCGTTATTGGCCAGACTGCCCCCGATTGTGCCGCGATTACGCACCGCAGGATCACCGATATGCCCCGCCAGATCGGCCAGTGCCGGGAAAAAAGCCGCCGCCTCAACCGCCACATCAGCATGGCGTGCCGCAGCCCCGATGACGACCTCTTGCGCAGTGGCTGTGACGCCTTGAAGCGCCTTTATTTTGGTCAGACTGACCAAGCGTTCTGGGCTTGCGAGCCTTTGTTTCATGGTCGGGATCAAGGTCTGCCCACCGGCCAGCGCCTGTGTCTCTTCATCTTGCAAGGCGGTTACCGCCTCTTGCAGACTAGTGGCTGTCAGTAATTCAAAATCATACATTCAACATGTCACCTTGGATCTGGCCCGCTGACACCCTGTCCGGATGCCGCCAAAACCGCTTTGATAATATTGTGATAGCCGGTACAGCGACACATATTGCCCTCAAGATAAGTTCGGATCATGTGCTCATTGGGCTTGGGCGTTTGGTTCAGTAAGGCGGTTGCCGACATTACCATCCCGGGCGTGCAAAACCCGCATTGCAAACCGTGATGATCCTGAAAAGCCTGCTGTATAGGATTGAGGGATCCATCGGCATTGGCTTGGCCCTCGATCGTGCTGACCTCGGCGCCGGCGGCTTCTGCCGCAAACATCGTACAGGCTTTGACCGCATCGCCGTTCACATGCACCACGCAAGCTCCACACTGGCTGGTGTCACAGCCTATATGGGTGCCTGTCAGTCCAAGTCTATCACGCAGAAACTGCACCAAAAGGGTACGGCCCTCAGCCTGCCCCGAAACGGGTACGCCATTGACTTTCATATTCAGTTGCAACATGCCGCGTGTCCCCAATTCTGACTTGCGGTGTCCGGTACTGGACAGATCATTCCGCAACTTGGTCAGGTGGTTATTCCCACCCATGATGTAAAATAGATCTTGTCAGGCCGCGATCAAGTCAGCCAGATCGTCTGCACATCTTCACCCCAACCCATCGTCAGCCGCGTCTCATCCTGCAACACGGGCCGCTTCATCAACGTGGGCTGTGCCAGCAGTTGCGCGTCCGCCTCGGCTTCTCGCAACCACATCGATAACCCGCGATAGGTAGTGGATTTCTGATTCACCAAAGTTGAGCCAAACTCGGCCAGCAGTATTGCCCATTCATCTTCGGACAAAGGTTCTGCTCTGACATCGCGAAACGTCACCGAATGGCCCTCTGTCTCCAGCGCCTTGCGGGCTTTTTTACAAGTATCACAGGTCGGTATTCCATANAGGATCATAGATTGCTCCCAGATTTTTCAGGTGTCCCCCGGCATAAGCCCGAGCCAGAAGGCATAAACCAAACATGCCGGCCCCGAAATTCATAATAATTGTTCAAACTCACGCCATTCACCTTTGCTCATCCCCGATGTCTCTTGTGTCACGGCCTCGCCTTTGAGCATCCGGCGCACACACTCCAGCGCCGTTTCACTAAGCGTCGCCCCACCCAGGCGGTAATCCTCAAAGGCCGCATATGCAAAAGGCACCCAATCCGCCACAACGGAACAGATTGCGTCCGCATAGACGCGTATTTCATATTGCGCATGCGCATCGGCACGCAGCCGCAGAAAATGCAGTAAATTGTGCAAATCGACCTTCCAATACCACTGGGTATAAATATTAGTCGGAAGGTTCATCCGCGCAAGCTCACGTGCAAGACCCCGTTGGCCATCATCGCTGATCATCGCCTGATAATTGTCGTAAGACCGTTCAGAATCAGTTTTCAGAATATCCAAAACCCGCGCGGCTTCTGCTCCGGTCAAAGCCTCGCCGCGCCCTTGGTTATTCACCACCGATTGTGCCGCGATATGTTCCGGCGCCGGAATATAAAATTCTCGGTCCAAGATCGAATAGCGCGCAGAGTATTCATTTACGTTTGCAGTGCGGTGCCTAATCCATTGACGGGCCACAAAGACCGGCAGTTTAACATGCAGTTTGACCTCGCACATTTCAAACGGCGTCGAATGCCAGTGGCGCATCAGATACCGGATCAAACCCTCGTCATTTTGCACGGATTTGGTACCCTTACCATAGCTGACACGCGCCGCCTGACAGATCGCCGCATCATCTCCCATATAATCGACTACGCGGATAAAACCATGATCCAAAACCGGGATCGCATTGTACAGATGGGCTTCCATACCCTCGCTCACCGCACGCAGCGTCTGCCGTGGCGCCGCGCGCAGGGCGTCGATTTCGGCTTGTTGGTCTGGGGTCAGGGTCATCGGGCGAATCCTTTGGACAGCATGTTGAGTCGCGACGACTATATCTGGTCACATCCAGACACAAAATAGCTATATAAGCCAATTTCCAGGACAAACCAAAGTTGGTTTTTAGCTGCTTTCTTTCGCAAATTTCCAGCAAAAGCATCTCTGTCTGCGCAAATTAAAGGTATCGACATCACCGAAACATACGTTACGGTTGGCCCCGAACTGGTTTTGGAGGGCGATAAATGGGTCTGAAATATTTACACACAATGGTGAGGGTCAAAAACCTAGAGACCTCTTTGGCATTTTATACTCTGCTAGGTCTAAAAGAAACCCGACGCAAAGAAAGTGAAAACGGGCGTTTCACTTTGATCTTTATGGCGCCGGATGGCCAAGAGGATCGCCCGATTGAATTGACCTACAATTGGGACGGCGATGATGGCCTCCCCAATGACAGCCGCCACTTTGGCCATTTAGCCTTTGGTGTGGATAATATTTACGAGACCTGCGCACATCTTCAGGCGAATGGGGTGACGATCAATCGGCCTCCGCGCGACGGCCATATGGCGTTCATCCGCTCACCGGATAATATATCGATTGAATTACTGCAAAACGGGCCGCCGCTTGAGGGTGCCGAGCCATGGTTAAGCATGGGAAATACCGGCCATTGGTAGGCTTGGCGATTGGAGATGCTGCCCACCGATCAATATGCCTGTTATGAATGGGGCCTCATGTGAATAGGGGGCGGATGGGCAGACCCACAATAAGCGTTTCGCAGCAGCGGTTGGTTTTTGTCCACCCCAGCTAGAAATGCACTATATTTCGGGGTTAATAGATGTACCGTATCTGGTCGGTCCAATAACGCTCCACCCGACGCAATGAACTGGTGATATCCTCGATACCCTCCGAGCCAAGCACACCTTTGCTTTGCAAACCGTCGGCATGACGGGCAAATAGCTCTGCAACGATATCCCGTATAGAGCGGCCCTTTTCAGTCAGACGCACCCTCACCGAGCGGCGATCTATTTCGCTGCGCTGATGGTGCATATACCCCATCTCGACCATCTTTTTGAGATTATAGCTGACATTGCTGCCCTGATAATAACCCCGCGACTTCAATTCGCCAGCGGTGACTTCATTCTCACCAATATTAAACAATAAGAGCGCCTGTACTGGGTTAATTTCTAATACATTGATGCGCTCAAACTCGTCTTTGATAACATCCAACAATAATCGGTGCAAACGTTCGACCAGCGCTAANGCNTCTAGGTAGCTTTCAGCAAACCCNAGCTTAATGCCGCTATCCAGCGCAGGGTGAATTGTCATTTCAATCTCCAACAAAATCTCTGCCTNGGAAACTGGAATAAAAACACCAATAATAGGTTAAACTGCGATTTTCGTTAGCTAAAATGCAGACTAATCGATTTTATGTAATGTTGTAGCGACCATTGCAATCATTGCAGCAAAGCGTTCAGGCGCGGCGATCTGACCGGTAACCCATTGATACAGATCATGATCATTTTCAGACAACATCGCGTCATACAAGATCAAATCGGCTTCCGTCATCTTTTCAAGATGACTATTAGCAAAGGCTGACAGGATGAGGTCCATCTCTTTGATGCCCCTACGCATCGATCGCATTTTCAACCTTTTGACGCGATGCTCTAGCAGTTCACCCATGATTGGCCGCCTGCAAAATCAAACGCAGTTTCTTTTCCAACCGGGCCAGACGTTCAGAAGAGGTCTTCATCACAGTTTTCATATCGCGGATTTCGTTCAGCGTTTCTTGGATGTCCGGGGCTATATAAGAGCCGTCATCAGGGCCGGATATGCCTTCGCCCTCGGCGTTCAGCAACCACATGATAGAAACGTTTAGCAATCCGGCCATCATCGACAGACGATTGGCTCGCGGTTCTGAGAGGTCTTGTTCCCATTTGCGCAATGTGCTGACTTTGACCCCCAAACGCTTGGCCATATCCGACTGGCTCATCGCGGCATGCTCGCGCGCCGCCGCAAGACGGTCGCCAAAGGTCGCCATGTCTGGCCCGTACCAATCGCTCTCAACGGGGTCCATATCCTACTCCTTGTTTGTTTCAATCTGTGCTTGCATGATGCTGCAAATTGCACAAGGGTACAACCCGATCAGATTGGAGCACCTATGGCCTTGCTGTCCGACACGCTTGCCCGCGTCAAACCCTCACCCACGGTTGCGATGTCATCCAAGGCGATTGAAATGCGTGCCGCGGGGCGCGACATCATCAGCCTCAGCGCTGGGGAGCCGGATTTTGACACTCCCGAAAACATCAAATCAGCGGCGATTGCAGCAATTCTTGCGGGCAAAACCAAATATACCGCCCCCGACGGCATCATCGAACTCAAGCAAGCAATCTGTGACAAATTTCTGCGGGACAATGCATTGCGCTATCGACCCGAGCAGGTTTCTGTCGGAACCGGGGGCAAGCAGGTACTCTACAATGCGCTGATGGCCACCCTGAACCCCGGCGACGAGGTGATCATCCCAGCGCCTTATTGGGTTAGCTATCCCGATATGGTCTATTTGGCCGGCGGCGAGCCCGTTATTTTGGAGACGTCGGTGGAGCGCGGCTTTAAACTATCTGCCGAAGCGCTCGAGGCGGCAATTACTCCACGCACGAAATGGTTTATTTTTAATTCGCCCAGCAACCCCACAGGCGCCGGCTATCACCGGGACGAATTGCGCGCCCTGACCGAAGTGCTGCAGCGCCATCCCCATGTCTGGATACTCAGCGATGATATCTATGAGCATCTGGTCTATGATAATTTCAAGTTCTGCACTCCAGCCGAGGTAGCCCCCGACCTTATCGACCGTACCCTCACCGTCAATGGCGTCTCGAAGGGTTTTGCAATGACTGGCTGGCGCATTGGCTATGCCGCAGGACCACGAGCATTGATTGCCGCGATGCGCACCATACAGGGTCAAAGCACTTCAAATCCCTGTACGGTAAGCCAATGGGCCGCCCTTGAGGCGCTCAACGGGCCACAAGACTATATCGCCAGCAACAATATTTTGTTTCGAACGCGCCGCGATCTGGTAGTTGCCCAATTAAACGCAATCGATGGGATCACTTGCCCCACCCCAGAGGGTGCGTTTTATGTCTATGCCTCGATCGATGGGCTGATCGGCAAGACAACTGCGGCAGGCGTCCTCTTGGCCAATGACGAAGCCTTTGCCATGCAACTTTTGGAAGAAGCGAATGTCGCCATTGTTTTTGGCGCGGCTTTCGGACTTTCCCCCTGTTTCAGGGTCAGCTATGCGGCCTCTGAGGATACATTGAAGGCAGCATGCACGCGTATTGCAGAGTTTTGTGCAGCGTTAACATAACAGGTTCAGGTACATGCCAGACTGGCTTTTGCGCATAATTGAAAAATTTTTTTCTCAAGTTAGCGATATCGCCTTGCAGACTTGAGAGGCTTCAAGCAGGGACTCTTGTGGGGGACTGAACCGGTGCGAGTTCAAGCCTCTATCTTACAGGACCAGATCCAGAACCGCGCCATAAGCAAACCCGCAGCAACAGCCAAACCGACCACCAACCCCAACCAGACCCCGACACCCTGCCACTGTAGAACAAACCCCATGTAATAGGCGGCGGGAATACCAATCATCCAATAGCTCACCCCCGCAATCACCATAGGCGCTCCGGCATCATGCACCCCGCGCAATAGGCCCAGCGCCATCGCCTGCACGGAATCGACCAACTGAAACAGCGCCGCCACCGCCAAAAGCGTGGCCCCGGCTTGTAAGATCAGGGCGCGATCCCCTTCGTTTGCATCCAAAAACAATCCAATCAGAGCGTGGGGATGCATCAAAAACGCATAGATCGTCGCTGCGACCACCACCATTGCCACGCCGGTCACCGCCCATGCACCCCGACGCAGATGCACCTCATCGCGCCGGCCCAGCGCATTGCCTGCGCGGATTGTGGCGGCATTACTCAATCCAAGGTGGATCATGAATGTGGCGGCCGTCAGCTGCATGGCGATACCATGGGCAGCCAGCGGCACCGTCCCCAGCCATCCCATCATAATCGTCGAGGCGGCAAACAAACCGGATTCAGCCAAACTGGTCAAACCGACAGGCACACCCATCCGGGCAACAGCCCCAAACACATCCCAGTCCAGCCGCCAGAGCCGATGAAACAAGGCGTGCTCTGGTGCGGTTTTGGCAGCATAGAACGCAACGCCAAGGAACATTACAAGATTGACTAGCAATGAAGCAATAGCAGCCCCTTGAATGCCCATCGCAGGTACCCCCCAATGGCCAAAAATCAGCGCGTAGTTCAAAAAAGCGTTCAGCCCCACGCCCGCTACGGTGATCCACAGGACCACTTGAGTCTTTTCCAGCGCTGCCAAATAGGATTTAACCACCATCATCAACAGCGCCGGGACAATCGCAAACCCGGCGATCCTTAAATAGCGCTGCACCTCTTCAGCCAGCGAAAGCTGTTGCCCAAAGGCTTGCAACAGAGGTGATGACCACCAAAAAGCCGGCAACACCACAAGCCCGTACAGCGCGCTGAGCCAAAAGCCCATTCGGGTCACGCGCCGGACACGCAGTTGATCACCCTGTGCCTCGGCACTGGCAACCAGCGGCATAATCGCCGCAGAAAANCCTGCCCCCANAATAAANAGNACAAAAAACATNGTACTGCCNANCACNANGGCCGCCAAACCAGCNACCGAATGCCAGCCCATCATCACNGTATCGGTCATCNCGATCGAAAAATGTGCCAGATGNCCNCCAATCAANGGCAAGCCAAGGCGCATAATCGCGCGGAAATGCTGCTGGTAGGACACGGTCAACGACAATGAAACGGCTCACTCTAATCAACAAAAATACAGATCTAAACCAGCCATGCCCAAAAAAGCGCCTCAGAACAACCCTCAGGGCACCCAGTCCCGCATACTTGTGCAAGTCGAAGACGGCTAATTTGCAAAATGCNGCCCCACNGACCGAACTGAGCCTTCCCNCCGCGCCTGCAACCTGTCATATTGCGCAGCAACAAGATAAAAACAGAGCAGCTCACATGTCAGAAGATCTTCTCAGCAGCACCCAAGGGTCTGACTATAACGCATCCTCAATCGAGGTGCTCGAAGGGTTGGAGCCAGTACGTAAACGGCCCGGCATGTACATCGGTGGCACCGACGAGCGCGCGTTGCATCATCTCGTGGCCGAGGTGCTCGACAACTCAATGGATGAGGCAGTCGCAGGTCATGCCAACCGCATCGAGGTTGAGTTGCATGCTGATTACGCAGTGACCATCCGCGACAACGGCCGTGGCATCCCTGTCGACCCCCATCCCAAGTTCAAAGATAAATCAGCGCTGGAAGTAATCTTATGCACGCTGCATTCGGGCGGCAAGTTTTCCGGCAAAGCCTATCAGACCTCGGGCGGTCTGCACGGAGTAGGCGCCTCGGTCGTGAACGCTCTCTCCGACAGTATGGTGGTTGAGGTGGCGCGCAACAAAGAACTGTTCGAACAACGCTTTTCGCGCGGCATTCCACTGGGCCCCGTGGCCAAAACTGGCACGGCCGCAAACCGGCGTGGCACCTCGGTAACCTTTCATGCCGATGAACAGATTTTCGGGTCGCACCGGTTTAAACCGGCACGCTTGCTGAAAATGGTCCGCTCCAAAGCCTATCTGTTTTCCGGAGTTGAAATTCGTTGGAAATCTGCCGTTTCGGATGGCGACACCCCACAAGAAGCGGTGTTCCACTTTCCCGGCGGGCTGGCTGATTATCTCGGCGAAACGCTGGCCGGTGCCACCACGTATGCCGAAAAGCCCTTCGCCGGCAGTATTGATTTTCAGGAAAAATTCAGCGTCCCAGGCAAGGTGGAATGGGCAATAAACTGGACCCCGGCGCGGGACGGGTTTATCCAGTCCTATTGCAACACGGTCCCCACGCCCGAAGGTGGCACTCATGAAGCTGGCTTTTGGACCGCAATTCTCAAGGGCATGCGCGCGTATGGAGAGCTTTCAAACAATAAAAAAGCTGCACAAATCACCCGCGACGATCTGATCACCGGCGGCTGTGCGCTGGTAAGTTGCTTTATCAGCGAGCCGGAGTTTGTCGGCCAGACCAAAGACCGTCTGGCCACCACCGAAGCCCAGCGCCTTGTGGAAAACGCTGTCCGAGATCACTTTGACAACTGGCTGGCGGCCGATACCAAATCTGCCGGTGCGATCTTGGATTTTCTCGTGCTGCGCGCTGAAGAACGCCTGCGCCGACGTCAAGAGAAGGAAACCCAGCGCAAAACGGCCACCAAACGTCTGCGCTTGCCTGGAAAACTGGTCGATTGCTCGGCCACTGCCCGCGAGGGCACAGAGTTGTTTCTTGTCGAAGGAGACAGCGCTGGTGGCTCGGCCAAAATGGCGCGCAACCGAAAAGTACAAGCGCTGTTGCCCCTACGCGGCAAAATCCTCAACGTCTTGGGTGCGGCCAGTGCTAAAATTGGCACCAATCAGGAAATCAGCGATCTGTCACAGGCGATGGGGGTCAATCTTGGCACGCGGTTCAACCTCGATGATCTGCGTTATGACAAGATCATTATCATGACCGACGCCGATGTGGACGGTGCCCATATCGCGGCGCTTTTGATGACGTTCTTTTTCACCCAGATGCGTCCGATGATCGACGCCGGTCACCTGTATCTGGCCTGTCCACCGCTGTTTCGGCTGACTCAAGGCGCCAAGCGCGTCTATTGCGTCGATGAGATCGAGCGGGACGAATGGCTGGAAAAAGGTCTTGGTGGCAAGGGGAAAATCGACGTCAGCCGCTTTAAAGGTCTTGGTGAAATGGACGCCAAGGATCTGAAAGAGACCACAATGGATCCGAGCAGCCGCAAACTGATACGGGTCAGCATTGATGAGGATGAACCCGGTGAAACCGGCGACCTGGTCGAGCGTCTGATGGGTAAAAAGCCAGAGCTGCGGTTTCAGTACATTCAGGAAAATGCACGCTTTGTTCAGGAACTGGACGTGTGACACCAACCTTTTAAAATTGGCTCCGAGCCGGGACGCTGAAGGCATCAAAGGTGCTTTTGTCTCAAATTAAAAGAGGCTTTGAAGATGTCGTATTCAACCTATGCCGTTATCATGTTAGCCGCGGGCCTTGGCATTCCTGTGATGGCAGCTCTGAACGCCGCGCTGGGTAAAATAATCGGCAACCCTGCGGGCGCGGTTGTGATGCTTTTACTGGTCGCGATGATTGCCGCAGGTGCGATTTGTGCCATCTCCGGCAGCCTGTCCCTGACCACGCTGCTAACGGCACCGAAACATCTGTTTTTAGCAGGGGTATTCGCCGCGTTTTACATGCTTTCCATCACCTATATTTCACCCTATTTTGGCGTTGGTAACGCGGTATTTTTCGTGTTGTTAGGTCAGTTGGTCAGCGCTGCTGCAATTGATCACTTTGCACTTTTTGGGGCGCATGCAACGGCATTGACGCCGATGCGGGGATTGGGCATTTCAGTCATGGCGCTCGGGGTTTGGATCACGCAACAGGCGTAGATCTCAAGACTGACCCTCTTTCAATGTGATCTGGTTCCTATTAACGGTCTGGGAAAGGTATGGGGCAAGCTGAGCCGACAAACGCATACGCGCAAGGGGGCCCGTAATACCAATATCGTTACAAAGCAACCTGCCCCCGCTCACGCGACAAACGCCCCCTGCAAGCGTCCCCACGGTTCTCAAACCCGTCTATTGCGCCAAATTACAGACCATTTCCCACAGGCTATCAGGCACGTCCACATACTCTGCCGGGCGCGTATTTTGCCCCGGCATCCGTGCATCTGGATCAAGCGCAACACCTTCTGCTACCAACGCCATCCGGTCAAAAAACGCACCCGATACATCAGGATCTATCAACAAATAATACTGGCCCAGATCATGTGGCGCGCCTGTGGGCGCTTTCAGCGGTTTGACGTTGCGCGAGACCGTACCGCCGGTCATGCCAGCAGCCAGCAATTCCGCCATCAAGCCGAAACCCCAACCTTTATAGCCGCCCATCGAGACCAGAGATCCTGCAAGCGCTGCTTCGGGATCAGTGGTTGGCGCACCATCGGCATCAATCGCCCAGCCTTCGGGAATACGTTCGCCTGCCGCTTTGGCCATGGTGATTTTACCCAGCGCCACCGTCGTGGTCGACTGGTCAAACTGCATCGCAATGCCTCCCTGCCCGTCGGGCACGGCAAAGGCGATCGGGTTGGTGCCGATCACCCGGCTTTTGCCGCCGGGTGGTGCCACAATTGGCGAGGCATTGGTCAGGCCCAGTCCGATCAGCCCCGCCTGCGCAATCTGAGCAGTGAAATACCCCAGCGAGGTGCAGGTGTGAGCATGACAAATCGCCAGCGACGCGGTGCCACATGCACGCGCGGCGGCAATCGCTTCGGGCAATCCACGCGCAAAGGCAGGTTGGGCAAATCCGAACCCTGCATCAACCTCGACCACCCCCGGTTTCGGGCGGGTGACAACCGGGGCGACGCGCCCATCCACGCGACCAGAGGTCAATTGCTGGCAATAGCTTTCCAGATAGTACAAGCCGCAAATCCGATTGCCCACAGCTTCGGCCTTGCGCACGGCATCTGCCACCGCGTGGGCAATCCAGTCGTCGGCGCCATGGCCGCTTAGAGCTTGAAAGGTTGTCGCTTCGATATCATCCAGCGAAAGAAGGGGCATATTAGGTCCTCTGCACTATTGAGATTTGTCCTTGATCCAAGCGCAGTATCTGGTCCATGCGATCGGCGAGGTCAATATTATGCGTTGCAATCAGCGCCGATAGGCCGGTATCGCGCACCAGTTCCAAAAGCATCGTAAAAACAGTATCCGACGTGGCGGGGTCAAGGTTCCCCGTCGGCTCGTCGGCCAACAACAATTTCGGTCGGTTCGCCAGCGCCCGACAAAAGGCAACCCGCTGTTGTTCCCCCCCAGACAGGGCCGCCGGCCGGTGCCCGGCCCGATCTGCAATACCCACCTTGGCCAGCAGATCCATCGCGTAATCACGTGCCTGCGCGGGCGCAACATTATTGGCCAGTTGAGGGATAACGATATTCTCCAAGGCTGAAAACTCAGGTAAAAGGTGATGGAACTGATAGATAAACCCGATTTCTTGGCGGCGCAGCACTGTGCGGGCTTTACCATCTAAACCGCACATATTTACCCCGTCAATTTCGAGCTGACCTGAATCGGCAGTATCCAACAGACCGGCAATATGCAGCAGCGTGGATTTTCCAGCCCCAGAAGGGGCAACAAGCGCCACAACCTGTGCAGGCGCAATTGCCAGATCCAGCCCTTTCAAGACCGTGACTTCGCCGTCCAATCCACGATTATAGGCTTTATCGATCCCCTGCAGACGTAAAATATCCTTATTCATATCGCAGCGCCTCAACCGGATTTAACCGCGCCGCGCGCCTTGCAGGAAAGATTGTCACCACAAACGACAGCGACAGCGACAAGCCAATGGCGGTGATCACATCACCCAATTGCAACTTGGCTGGAACATTATACAAACCACGAATGGACGGGTCCCAAACCCCGCCGCCAGCAAGGTAATTCACCGCAGAGAATATCGTGTCGATGTAAAGCGTAAACGCAACGCCAAGCAGCACCCCGCACAGGGTACCCAATAATCCGGTAGAGGCCCCGCAAATAAAGAATATCCGCATCACAGATCCCTCACTCAGACCCATTGTCCGCAAAATGCCAATATCACGACCCTTGTTTTTGACCAACATAATCAGCCCTGAAACAATATTCATCGCGGCGATCAGTACCAGAATGGACATGATGATAAACATCACATTATCCTCGATGGTCAGTGCTTTAAGAAAGCTGCTCGAGGCCTGCCGCCAAGTCCAGACCAGCGCGTTATCACCAGCAGCCGCCTGCAGGGCAGGCAACAACACATCGACCGCCTCGGGATCGGCGACCATCACCTCGAACTCGTCGGCAGTCCCCTCCGAATTGAAAAAGCTTTGCGCCGCAGCAAACGGCATATAAATGCGGGTGCGGTCAATATCATAGCGCCCAGCGGTAAAAATATAGCCCACAACATAGCTTTTGATCCGGGGGCTGGTGCCAAAGGCCGTTTTGACGCCATCGGGGGACATGAGCTTGATTTTGTCGCCAACGATTACCCCCAGTTCGCGGGCCACCCCCGAACCGATTGCCACCCCGCTCTGAAAGCGGTTGATATCGCCCGCATAGCTCTCCGGGCGGGCGATACGAGGCAGCGTCAGCAAGTTTTCAAAACTGATACCAAACACTTCGACGCCTGCATTGCGTCCAAGACGGGTGGCCATCACCTGACCTTTGATCAACGGAGCCACACGACTTACTCCCGGCACTTGGCGCAGACGGGCGGCAATGGTATCGTACTCAGAGATCGACCGATCCATCTGACCGTTCTCGTTTACCGTTGCCCCCTGATAGACAGTCGCATGTGCATTGGCCCCAAGGATCGTATCCACAAACTCTGCTCGAAACCCGGACCGCACCGACAGGGTCGCGATCAGCGCAAAAACAGCGAGAGTAATACCAATCAGGCTTATCCAAGTCATCACACTGACCCCACCCTCGGCGCGCTTGGAGCGCAAATAGCGCCACGCAATCATCCACTCATATGCAGCAAACGGTGGCGGTGTATTGGACAAGTGTATCTCCTGATGTTGGATTGGGTGAAAATGACGTTTTGCGTGCCGAGCGTCAAGCGGCAAGATCACTTTACCGGCTTGACCTTACCACCCGTGAAGGCAGACCAGAATAAAACCAAAAGGCACCTCCAGAGTACGCAGTAGACCAGCGCATCCCACCAGATCAATGGTCTTGCCCTTTGTTTTCCATTCTGTGTAAATCATCTCATGTCATATCCAAGATACACAAAGTTAATCGATAGCCTACCCGCAACAGTGCCCTTTGTCGGTCCCGAGGCCCAAGAGCGCGAAAGAGGCGCTGTGTTTCTCGCCCGACTGGGCGCAAATGAAAGCGTCTTTGGCCCCTCGCCGAACGCCATTCAGGCGATGCGAGATGCGGCCGCTGAAATATGGCAGTATGGGGATCCCACCAGCCACGCGCTCAGCACAGCTCTGGCGGCATATCATGATATTGGCGTCGATAATCTGGTCGTCGGCGAAGGCATCGACGGGCTGTTATCATATATCGTGCGCATGTTGGTCGGACCGGGCGACGCTGTGGTGACGTCAGACGGGGCCTATCCAACGTTCAACTATCATGTGCTCGGCTTTGGCGGCACGCTGCACAAAGTACCCTACCGCGAGGATCACGAAGACCCCGAGGCGCTGATGTCAAAAGCCGCCGAGGTTGGCGCGAAACTGGTGTACCTTGCCAATCCTGACAATCCGATGGGCACATGGCATTCCGCCGAAACCATTACTGCCGCCCTAGAGGCGCTGCCCGAAGGCTGCCTTTTGGTGCTGGACGAGGCCTATATCGAATTTGCCCCCGACGGGGTTGCGCCAGCCATTGATATCAACGACCCGCGACTGATCCGGATGCGGACCTTCTCAAAGGGCTACGGCATGGCAGGTGCACGGGTGGGCTATGCCATCGGTCAGCGTGACCTGATCCGCAGCTTTGACAAAATTCGCAACCATTTTGGCATGAACCGCGCCGCGCAGGCCGGGGCACTGGCCGCGTTGAAAGATTCCGATTGGCTGGATTCGGTCCGCGCGCAAGTGGCGTCAAGTCGGACATCAATTGACGATATCGCCCGCAAAAACGGCCTGTCCACCCTGCCCTCGGCGACCAATTTTGTTGCCGTAGATTGCCAACAGGACGGCGCTTTTGCCCAAAGGGTCTTGATGGCGCTTTTAGAGCAGGGCCTGTTCGTACGAATGCCCTTTGTTGCGCCGCAAAACCGCTGTATTCGGATAAGCACCGGCACCGCAGAAAATATGCAACTGCTGGCCAAAGCCATGTCGATGGCACTGCAACAGGCCAGGCGAGGCTAACGGCTCAGAGCCGTTACAACACAGTATTCAGGGCAAGGCGCGCCACAATGTTCAGGCGCAGTCTGCAACAATCGCAGTAGCGGCGTCCATCCCACCTGCCCCATGGGCAATGCCAAGAGCCGCCATCCCTGCCTGAACCGAAGACAGCATACCCAGCACCATATGCGCATTGATATGCCCCATATGACCTAAGCGAAAAAAACCATCGCACGCCGGATCACCCGGAGGGGCCATCCCCAAACCGATGCCGAGCGTGACACCGGCCCGTTCACTGAGCCATTGGCGCAGGCGTGTCGCATCAGGCGCGGTCAGCGCGGCCGCCGTAACCGCGCGACTGCGATGCGCCGGATCGTCCACGTTGAGCCGCAGATCACCTCCAGATGACCAGGCATCACAAGCCGCCCAGATTGCTTGCGCCAACGTTTCATGGCGCGCCCAAACCTGTTCCATACCCTCATCGTGCAGCATATCAAGCGATACCCGCAACCCATACAGATGATGGGTCAGGGCCGTGCCGTTAAAATACTCGTAATACAGTTCGGGCCGGCTGCGCGGTTGCCAATCCCAATAGCGGCTGACCCGCGTCATTGCCTTGCGAGATTGCGCCGCATGGTCATTGAAAAACACAAACCCCATCCCCGGAGGCAGCATCAAACCTTTTTGGCTGGCAGCCACCATCACATCGACCCCCCAAGCGTCCATCTCGAAGCGGTCGCAAGCCAGTGAGGCAATGCAATCGACCATCAACAATGCCGGATGCCCCAAGCGATCCAATTCGGCGCGGACAGCGGCGACATCGTTGACAACTGACGTCGAGGTATCCACGTGGCTGATCAAAACCGCTTTGAGTTTCTGGGCGTGATCCCGTCGCAACGCTGCGCCAACCCGCTCCGGGTCCAGCGGCGCATGCAGGCCGAAATCAACCATGTCCACCTCGATCCCAAGCGCCTGCGCCATCTCGCCCCAGCCAACACCAAAGCGCCCTGTTGCAACGCAGAGCACCCGCTCGCCGGCCGCAACAACATTGCTCAGAGCCGCCTCCCAGGCGCCATGACCATTGGCGATATACATCGCGACCTCACCTTGGGTGCGTGCCACCCTGCGCAGATCCGGAACCAACCCATGGGTCAGTTCAACCAAAGCCCCCTCATAAATATTGGGTGCGGCCCGATGCATCGCCTGCAGAACCCGATCTGGCACAACGGACGGGCCGGGGATCGCCAGATAAGACCGGCCTTGTGAAAGTGTCATCTGTATTTCCTAACAATTGTCGGCATTCTAATCTGCGCGCACGCGCCGCCCCCATTGCTATCGGCTTGCCACACGAGCGGCAAGCCCGTAAACCCTGCGCTGTAACAGTCGCTTTAGGCCTCCGCATGCTGTCAAATCATATGCACATATCAACGGGCTGGCTTGCGCGCGCAACAACGTCATGCAGCGCGGACATGTCAAACCCGACAGCCCAGCGCGCCGCACAAATTTGGTGGCATATTTTCAATCAGAATTTTGCACAGTTTTTCCGTTACAATTGTCGTCAAATCGTCCCCGGCTTATCCCGCGATAACCAGCCATTGCTGGCCTGGATGGTACACTACAAAAGCGTGTGCGTCCGGAAAATCATTAATCTGCGCAAGTCGCCGCAGCACACGCTCTCCACGGTTGAAACCGAAAGCTGTCAGGTCCTGAGCCTCACACTGATCAATCGACCCCTCGTTGCGGATCGGGCCGCACCCGCAGAGGGGATTTTGGAAATCTTCCAAATCCTGTGGAAGATGAAAAACCCGGTAGTATTTCACGGCAAATCAGGCACGACCCGGACCGGATTGATTGCCACAGCCTGTATGATGGTGTTCCAAGCTGTATCAGTGGCCTCTGCGAAAAGCCAAATTTCCACTTATTCTGTTGGCATTGCATTCGGCACATGCAACATTTACCAGTGTATTTTAGACGGCTTCCAATCCCGGCATTTCCACGCTGCGATTGGCTTGAAAGACTGGATCGCAAACGAAAATGATAACGAGAAAAGGCAAGCCGGGTTCGACAGCAATCGTCCCCGAAGGGAGTTGGCATGAGTGAAAGTCCGCAACAGGGCCTCTTCCGATGGCTGTGGCACGCCTATATGGCCCGCCACATATGGGTTATCTTACTTGCGTTGCTGTTTATGACCATCGAGGGCAGCATGCTTGGTGCAATGAGCTATATCATGAAGCCGATGTTTGATCAGGTGTTTGTCGGTGGCGACACCGATGCCGCGCTTTTTGTCGGACTGTTGATTTTGGGTATTTTCCTTCTGCGCGCCTCGGCCAGCATTGCGCAAAAAGTCCTGCTTGCAAGGCTTTCAGAAGTTACGGCCGCCCATATCCGCACAGATATGATTGGCCACTTAATGCGCTTGGACGGGGATTTTCACGCCACCCATCCACCAGGATTGGTCATGCAGCGCATCGAGGGCGATGTCGGGTCTATCAATCAGGTCTGGGCGACGATCATCACCGGGGCCGGACGCGACTTTGTCGCCGTCATTGCCCTGATGGCAGTGGCTGTTTCCGTCGATTGGCGCTGGACACTCATAGCCTGTATTGCCACACCATTTCTGATTTTACCGTCGATCCTGGTGCAGCGCTTTGTGCGCAGTAATGCCCGCTTGGTGCGCGATATCTCAGCGGACCTCTCGACGCGCTTGAACGAGATTTTCCACGGCATCAATCCGATCAAACTCAACACCCTCGAAGACTATCAGGTAAACCGCTATCGGGCGTTGGCCAAAAAACGAATTAATTTTCAAACCAAAGCGGTGCTAGGCCAAGGCGGGATGTCGGGCATTATGGATGTGATGTCGGGCATCGGATTTCTGGCCGTGGTCGTCTATGGAGCCAACGAGATTATTTCAGGCCAAAAAAGCGTTGGCGATTTCATGAGTTTTTTCACAGCTATCGGACTGGCGTTTGAGCCATTGCGGCGCCTCGGCACGCTCAGTGCCACGTTGCAAATCGCTGCCGCAGGGATCGAGCGCGTCAAAGGNCTGCTNGATTTCAAACCAAGCCTTCTGTCTCCGGANACNCCCGATACGGCCCCGTCTGGNGCGCCNGTNATTGNGCTTGAAAATGTATCGCTAAGCTATGCNGGGACAGAGGTTTTAAAAAATGTNTCTTTTACGGCCGAGGCTGGAAAAACCACAGCATTGGTGGGCGCGTCAGGCGCTGGAAAATCAACAATTTTTAACTTGTTAACCCGCCTGGTGGACCCCCAGATCGGCNAGATCACCCTGTCGGGCGTGTCAGTTGACAGTCTGCGTCTGGAAGATTTGCGACAGCTTTATTCTGTGGTTGCCCAAGATGCGCTGCTGTTCGATGAAAGCCTGCGCGAAAACATCCTGCTCGGTCAGACCGATATTGCGCCCGAAACACTGCAAGTGGTACTGGATGCGGCGCATATCAGCGATTTCTTGCCACGGCTGACCAAGGGGCTTGAAACACCTGTTGGTCCCCGGGGGTCTTTGTTGTCAGGGGGGCAACGACAACGCGTCGCGATCGCGCGGGCTCTGCTGAGGAATACGCCGATTCTGTTGCTTGACGAAGCCACGTCGGCGCTGGATGCACAATCTGAAAATATGGTACAAGCGGCGCTTGACAAATTGAGCAAAGGTCGCACGACGCTGGTAATCGCCCACCGTCTCGCCACAATCCGCAATGCTGATAAGATTATTGTCATGGCCCATGGCAAAGTCGTCGAAATCGGGACCCACGAGGCATTGATGGCCCGCAACGGCGCCTATACGGAACTTTACAACCTACAACTCAACGAGGCCAAAACTGCCTAGCGCCGCCGCACCTCCAATNCGCATGCCNAACACGGGCCAACCGCCGGGGCGATGCGAGATCGACAAGGCAAATTNAACAGCCAGATCAGGCAGCCAGATTGAGCCATAAAAACAAACAGCGGGATGACAACAGCCCACACAGCACACATATACAAAGGATCGAGACAAATATCGGACTGTCTTTGATGCCCAAACGAACGGAACGACAGATGCCCTATACGCGCGATCGACATATTTTTGAAATCCGAGGCCATGACCGGGCCGGGTTTCTGCAAGGTCTGGTAACAAACGATGTCAGCCAAACGCCCCAGGCTCTGACATATTCGGCGATCTTGACGCCACAAGGTAAATTTATAACCGATTTCTTTTTATTCCAAGATGAGAAGGTCATCTATATGGATGTGGCAGACAGCGCTGCACCCGCACTTTCCACACGGTTGAATATGTATAAGCTGCGCGCCGAGGTGACGATTGATGACAGCCCACTCAAGGTGTTTTGTGGCACGGGATCTGCCCCGCAGGGCGCAAAGTCAGACCCGCGTGATCGGTCATTGGGCTGGCGGCTTTACGGCGAACGCTCGGGCGACGATGGCAGCGATTGGACCGCCCTTCGGGTTGCCGCTTGCATCCCCGCCGTTACCATCGAACTCACCGCTGATAGTTATATATTGGAAAATGGGTTTGAACGTCTGCACGGAGTTGATTTCAAAAAGGGCTGTTATGTCGGTCAGGAAATCACTGCTCGGATGAAGCATAAAGCCACGCTGCGCAAAGGTCTGGCACAGGTGCGTGTCGACGGGAAGGCACCGACGGGCACAGACATTGTTGCAGATGGTAAAAATGTCGGTGTGTTATACAGTCAATCTGGCGGGCTGGGATTGGCCTATCTGAGGTTTGATCGGGCCACGGATAAAATGCAGGCCGCATCCGCCCGGGTCCGGTATGTTACCGACCAAGAACAGTCCTAGTTTTCATTCTGTGAGGGCATAGTACTGGTTTGCGCGACCCACGCCATAACTTAGGCGCGCTCGGCATATTCCATCGTCTCGGTATTCACCACGATGTCCTCATCCTGCCCTACAAAAGGTGGCACCATGACTTTCACACCATTATCAAGGACCGCAGGTTTAAAGCTGTTTGCTGCCGTCTGACCCTTTACCACCGGCTCTGTTTCAACAATTTTACAGATCACCTTCTGTGGTAGCGTGGCGTTTAACGCCTCTTCCTCATGAAACTCCATGACAATAGTCATACCGTCTTGCAAAAAGGGTCTGCGGTCGCCCAGCAAATCAGCTGGCAGTTCGATCTGCTCGTAAGTCTCAGTGTCCATAAACACCAGCATTCCATCGTTCTCGTATAAAAACTGCTGGTCTTTTTGTTCAAGCCGAACCCGCTCCACTTTATCTGCGCTGCGAAACCTTTCGTTCAATTTGGATCCATTGCGCAAATTGCGCAGTTCAACCTGTGCAAAGGCGCCACCCTTGCCTGGCTTGACATGATCAACCTTCACAGCGGCCCAGAGGCCATTGTTGTGCTCAAGTACGTTTCCTGGACGAATCTCGTTCCCATTGATTTTTGGCATGATGTAAACCTGACACTAAAGGTTGTTTTTGATCTCACACGCCCTATATCTTGTGCATCGGAGCATGACAAGGCGTGGTTACGCCGTGTGCCCATAGATGAAGCTATGCACTGAGAGCATGGCAGCTTTGCGTTTGAGGGGTATCCGAATCAGTATTTTTGCTTCATAGATGACGGCACGCCTAGAACACAAGAACAATAATAAAAGGACGACGAGATGAAAGATTTCGTTGACGGATCAGCTTTTAATAATGAACAGGGAAACCGCGCGCGGAAGCTTTTCGCTGCGGTGGTATTGGCTGCGTTAGATGATGCGATCGCTGATGACAAAAAATATGGTAATGGACCGGAACAAATTGCACGCTGGGCGCGNTCACGCGACGGTCGTGAGGTTCTTTCTTGCGCTGGGATCGACCCCAATGAGCGCGTCGTGACCGGCCTGATGGAATTTGTTTCCAAGGGCGTGCGCACGTCTGTCGCACTGTCGCGCGAAGAAAGNGAACGGCGCCATGCGGCGGAACAGGCCGAAGCTGCGTGAAGACACCCACCATGCTCCACAGCAAAGCGCATCCAAACGGGTGCGTTTTTTTATGCCTTAGCGGGCAATGAGCCCGATGGGCCGGGCGTTGATGATCCAAGGGGCCGGATCAAATGTCGGCAAATCACTGGTNGTGGCCGGATTGCTCAGAGCGTTCCGGAACCGTGGTNTGACNACCNGCCCTTTCAAACCACAAAACATGTCCAANAACGCAGCCGTAACCGCAGATGGCGGCGAAATCGGTCGCGCTCAAGCATTGCAGGCNCGCGCGGCCGGGGTNCCCCCCCATACCGATATGAACCCNGTCTTGCTCAAACCCGAATCCGAGACCGGGTCACAGTTGATCGTACAGGGAAAAATGCGTGGACANCTGTCGGCGCGTGACTTTGGCCGCAAAAAGCAAGACCTGATGCCTCCGGTTTTAGAGAGCTTTCAACGGATAGCGCGTCAAGCGGATTTGACCATAGNCGAAGGCGCGGGCAGCCCNGCAGAGATTAACCTGCGCCGCAACGATATCGCCAATATGGGTTTTGCGCGGGCGGCAAATGTTCCCGTGATCCTGCTGGGGGATATCGATCGTGGGGGCGTGATTGCGCAACTGGTCGGTACGCAAGCTGTTCTGGACGCGNACGATGCAGAGCAGGTTGTTGGGTTCGCAATCAATAAATTTCGCGGTGATGTCAGCCTGTTTGACGCAGGGCTTACTGCNATCACCGAACATACCGGTTGGCCGTCTCTGGGCGTGTTGACCTGGTTTCAAGATGCATGGAAACTGCCAGCAGAAGACGCGCTCGAACTGGCATCTCATGTCGGTGGNCANATCAAAATTGCAGTGCCAGTACTGTCTCGCATCGCCAACTTTGACGACCTTGACCCGCTCACCAACGAACCCGATGTTACCGTTGAAATGATCCGCGCCGGCACAGCACTGCCCGGCGACGCCGATCTGGTATTGATCCCGGGCAGCAAATCAACCATCGCCGATCTGGCATATTTTCGGACACAGGGTTGGGATATAGACTTGCGCGCNCATCATCGCCGNGGNGGGCGTATTTTGGGGCTTTGTGGCGGCTATCAGATGTTGGGCAAAGACATCCGAGACCCTGACGGAATAGAAAGCCACCAGCGATCAGTCGANGGGCTGGGCTTGCTGGATATCAGTACCGAGATGCGCCCGGAAAAAACATTGGCCCTCACCGAGGCCACCTATATGCCCACCGGTGACCAAGTNATGGGTTATGAAATTCATATCGGGCAAACGCAGGGCCCGGATTGCGAACGCGCTTGGCTGGATATTGCCGGCNGGCCCGAGGGTGCCGCATCTATCGACGGGCGCATAAGGGGCTGTTATCTGCACGGATTGTTTGCCGAAGACGGCTTTAGAGCAGCGTTTCTCAAAGACTTCGGCGCGGTCAGCACCACGCACTATGATCAAGGGGTGGAGAATGTTTTGGATGCCCTCGCGCGACAGTTAGAGCAGCAGTTGGATTTGGACCATATATTGTCTCTGGCGCGCGAAGTCGCATGACTTAGGATGCGTCATCCTTATCCAAGGCGCGCTTAACCTCGCGGCCAACGATATTACGCACCAAACGATTAAGGCGGATATCCAACTGCACCTTGAGCTCTTCGCGGACAATTTCTACAACAAACTGGCGAAATTTGGCTTCGTCCATTTCGGTTTTTGATTGCTCTATGGGGGCGCTGCGCGACGTGGAACTGGCAGAAGGGGTCGGCGCGGCATCTGAACTGTCCCAGGTCATCGGCGCGTCTTGCGTTGCAGCATAGGCATCTTGTTCAGGACGATCCGGTTCCCATTGCCCTTTTGAACGCGCCACCAGCGTCTCTAANGCCGCTATTTTCGTTTCAAGTTTCGACGCATCCTTACGCCGGGCAGAACCCACGGAGGCCGACTTAGGTCCTGCAGGCGCCGCAGCCTTTGGCACAGGTTTTTGGGGCGGTGCTTTCACAGGCACCGCTGTTTTGGACACAGGCGCTTGCTGCCGCGTCTTCACAGGTTCCTGCCGCGACGCATGTACGGGTGCCTCTGCAACTGGAGCCGGCTCTTTGCGCCGGGCCCGCACCAGTTCACGACGCTTTTTAGACCTTTGTTCTTGCGCCTGTTCGGCCTCAGGGGCCGGGCTAGTAGAGGACATGTTTTGCACACCGCTCTTAGTCGGGTTAGGCGCGGCATCCATGTCGGCGTGCGCATCATCTTGGTGACCATCCGAACCTACGACAACATTTGATGACGGAGTATCACTAGCCGAGCCTGGGATAAACTGACTTTCACTGGGCACTCTCAAGGCCGGACCCAGCACCAATCTTTTTGCGCCACTTGGTTTTGAACTCTGGGTTGAACTCTGTGGGCGCGCCATTGGGTTATCGCGCACTTCGTCGACGATAACGCGCCGGATTGACGCCAATACGTCTTTAGCGTCCTCGTTTGAAGATGATCCAGACATGCCCTCACCCGTAAACTCCTGAACGCACTCTAACTCTTTCATTCCATTCGTACAATGTCTAGTTGGCGACTATTTTTTTCCGAGTGACTTGAGCAGCCGATCCAGTTTTTTGCCCTGCTCGGAAACCGCGGGAGCATTTTCCTGAAGCGAAAAATACTCTTCTGGATCGTATTTTGGCACATCCAGCCCCAAAAGATCAGCCGTCATGCGCCCCATAGACGACCGCAGCTTATAGCTGGCTATCTGCTGATCAGCCAAAGCCGAGACCTTGTTGTTTTCAGCATCCAAGAGTTCTTGTTCCGCATTTAAGACATCCAGCGTCGTCCGCGCGCCCAAGGCCGCCTCTTCCCGCACTCCCAAAAACGCAACCCGCGCGGCGCGGATTTGGAGCTCGCTCGCCTCTTTTTCCGCGGTGGCAACCTGCAAGCGCGCATATGCTGTTGCCACATTTTGCTCAACGGCCAATGCAGCCAAGTTCAGGCCATACCGTGCGGCATCCCGCCTCGCCGCGCTTTGGCGCACAAAAGCCGGGATTTGCCCACCTTGATAAATCGACCCGGTTGCCTGTAATTTTATCTCACCACTGCGCCCGTAGGCCCGCGAGGTTAGCGTTTCTGTCAATCCATAAGAACCCGACAGTTTCACGATTGGCTTTTTGGCTAATTGGGCTTGCTGCAAGGTCAGCTCTGCCACTGTGACACTATGCTGAAGTTCTTTTATATCAGGGTGTTGGCGTACGGCTATAGCCTTTGCAGCATCAAGGTTTTTCACGGGTTTCAAGACTTTGTCTGACCCATTCAGCGCTTTGGGCGCATGTCCGATTGCAGCGCGGTATTCTTCAACTGAGACCCGCAGCGTGCCCTCGGCCGCCGCCAGCGCACTGCGAGAGCCCGCCAGCCGTGCCTCGGCCAGAGCCACATCCGTTCGTGTCACCTCCCCAACGTCAAACCGGTCTTTTGCCGCGCGTAACTCTTCGGTAATCAAGCTGAGGTTGCTGCGCCGCAATGCCACTTTTTCGGTATCTCTGCGCACATTCGTGAACGCTTCAACCGCACGGATCAACACTTTTTGTTCCACCGATAACAGTTTCTGTCGGGTACCCAGAACCGCCTCTTTCTTAACCTGAACGGCCAGTTTTGACGCGCCAAAGTCATAGATTAACAGCTCAGCCACAAGCCCTGCTGACGCGACAGTCGATGTGCTATCCGAAGACTGATATACGCCGTTTGATCCGATCCTACCGCTGGAAAGGCTTCTTTTTACCGAGCTTGACCATTGCAAAATTGGCCGTAATTTTGAAGCAGCTATCACCACATCTTCATCTGCCGCGCGTAACAAAGCCCTATTTTGCTGAATCAAGCCACTGTTAACATAGGCCGCAGCAAGCGCATCTGCCAATGTTTCCGCCCGCACTGGCAAAGTCAAAGCAGCGGCGACAGCCAGACCTATTATGCCTCTGAGAACAGCCCCAATATACGACTTACTCATTCTCTTCCCTCTTATCTTCTCAAACAAAACATTCTGCGAGACTTTCGTGTTCAGAATGCAAACACCGCAGTTTTCTCAAATCCCGGCAAAATCGGCGCGCCAGCGTTGAATGCGAATCTCCAATTCAAAAAAGTATTAATCTTATACCCGATACGGACTTCACCAAGAGCGCCATCCATAAAAATCGCCGCGATCCTGCCGCCATCTTTCAATTGCGAAAGCACTCCATCGGGGACCTGCTCGACCCCACCTTGCAGAATAATGACATCAAACGGCCCATGCTGTGCCGCCCCTGAAACCAAGGCACCCGAATGTACCAAGACGCTGTCTTCACCTATTTCGTTCAACAAGCCCTCCGCCTCAGAGGCGAACTCACTTTCTTCCTCTAGTGCCACCACAGCCTCAGCCATTCGCGCGATCACCGCAGACGAATATCCCAGCCCGGACCCAATATCGAGAACCAGTTCGTTCCGCTGAATATCAAGCGCATCCAGCATTTTCGCCAAAGTGCGCGGCTCAAGAACAACCCGACCAGCGGTCAGGTTGCAATTCTCACCAATATAGGCACTTTCTTTTACGGCGCGGGGCACGAACAGCTCTCGGGGCACCGATAGCATTGCGTCAATAATCGGAAATTTGGTTACATCTGACGGGCGCACCTGAGTATCAACCATAATCTTGCGGCGGGCGGAATAGTCACTCATAATCTATACTCGCTTGCTAGGGCACGGCGACAACGTCAGCCGCTTAATTAAAACAGTGTCACACAGAGAAAGCAACAGCAACGGCGCAACAAAGAATCTCAATATGTTTATGCCATAATTCATGAGCGCCAAGTTAAATCTACTGTTTTCATCACGGCAACTCTAGAACTTTCTTGGCGGCGCGAAAACACTCAAGCGCCTGCGGCACGCCACAATAAATCCCAATCACATGAATAATAGCCCGGATTTCTTGCTCTGTCACACCATTGGTCACCGCTCCACGACAATGAATTTCCCATTCGTGCATCTTGCCCAAAGCGCCGAGCATCGACAAGTTCATCATTGACCGGGTTTTGGCGTCGATCACCTCATCGCCCCAACCAAAGCCCCAGCACCAAGCGGTCATTGCCTCTTGAAACGGACGGGTGAAATCGTCTGCGGCCGCAAGGTTTTTTTCCACATACTCAGCACCCAGAGTGGCCTTGCGTTGTTCAAGCCCTTTCAGAAAAAGATCTTCGTTAAATAAATCAGCCATCATGTCCTCTTGAGTTTAATTGCGATATTTTTGGTTTGCACATAGTTCCACAGGGCTTCTCGCCCCTTCTCGCGACCATAGCCAGATTTGCCATAGCCGCCAAACGGCGTTTCGACACCGCCTGCAAACCATTCGTTGACAAAGACCTGCCCCGCACGAATTTTGCGCGCCACCTGCGTGGCCCGATCAAGATCGCGGGTAAAGACACCACCGACAAGACCATAGTCGGTGCCATTGGCGATCTCAATCGCCTCAGCATCCTCGCGGAAGCGCAATACTGATAACACAGGCCCAAACACTTCGGTCTGGGCAATCGTCATCTCGGGGGTCACCTCAGCCAGAACGGTCGGTTGCAAAAATGCCCCGGGGATATTCATCGCGCGGCCACCAGTGACAAGCTTGGCGCCCTGTGACACCGCCTCTGAAACCAATCCGGCAGCGCGGTCGCGTTGTTTGACGCTGACCATCGGGCCCATGTTTGCGCCAAATGTCTGCCGATCCGCCCCAGGCCCCACCGACAATGATTCGGCAATTGACACCGCGCGCTGCACCAACTCATCATGGCGGCTCTCATGCACTATAATCCGCGACATCGCCGAACAGACCTGTCCAGCATTGATGAAAATTCCCTTGCGAATATCTGTTTCCATTGCCACAAGATCAGCATCACTGTGCACAATCGCAGCCGATTTTCCGCCCAGTTCCAGCACGCAGGGCACCACATTTTTTGCGGCGGCAGAGGCGATGGCGATCCCCGTGGCCACCGACCCGGTAAATACCACCTGATTGATATCGGGATGCGCCGACAGGGCTGCGCCCGCCTGGTGACCATATCCACATACTAAATTGACCGCCCCTTTAGGCAGACCAACAGCTTCAGCTGCATGGGCGAACCAGGCGTTGCTCAGCGGGGTCATCTCGGGTGGTTTGACCACCACCGTATTGCCGGTGGTCAGCGCCGCAGACAGCGAGCGCGCGGTCATCTCGACCGGAAAATTCCATGGTATAATCTGGGCCGAGACTCCGTAAGGTTCATCCGTCGTGAAATCAAAATACCCTGCCCCCAGTGGGATAGACCGGCCTTCAAGAGTTTCGGCCTGATTGCCGTAATATTCGAAATACCGCGCAGCCCCGGTCACCTCGATCCGCGCCTCCCAGATCGGCTTGCCCTGTTCAAGGCTTAGCAGAGCCGCAATTTCCTCCAGGTGCTCCAAAAGATACCGACCCATCGCCTGTACAATGCGCCCGCGCTCGACTGGGCGCATATCGGTCAGCACACCCGTGGAATGCACCCGTTTGGCCGCTTGCACCGCAAGGTCCACATCTCTGGCATCAGCCAGCGCCTGTTCAGCAATTTTTTCCCCTGTGCCAGGATTGATCACGTCAATCCTTCCGGCCCCACCATCGACCCAAGCGCCATCGATATAGTTCTGCCAATACCCCTTTACTTCACGCATCTTATCCTCACATTCTGTCCGTTGGGGTTTCACCCCCCGCACGGCTATTTAGGAAGCCCATCATGGAGTGTGATCCAATTTTGCCGCCCTGCATAGTGATAATACGCTTGTGGCTCAAATTGTTCACGACAGTCTAAACTGACTGCATAAAGATCCGTTTTGTCACGTCGTTGCGCCCTGTCATAAAACAACGCCGCGCAGCAACGAAGATAAAAACCCCGTTTCACTNANAGGCTGCTGTAATAGACCCGCCGCGTCCCCTGCCAAGTGATGTTTTGGCGCGCCAGCCAAATCCAGCTGTTTAAGGCCACCGGGCAGGCGNCGCGGCAAATTTTGCAGTGGCAATGCCCAGACCAAATCACCGAGCCCTTACCANGCCACCGCACGGCCCCACAAAAAACCGCTCCGAGAAGGGTTCGCACTCTGTAACAAATGGTATAGCAGGGTTCCTTGNTGATGATGGGATCCCGCCTTATATCAGCACAACACGGCCAGTGACACACCTGGCCTAATACCAGTCTGGACATCTGCGCAACTCCGCGACAATGTGCCACCGANCCTGCGTGCAGCCTGTCCGCAACCCTGTGAAAAACGTGAGACCCGAATGAACCTGTTTGCAACCGATGACGTGCAATTGCATTACCGTGACGATGGCGATCCGCAAGGTGCACCAGTGGTGTTTGCCAATTCTCTTGGAACCGATTTGCGGTTGTGGGATCCGATCTTGCCGCATCTGCCAAAAGGGCTGAGGATNATCCGNTATGACAAACGCGGNCACGGGCTATCATCNTGTCCGAAGGGCGCCTATTCAATGGGGGCTTTGGTGCGGGAGATTGAGGCACTTCTGGATCATCTTGACGTCAAAAACTGCCTGTTTGTCGGTCTGTCGATCGGCGGCATGATCGCGCAGGGCTTGGCCATAAANCGGTTGGATCTGCTTCGGGCGATGGTGCTGTCGAACACCGCCGCCAAGATCGGCCAACCCGCGATGTGGGACGACCGCATTGCCGCCGTCAAAGCCGGCGGGATTGAAGCGCTGGCCGATAGTATTCTGGAGCGTTGGTTCTCNGATGGATTTCNCGACCAGCCTGAATTGGCGCTTTGGCGCAACATGCTGGTGCGTCAACCCGATGCTGGCTATATGGGCTGCTCGGCTGCGATCAGCGGCACCGATTTCTATACGCCAACCAGTGGATTGCGATTGCCAACCTTGGGAATCGCCGGCAGCGAAGACGGCTCTACACCGCCGGATCTGGTGCGCGAAACCGTTGAACTGATCCCCGGTTCCAAGTTTCAGCTGATGCGCAATGCCGGGCATCTGCCCTGCGTTGAGCAACCGGCCGATTATGCCAAACACCTCACGGATTTCATGGTCGATATCGGCCATCTTTAGAACCTGTAAGGCACAGCTTTGACACCCAAACTTCCCATTTTCTTTATTGTGATGACCGTCGTTATTGATGCGATGGGGATCGGGCTCATCATACCTGTCATGCCGCAATTGCTGCTTGAAGTTCTACCCACAGCCACCCTTGGCCAGGCGGCAATCTGGGGCGGCATTATGGCCATGCTATTTTCGCTGATGCAATTCCTATTCGGACCTATGCTGGGCAGCTTGTCCGACCAATACGGCCGAAAACCGCTTTTGCTGGTGACATTGGTGATCATGGCGCTTGGCTATCTGATTATGGCACTGGCTGGCGGCATCTGGCTTTTGTTGTTTGGGCGAATTATTGGCGGCATCAGTTCTGCCACGCAATCAACGGCTGCAGCCTATATCGCGGACATTTCAAAACCCGATGAAAAGGCAGGTAACTTTGGCCTGATCAGCGCCGGATTTGGTATCGGTTTCGTGCTTGGGCCGCTTTTGGGCGGGGCTTTGGTCGAATTTGGCACCCGTGCCCCGTTTTATGCGGCCGGACTTTTGGCACTGGCCAACGCCTTGTTTGGCGCAGTGGTTTTGCGCGAAAGCCTAACGGCCAGCACCCGCCGGGCCTTTGAATGGCGCCGCGCTAATCCGTTGAGCGCGTTTCGCTATATCGGNCAGTTTAAGGATCTTACCGCGTTGTTATGGGTCAGCTTTTGTTTCTACATCAGCGTTGCGGTCTATCCGGCAATCTGGGTGTATTATACCACCGAACGCTTTGACTGGTCGCCGGGGTTAATCGGCGTCTCGTTGGCGGTATATGGCGGCTCCACGGTGTTGGTGCAGGCAGTTTTGATCCGGCTTGCCAACCGCTATCTGGGGGATAGTAAAACGGTCAAGCTGGGATTGATTATACAGATTCCAACGCTGGCAATGATCGCATTGGTCGGAGATGGCACCCTGCTGTTGGCGCTTACCCCGCTGGCAGCCCTCGGATCCATCGGAACACCAGCGCTGCAGGCAATTATGTCGCGTGCCGTNGGGACAGAAAGCCAAGGCGCACTTCAGGGTGTTTTGGCCAGTTTGAACGCGTTTGCAACCATGATTGCCCTGCTTGCCATGACCCAAATTTTCGCCCATTTCTCAAGCGGTGACGCGTTGGTGTATCTGCCGGGCGCTCCCTTTTTGGTGTCGGCGCTGTTGATGGCGTTGGGGCTGGGATTNTTTTGGCGTCTGCAGCTGTCTGCAAAGGCCTGATGTCTTTGCACAANCATGAAACTTGGCATTGCATTTCACATCGCAATCAGAAACCATCGTGGCGACCTCTTGTGCGCGCCGCAATAACCGGGGTCTAATCTAGCCTAAGCTGCAAACAGACCATCAAAAGGCACACCTATGAAACTGCAAGATCTTGAGGTCATTGTCACCGCGCCNCCTGCACCGGGCTGGGGCGGGCGCTATTGGATACTGGTCAAACTGACCACCGATACCGGCCTTGTCGGCTGGGGCGAATGCTATGCCGCGTCGGTTGGTCCNAAGGCGATGACCCACGTCATTGCAGACGTTTTCGCGCGTCATATGCAAAACGAGCACCCTGAAAACATCGAGAAAATGTTTCGCCGTGTCTATTCCAGCGGGTTTACGCAACGCCCCGACCTAACGGTGATGGGGGCATTTTCCGGCCTTGAAATTGCCTGTTGGGATATTCTTGGCAAGCATCGAAACAGGCCGGTCTGGGCGCTGCTGGGTGGTAAAATGAACAATCGCATCCGTGCCTATACCTATCTCTATCCGCTGCCTCATCATGACCCTGTTGCGTTTTGGACCTCGCCCGAGATGGCCGCCGAAAGTGCGGCTGATTGTGTACAGCGTGGCTATACGGCCGTGAAATTCGATCCGGCAGGTCCTTATACAGTGCGCGGCGGGCATATGCCGGCGCAATCAGATATCACGCTGTCGGTTGCATTTTGCAAAGCGATACGCGGCGCCATCGGCGATCGAGCCGATCTGTTATTCGGCACCCATGGCCAATTCAGCTCCGCCGGGGCNATCCGGCTTGGGCAGGCACTTGAGCCCTACAGCCCTTTGTGGTTCGAAGAACCGATCCCACCCGATAACCTGCTCGAATTTTGCAAAATCGCNGAAGCCGTGCGTATCCCTGTTGCTGCNGGCGAACGCCTGACCACCAAGGCCGAGTTTGCGACGCTCTTACAAACCGGTGGTGCCGCAATCTTGCAACCGGCCCTAGGACGGGCCGGCGGNCTNTGGGAGNCCAAAAAAATCGCAGCCATCGCAGAAGTGTTCAACGCACAGCTCGCGCCACACCTTTATGCAGGGCCCGTAGAATGGGCGGCTAACATCCAGCTGGCTGTCTCAACCCCCAATCTATTGATGGCCGAAACCATCGAAACCCCGTTTCATGCCGCATTGATCCGCAGCACACTTTGCGTNGAAAACGGCTATGTCACCGCCCCGGAAACTCCTGGCTTGGGCATACAGCTCGACGAGGCACTGGCCCGCGCCCATNCTTACCATGGGTCTGGACTGCATCTTGAGATGCAGGAAGACCCCTGCAACTATCAAACCGGCAATGCCTTTTTGGGCGGCGCTCCGCCGGCGCCACAATGACCCCGCACATCTCGGTTATTATACCCGCGTATCACGCCCATGAAACAATTGCGCGGGCGGTTGCATCCATCCGCAATNCAGGGGTGCCGATGGCNCAAGTGCAGGTCGTGATTGCACCAGATGACGGACAGGATTACACCTATTTGGCTGGTCAAGCCCAAAACATTACCATTGCCACCTCTGCAGAGGTACGCTCGGGTGCAGGCCCTGCCCGCAACCGTGCATTGCAGGCGGCAAAGGCAGATTATGTCGCCTTTCTAGATGCAGATGACACATGGGAAGATCTGTATCTGGCCGAGCTTTTACCCTTGGCGCAAAAATTCGGAGCCGCTTTCGGATCGACCTCTATATTGGATCAGGGGCAGGAAATCCTGCGNCTGCCGTTGCAAAACAGCCTNTCATTTGCCGATTTCGCGCNCTCGGGTGNAAGTTTTCACCCCGTGGTGNCGCGGATGCACGCCGGACCGTTTATCAACCGCCCCTCNCAGGATATCATGCACAGCCTGGAAGTGGTGGCCCTATATGGCAACGCAGTGCCGGTGTCCCAAGCGGCCTATCAACTGCACCTTAACCCGCNGAGCACCACGGCGGATAGCAATTTTTCCCGCCGCGCCACCGCCGCCTATGAAGCCTATGTGCAGGATATACGCCTTGGGAAAACCCTTATTCCCGCCGCGTATCATGAGGATACTGTAGCTGTCTTCCACGCAAAAAGCCGGCTTAACCGCGCCTATACCGACGCAGGCGGCACCCAAAGCTATTACCAGTTCATCGCCGCGATGCGGCCCTGCTAAGAGCCTGTGCAGCCGGGCCTATTCAGCCCAATCCCACGGGCGTTCATAGCTGCCCAAAACTGACTGCACTTCTGCCTCGTCAGCCCCTCTACCAACCAGAGCAACAAGCCCACGGGCTTTATCTTCAATGACCCTTTCCACCTGCGCCGAAGATGCCGACGCCTCAAACGCTGCATTATACACGCGGCGAATAGCCATTTTACGCAAATCAGGTTTGAACACTTTGCCAACTGCCGTTTTAGGCAGGGTCTCAATGACCTCAATATATTTTGGCTGGGCGGCGCGTTCGGTAACATGCTCTTGACAATAAGCGGTCAACTGATCCGCGGTCACCATCGCCCCGGCAACCAGTTCAACATACGCGCAAGGCAACTCTCCTGAGTGCGGGCAGGGCTGTCCAATGGCACCGGCGAAAGCGACGTCTTTATGCCCCAACAGCGCCTCTTCAATCAGGCCGGGATCAATATTATGGCCGCCGCGAATAATAAGGTCTTTGGACCGCCCGGTAATCCAAAGATAGCCATCGCTATCAAACCGGCCCAAATCACCCGTGCGCAGGTATTTATCCTGAAAATAAAGCCCAACGTTTTTTGCAGCCTCGGTGTAGGTGTTGCCGGCCCAAATACCCGGATTGGCCGCACAGATCTCGCCAATTTCGTCAGTGGCGCATTCAACTAATCCCTCTGGGGTTTCCTTGATGATCTTAATTTCAGTATAAGGGGTTGCCACGCCAACCGAGCCAATTTTCTTTTCCCCGTCCGGTGGGTTGGTCGAGAGCATACAGGTCGCCTCGGTCATTCCGTAGGCTTCCAGAATATTCACTCCGGACGCCTCTTGGAAGCGTTTAAACAAATCGCGAGGCAAGGGCGAAGATCCCACGATGGCTTTTTTCACAGACGAAATATCCGCATTGACCGGCCGTTGCATCAAGGCTGAGATTGCGGTTGGAACCGAGATGATAAGACTGATTTCCCAACGCTCGACCAAAGCCCAGAAATTATCGAAAACCCCCTCGCCCCGATAGCCAGCCGGCGTTGGAAAAACCAGATGGGCCCCGGAAAATACGGCCCCCATCAGCACCGGAACCGCGGCCAGAACGTGAAAAAGCGGCAAGGGGCAGATCACATTGTCGCTGTTATCAAATACATAGGTGCCAACCAGCCAACCATTATAAATCAGACCCTTATAACGCAATTGCGCCACCTTCGGCGTCCCCGTGGTACCCCCAGTGTGAAAATACGCTGCCACGCGGTCACCCGTGCTTGCAGCAAAGTCCAACGCGGTATTTTGGCGTGAGACTTCGGCACTGAAATCCAATACCTGTGCGTGATGTTGCACCGGATTTTTGGGTCGGACCAGCGGCACAATCCAGCTTTTAGGCGGCGTCAGATAGCGCAGCAAATCAACTTCGAGAACCGTCGTCACAGCCGGAGCCAACCGAACCGCTTCAGCGGTTTTTTGGGCGACGTCCGTTTTGGGAAATGCTTTCAGCGTCACCACAACGGTGGCGCCCGTCTCGCGCAGAAGCCCGCCAATATGTTCTGGCGACAGCAGCGGATTGATCGGGCTAACGATCCCAGCAACCGCGCCACCTAAAAGGGCCACCACGGTTTCCATTGAATTGGGCAAAACAAAAGCCACCACATCGTTTTCGCCAATCCCAAGTCGGGAAAACAAATTTGCCGCCTGGGTCACCTGCGCGCGCAACTGCGACCAACTGAGGGTTTCAGCCTTACTGTTTGCACCCGACATAAGCTGAAAACTGACCGCATTGGCATCCGGCATCTTACTCGCGGTTTTATCCAGCAAATCATACACTGTTGCGGGCAGGTCGCGTTCGCTCCAAGGTGTTTCCTGCTCAATCGCACGCACATCCTCAACAGATGAAAATCCCATCTCTTCTCTCCCCCTACAGGTCCAGCTTTATAGCTGTTCACCCGACGTTAACATATATTGGTCAACCGTATTTAACAGACGCCTTGTCACATCATGCGCGGCCACTATACTTCAGCAGCACCGTCTGTAAACTGCAGCCGCGCCAAATGTGCATATAGCCCCTCTTTGGCAACCAGTTCGTCATGTGTGCCAGTGTCAACAATCTGTCCCTTATCCATGACCACAATCCGATCGGCTTTTTTGACCGTTGCAAGCCGGTGGGCGATAATAATCGTCGTGCGGTCGCTTGATAACGTCTCCACTGCCAATTTCACCGCCTGCTCGCTTTCGGCATCCAATGCGCTTGTGGCCTCATCCAGTAACAGCACGGGTGCGTCCCGTAAAATCGCCCGAGCGATGGCAATCCGCTGTTTCTGCCCGCCTGACAACATCACCCCCCGCTCTCCAAGGTAGCTGTCATAGCCATCGGGCAATTGGGTGATAAACTCATGCGCCACCGCCGCCCTAGCTGCGGCATATACCTGTTCATCACTGGCCTCTGGATTGCCAAAGCGGATATTTTCAAGCGCTGACGCTGCGAAAACCACTGGATCCTGCGGAACCAAGGCCACGACATTCCGAAAGACATCACGGCGCAGATCACACAAATTAACACCATCTAAACGCACCTGCCCCGAAGTGGGGTCGTAAAACCGCAAAATCAGCTGAATAATCGTGGTTTTTCCAGCCCCCGAAGGACCGACAAGCGCCACGGTTTCGCCCGGATTAATCGTCAGGTTGATCTGGCTTAAACTCAACCGGTCGGGGCGTGCCGGATAGCGAAAGTGAACATCGTCAAAAATAATCTCGCCGCGCAGCGGTTGCGACAAATCAAGCGGATTTTTGGGCTCGGTGACGGTATCTTTTGCCTGTAAAAGCTCCACCAGACGTTCTGTGGCGCCTGCGGCGCGCTGGAGTTCCCCCCAGATTTCAGACAGCGCCGAAGCCGAGCCCGCCACTAGAATGGCGTAAATCACAAACTGCGCCAGTTCACCGGCGCTGATCGCGTTACTGCGGATATCGTGCACCCCGATCCACAACACCCCGACCACGCCGGAAAAGATCATGTAAATCACAATCATTGTCATCAAAACACGGGTATTGATCCGCTGTGCAGCCAACTCAAAGCTTTTCTCGGTGACCCGATCAAAAGTCTGCCGGCTTGCCGTCTCATGGGTAAAGGCCTGCACTGTCTGAAGCGCGCTTAAAACTTCAGAGGCATTGCCAGAACTGGCCGCAATGAAATCCTGATTTTCACGACTTAGCACCCGCAACCGTCGCCCAAGTGTCAAAACCGGCAGCGCCACAATCGGCACAATCAACAGCAAAAGACCAGTTAATTTCACCGACGTCAGCAAGAGCATCGTCAAACCGCCAGCGAAAATCAACATATTGCGCAGCGCAATCGACACAGAGGCCCCGATTACCGACAGGATCAGCGTGGTATCCGTTGTAATCCGGCTTAGCACTTCGCCGGTCAGAATATTGTCGTAAAATGCCGGGCTCATATTGATCACCCGCCCAAACACCGCCTTGCGAATATCAGTAACAACACGCTCGCCCAAACGCGTGACCAAAGCATAACGCATGCCGGTGCCAAAGGCGAGCAAAGCCACCACAACAATCGCCATCGCAAAATACTGATCCAGCAAGTTGCTTTCATCGGCATTAAAATTGTCCACCACCTTGCGTACAGCCAGCGGCAAAACCAAGGATACTGTCGCGGTGGCCACCAAGGCGACGATCGCAAAACCCATCATGACGCGGTAAGGGCGTACAAAGGGCCACAAAGCCGCCAAAGCCCCGATCCGCTTTGACGTCTCACGCTCCTCGTTTGCCCTTGATCCGGTTGACGCTCGTGCCATGCTTTCTCCTCAATTGAGTTGTGGTTAAATCTATCCTTGCAACACAGGTCAAGTGGCCTGTGCCACGCCCTAGTCGAACAAACGTGATAAAATGCGAGAAAATAGGGAGCGCTTGCGCGCTTCAACAACAGGTTTTTCCTTAGAGCGGTCGTTGCGGGTACGTGGGTCGGGCTGTTTATATGACAACAACCGCAGGATTCGCGGATCCCGGAATAAATTTTCAGGGTCAAACATGGCAAGGCTCTTAAACAATGGGTGATGAAAACAGCGTTTGCATCACGAACCAGCCAAAGCCTTGGGCGCGGTGCACTTAGGTCAGGGATAAGCCCTGCGGCATTGCCAGACGGGACCAACCAGTAAAAATTACAAAACAATTCAACATTTTGGACCCCCCGTAAAAATCTAAGCGCGCTTGAACAAAAACCCCAAGCGTCGCCACATTTATATCAAAATAATTATAATATCAATACTTTTGAGAGATAAAGCCTGTATAACACCACCTTAGGCACAGGCCTATGCGGAATTCAAAAGCGTTTTAATTTCAGCCAGCTTGATCGCCACAAGGTCGGGATCCCCAGAGCTTTCGACATTGAGACGGACAACGGGCTCAGTATTCGAGGCACGCAAGTTGAACCGCCAGTTGTCAAATTCAAGGCTCATGCCATCTGTCTCGTCTTTATGCAACGACAAAGGTTCATAGTGACCCAGAACTGCGGCAATGCTGCTTTGTGGATCTTGCAAGGTAAAATTAGTCTCTCCAGACGAGGGATAGGCCGCCATGCGCTCGGCAAGCAGTGCTGACATGGGTTCACCACTACGCCCCATCAATTCGCATGACACCAGCCAGGGGATCATGCCGCTGTCGCAATAGGCAAAATCGCGAAAATAATGATGGGCCGACATCTCACCGCCATAAACCGCATCAGATTTGCGCATGACTTGCTTGACGAATGCGTGGCCAGTTTTGGCCTGCACCGCAGTGCCGCCTTTGGAGCGCACCAAATCTTTGGTGTTCCAAACAACCCGCGGATCATGAACGATACTAGCACCTGGATTTTTTTCCAACATGACTGAGGCAAGCAAGCCGACAATATATTCACCGGCGATAAAGCGCCCGCTTTCATCAAAGAAGAAACAGCGATCAAAATCACCATCAAAGGCAATACCAAGATCAGCGCCATGCGCCAGAACTGCATCGCGCGTCGGGGCGTGATTTTCGGGCAAAAGTGGGTTTGGGATCCCATTGGGAAACGTACTGTCGGGCGCGTGAAACAGCCGAATAAACTCAAACGCGTCGGTTTTTTCCCCCAGCGCCTGTGCCAGCGCATCAAACGTTGGCCCCGCCGCACCATTGCCAGAATTCACCACAATTCTTAACGGCCGCAAATTTGTCACATCTACAAAGGATATCACCTTTTCCACATAGGCCGCCTTGGCCTCCGCCACACGATCCTGACGCTGGCCACCCGGTATCACAGAGCCAAACTCAGCGGCCTCAGCGCAGGCTTTGACTGCCAGTAAATCTGTTTCCGGGTCCAGCGGTCTCGACCCAGATTTAACCATCTTAAGACCATTATAATTAATCGGATTATGCGAGGCGGTTATTTCGATCCCGCCATCTGCCTCGAAAAAACTGGTCGCCCAATACATTTCTTCGGTCCCTGCCATACCGATATCAAGAACGGTGACCCCCTCGGCGATCATTCCCTCACACAAGCTATCGGCCAATTCCGGCGATGTCGCACGGGCATCGCGCCCCACTACCACAGTCTTTGCTCTTATTGTACGAGCAAAAGCGCGCCCGATTCGATAGCAGATCTCGGCGTCAAAATTTACCCCCAACTCGCCACGGACGTCATAGGCTTTGAAACAGGTTAAACTGTTGGTCATTTTATCTCATCTCAGTTACAGGACTACGCTCAGCTGCGGGCATATTGGTCTTCATAGCGAATGATATCATCTTCACCCAAATAAGCACCGGTCTGAACCTCAATCAACACCATAGGCATCTTACCTGGGTTTTGCATGCGGTGCACCGCACCGAGGGGAATATAGACAGATTGACCCTCAGTGACGATTTTAACGGCTTCGTTGATGGTCACTTTTGCCGTACCTTCGACAACGATCCAATGTTCCGAGCGGTGATGATGGCTTTGTAAACTTAACGATGCGCCGGGATTGACCAATATACGTTTGACCTGAAAACGCCCTCGAATGGCCAGAGTTTCAAACCATCCCCACGGACGATGATCTTTCGGAAAGGTCTCAGCCTGATGAACCCCGCCAGTCTTCAGGCGCGTCACCACCTGCTTGACCTCTTGCGCTTTCGACATGTCCGCCACCAGCACCGCATCGGGCATCGCCACCGCAATTATATTCTCCAAGCCTAAACCAACCAGATGCTGATCGCCATGCTCTGAACGCAGCAGCGTATTCGTGCATTTTATCGCTGTGACGTTCTCAGAGGTCACAATCCCTGCGGCATCTGGACTCTGCTCTTGCCAGACAGCATCCCAACCACCAAGGTCAGACCAACCCGCAGAATAGGGCACAACCGATAAGTTGCTTGCCTGCTCCATGACCGCATAGTCTACTGAGATATCGGCGCACTGCGACCACGCCTCGGGCGCGAGACGGAAAAACCCTAAGTCAGGACAACCATTCGTCAGTGCGGCCGTAACAGGCTTCAGAAGATCAGGCGCATAGGCTTCGAAGGCTGTGATCATATCTTGGGCTTTAAACAGGAAAATGCCCGCATTCCAAAGGTAATGTCCCGCCTCAATCATCTTTGCAGCACTCTAGCTGTCGGGTTTCTCAATAAAACTTTTCAGGGCCACTGCCCCGTCTTTGGGCAAAGCATCAAGTTCGAGATATCCGTACCCGGTCTCAACCCGTGTCGGCGTAATGCCAAAGGTAACCATCTTGCCCTGTGCGACCTGATCCAACCCCAGCGCGATTGCCGCGTGAAAAGCTGCAACTTGGGGGATCACATGATCAGAAGGGGCAACCAATAAAATCGCATCGCGGTCTTGAGCGACCGCATAAAGACAGGCTGCCAGAATTGCCGGCGCAGTATTCTTGGTTTCGGGCTCGATTAATATGGCCCCAGGCTCGATTCCGATAGCTTGCAATTGCTCGACCACAATAAACCGAAAATCCGCATTGGTCATCGTAAGTGGAGCGGCGAAACTTAGACCTTCAGAAGAGGTGAGCCGTTGAGCACTGGCCTGAAATAAGCTCATATCACCAATAAAGTTTGAGAACTGTTTGGGATAACTTTTGCGCGACAAAGGCCACAGACGCGTGCCCAAACCACCCGCTAATAAAACGGGCGTGATCTCTGAAAATTCTTGACACTTCATTATAAGCTCCAAAATAAAATTTTGTTTTTTCAAATCTGTTTCGTATCACCCTAAATCTTGATGATATAACTCTCAGTATAATTTATGATCTGTGACGTATTTGATAGCGTCAAGATACCCCTCCAACGACCCCCAATCAAATCGCAATCCGGTGAGGGGGACCTGGCACACCGCCGCCCCTGCCGCCATGGTATCAATCGCATCTACCAATTGTACTTCTCCGCCATATCCGGGGGATTGGTCGCGCAGGATATCGAACACATCAGGGGTCAAGAGATAACGCCCGATAGAGGCCAAGTTAGAAGTGGCATCTTGCAGCGCCGGTTTCTCAACCAGACCGGCAACCTCATTGACACCAGCCCCTGGCCGGACCACCCCATATTGAGAAATCTGTGGTCCATCGACCTGCATGACCGAAATTTGTGACTTGCCCGACAGCGTATACGCCTCGATCAGATCAGTCATGACACCAGGGACCGCGCCAATCAGAAAATCATCTGCAAGCAAAACGGCAAACGGCTCATCTCCGACGGCACGTTCGGCACAAAGCACAGCGTGGCCAAGCCCAAGCTGTTCGGGTTGGCGTACAAATATACACTTCACGTGTGGCGGAACAATATTGCGCAGGCTCTCGGCCTCGGCATGTTTGCCTTTGGCGCGCAACGCCGCCTCCAACTCGAGATTGCTGTCAAAATGATCCTCGACCGCCCGCTTGTTGCGCCCAGTCACAAAAATAAGTGTATCACAACCAGCCGCAATCGCCTCTTCTGCTGCATATTGGATCAAAGGTTTGTTGACCACGGGTAGCAGCTCTTTCGGCATTGCCTTGGTCACGGGCAAAAAACGTGTTCCAAAACCGGCGACCGGAAATACAGCCTTGCGAATAATAGCGTTCATGGACAGCCCTTTCGCTGCGCCGTTATGAATGTCGTGGGTGTAGCAGCAAGCCGATTCAATCTCCAGCGTCGAATTGCGTTTCAAACCGGTTGTTATTTCGCACTCTGCGATCCTTTATTTTCTGGGGAACATCTAAGAATGTTCGCCAACCACCAATCCCACGCCTAACGTCTCACCACGGGACAAAGAGCCAGAGGCCTGAACAGTGGAAATACAGAGCCTTCGGTCACACTCTGTCCACCCTCAATATGCGTGATTCTACCGTCACTCAAAAGCATAGAGCCGGCCAATTCGGCCGGCTCCCCATTTTTTATCAGGTTTCACATACAGTTTGCTTGGCCAAACCCAGTACCGCAAACCGTCAAGCCCGGTTTCGGTGCGGTTGTGGCAGCCGGTGATCCCGAACCACAAGTGGTGTATTTTCATTGCTATGCCGCTCGGCAATCCCGCGCCCCTC
>NYVC01000042.1 GCA_002684375.1 Marinovum sp.
TTGCGGCTCAGGAAAAAGACGGCCTTTTTTTCAACACGTGTAGATTTCTGGAATGAATGCGGTAGAATAATATCATTTATTGAATGTTAAACTGAAAAATCCAGCGCATTTATAGATTTAGATTGACTGATTTGACACAAGGAAATTAAGTATGGCCAACGCATCTAAAGATGATAAATTATTAAAAAATAATGAAAATATTAAAAATACTGAACTTGAAATTGTGTTTTTTGGTCTTGCACATGACAAGATAGTTGGTGGCGTCAAGGTGACGTATAAACATGCTGAAATGATTGCGAGCCTTGGGGTTCAAAGCTCGGTTTACAGCCCTGACAATTTGGGATTCAACTGTTCTTGGTTTGATCATAACGCGACAATTCGCACTGAACACGAGTTGAATAAAAAAAGTAATTTTATTGTTCTGCCAGAAATCTGGGCGGGACGATACGGCAAGCAACTCTTACGGGCGGGCTTCAGATATGCGATTTATGTACAAAATGGATACTATCTCAACTCGGCATTGAATTGGGGCCATAGTGCTGCAGAAGTGAAAGAGGTCTATGAGAACGCCAACCTGATTTTATCGATTTCAAAAGACACCACTTCGATGATCTCTACGGTCTACCCTACGGTTGATAAAAAGAAAGTTATCAGAGTGTTCCCCCACGTGGATGATGGGTTTTTTCCCGGTAAAAAAGAGAAAATAATATCTTATATGCCGCGCAAACTACCTGTACACAGCAAGCGTTTAAAATTTTATCTCACGGAATATCTGCCAGCAGATTGGTCGGTTGTGCCGATCGAAAACATGGTCGCATCCAAGGCAGCTGACATCTTGTCCCGATCCAGTATATTCTTATCGTTTTGTGATCTTGAAGGTTTTGGGTTGCCGCCACTTGAAGCTGCGCTCTCGGGAGCTGTGGTTGTCGGTTATACGGGACAGGGCGCGCGCGAATATTTTAAAAAGCCAAATTTGATCGCGGTGCAAAACGGTGACTTGAAGAATTTCACGCTGAAAACAGCGGATGCAATTAAAGCGGTTGATGCCGGTCTTTTGGATACGGAGGAATTTCAAAAAGGCCGCGCCCTGCTGTCGGAAAAATATGGGCGTGAAAACGAACGGCATCAACTGGAAGCATTTGTAAAGCGGGTCGAGATGACCTTTTGAAAATCAGAAGAATCTTACAGGTTTTGAACAATCAGCAGCAAAGCGTCGTCTCTTATTGTGGCCTAGCAATAGCGGTTTGGGCTATAGGCGGACAGGTCAATATTTGGTCGGCGGTCTGTGATCAGATCCGCTACGAGCCGCCCGGTTTTGGGCCCGGCGGTCAGGCCGACATGCTGGTGACCAAAGGCGGTGTAGATGCCGGTGTTTCTGATCTCGCCAATCAACGGAAGGCTGTCCGGGGTTGAGGGGCGAAATCCAAGCCATTCTTCGGTGCTGTCATAGCGCAGATCGGGAAAGACTTCTCGGGTTTTGTGGCGCAACAACGCTATTGGAGCGCGTGAGGGTCCGGCTTTGATGCCGCCAAATTCGACCAAACCGGCACAGCGCAGGCCAGTTTCCATTGGATTGACAGCAAATTTTCCCGCTGCAATCATCATAGGATTGCGGGGGAGTTGAGAGGGATTTTTATAAATGATGTGATAGCCGCGCTCGGCCTCAAGCGGCACCTTCAATCCAAGCTTTTTCATCAGTGGTTTTGACCAGATACCTGCCGCCAAAATTGCGTGGTCACAGTCAAATCGACCGTGGTTGGTTTCGACAGCAGTAATTTTTCCGTTGGTTAGGTCAAAATCCTGTACCTCGGCGGTGACGAACCGTCCGCCTGCCTGTTGAAAAACTTCTGCCAGTTCGGCAACATATCTGCCTGGGTTTAGAATATGCCCATGACCTTTCAATACCGCGAGCAGGTTGATTCGAGGCCCCAATATCGGTTCTTCTTCCCTCACAGCGGGCCCCTCAATGATTTCGGGGGTTTGCCCGGCCTCATGGCGCAGATTCCAACCGTAGCTGTCGGCATCGAACGCGCTACGGTCTTTATAGGCAAAACTAAAACTGCTCTCGGCGATCCATTTTTGCGCTGCAGAGCCTTTTACCAAGCTACGATGCTGATCGAGGGCGTCGGTGACCAACGGTTTTAGGTTTTCAACAATACGGCGGGTATCGGTATCATTGGCATTGCCAATGAACTGCCGTAGCCATGGCAGCATGCGTGGCAAATAGCGCCATTGCATGAACAGTGGTGATTTTGGGTCGGGAAGGTATTTTGCGGCTGTGCGCAAAAGACCCGGCGTCGTGACCGGAATAAAGGCCCATTGTGCCAAAAGCCCGGCGTTGCCGTAAGAGGCACCCATTCCCGGTGCGGCTTTATCAATCAGCAAAACCTCATGCCCGGCGCGTTGCAACCATATAGCTGAGGAAACTCCGGAAATGCCGGCGCCAATCACAATTGTTTTCGCGGCGGGGTGCATATCTGGCCTCTGCGCTTTGGGGTTTGAGAGCTAGATAATCATAAGGCAGGACCTGATCACAACCGGTTTCTAAACCGGACCGGTCAAAAACACAAAAAGCCCTGCCTGAGNGGCGGGGCTTGTTTGCACTGTCTTTACCCTTAAGGGGTGACGGATCTTAGCCTTGACGCGCTTTGAACCGTGGCTGGGTTTTGTTGATCACATAGACCCGGCCTTTGCGGCGCACGACACGACAGTCGCGGTGACGCTGCTTAAGCGAGCGGAGCGAGTTTCTGACCTTCATGGTCCTCTCCTCATTTCACGGCGCGACATGCGCCATTGGTTAAATTGCACCCTTACAGGTGTTGATGGTGGGCGGTACTGGGTTCGAACCAGTGACCCCTACGATGTCAACGTAGTGCTCTACCGCTGAGCTAACCGCCCTTGGCATCGTCGTTAGCCACCCCACAAGANGGGGCGCGTTCCTCAGCGCCGGTGGGCGGTGTATAAGAGGAGTCGATCAGGGGATCAAGACCTTTTGGCATTCTAGATTTTAACGCTATATACTGAATGCAAAGGAGNCTCTATGCGCCCGCCCGCCTATCATCTTGCAATGCCCGTACGCTATGGCTCGGGTGTGGTGTTTGCCTCGCCGCACAGTGGGCGTGATTATAGCGATAGTTTCCTTGAACAGTCGGTTTTAGACCGCAACCTGATTCGCAGTTCTGAGGATGCGTTCGTTGATCAGCTGTTTGCCTGCGCCCCTGATCATGGCTGCGCGTTTCTACATGCCAGCGCGCCGAGGGCTTTTGTGGATTTGAACCGGAACAATACTGAATTGGATTCTGCAGTGATCACCGGCGTGACGAAATCGGTCTATACGCCGCGCGTTTTATCCGGTCTTGGGGTTATCCCGCGCGTCGTGTCAAACAGTCGCGCAATTTACCGGGGTAAATTGACATTGGACGAGGCCACAANGCGACTTGACCAATATTGGCGGCCCTATCACACCCGTTTGCAATCGCTGTTGTCTGCGGCACAAGCAAGCTTTGGGCAGGCGATCTTGATCGATTGCCATTCGATGCCTCGCGAAGCTTTGGATGGGACGTTTCGCGCNGGTCAAAAGCGGCCGGAAATTATCATTGGTGACCGTTTTGGGGCGTCAGCTTCGCGCTANATTGTGGATGGCATTCAAGATATTCTGACTCAGGCAGGGTTTACAGTCTCGCGCAACATGCCGTTTGCCGGGGCCTATATCACCCAACATTATGGTCGCCCGTCGCAGCGCCAGCACGCAGTGCAACTTGAAATCGACCGATCGCTGTATATGGATGAGGCAACGCTTCGTCCGCATGCCGGCTTTGCACAGCTCTGTGACCAGCTGGATCCAGTGGTGGCCAAACTGGCCGACCTTGGCCGCGCTTGCGATCGGCTTGCCGCCGAATAGATNAACGCAAAGCCCGACCTTTCAGGATTGCCTCTGCCCCGAATCGGGCCCTTATCTGGTCTGTGGCACGTTCGGCCTGACCCCTCTGGGCGGCCTTGGGATCCAGCAGGTCCTCGGATAGCTCGGCATTTTCTTCNGAGCATAAGTGTGACAGCCCTGTACCGATCAATCGAAACGGGCCTTTGTGTTCGACCTGATCGAACAGAGACCGGGCGGTACGGTAGATTTTATCGGCCAGTTGCGTGGCGTCGCGCAGCGACTTGCGCCGGGTGATCAGACTGTGATCTTTGCGTTTAAGTTTCAATACGATCACTGTGCCGGCCAGATGTTTGGNTTTGGCGCGGTCTGCCACTTTTTCGGCCATGCGCCATAAGTGCCCGTCTAGAATGTCGGGGTCGGTGGTATCTTCGAAAAATGTGGTTTCATTACTGATCGACTTGACTGGCGTATGGGCTGAAATCCGGCGTTTGTCCTGCCCGCGCGCCAAATGCCAAAGCCGCTCTCCGATTGATCCAAATCGTGCGGTCAGGTCGGTTTTTTCCCAGCGCAACAAATCGGTAAAACTGAGGATNCCGGCCTTTTCAAGACTGGCCNGNGTCGTCTGCCCCACCCCCCAAATCATTCCGACNGGTTTATCTTGNAAAAAACTGGTTGTGTCGGCTTTGCCTATCACCGAAAACCCGCGGGGTTTGTTGAGATCTGAGGCCACTTTCGCCAGAAATTTATTGTGGCTTAAGCCGATTGAGCCCGTGAGACCCAGCTCATCCTGCATGCGCTTGACCAACCCTGCCAGCATCACAGCCGGTGGCACCCCATGCAGTTTTTCTGTGCCTGTCAGATCCAGAAATGCCTCGTCCAACGACAGAGGCTCAATGGCGGGTGTCAGCTCTTCCATCATCGCCCGGATGGCGCGGCTGGCCGTGACATAGGCGGACATGCGTGGCTTAATAATCACCGCCTCAGGGCAAAGTTTCAGCGCCTTGAACATCGGCATGGCCGAGCGCACGCCGCGGATGCGCGCAACATAACAGGCGGTCGAGACAACGCCGCGCCGCCCACCTCCGATGATCACTGGCTTGTNAGCAAGCGCTGGATTATCGCGTTTTTCAACACTGGCGTAGAAGGCGTCGCAATCCATATGGGCAATCGACAGGGTGGCCAACTCGTCGTGGCGCGCNACCCTTGGGCTNCGGCAGGCAGGGCAGCGCCGGCCCGTATCAAACTGGGTCAGGCAATCGCGGCATAGGCAGGGCATCTGGAACCATCAACACAAGGAAAGGCCAACACAGACAGAGTAACGGATTTCGACGGCCGTGAACATCGGTGATTTATATGTTGCCCCATGTCATCGAGGTTGTGCCAGTAGAAAAATCTGGAGTTAGCGAACACGGGCTGGATAACACTGCCCGACCAAAATTGGGCCGACCAAAACTGGCCCAAAGCACGGTCGCCTGAATAACAGTTCTTCACAAAAACAGTCTCAGAAAATTCTATGCCAAAGCGCAGGTGGCCAAATTGTATTGGGTCACATAGCGTCCTGAGCGTGGTTCTAGGGCAGGCAGGCCAAAATCGCCTGCGTGGCCTGTCTTGGATCAGGGGCTTGCCAGATCGGACGCCCAACGACGATATGATCGGCACCGTTTGTGATGGCTTTGGCAGGGGTCGCAATGCGCTTTTGGTCACCAGCATCGCTGCCGGTGGGCCGGACACCAGGCGTGACGATCAGGCGACCCTTTGCCTCGGGCAGCGCGCGAATGACCGCCGCCTCTTGCGGCGAGGCAATAACCCCGTCTGCACCGGCGGCCAAGGCGCGTTTGGCGCGCTCTGTGACCAGGTCTTGCATGGCACCGGGTTTTATCAGATTGGCGTCCAAATCCGCGCGGTCGAGCGAGGTTAAAATCGTGACTGCCAGAATTTTCAGGTCTNTGCCCGAAGCGCCTTCTTTGGCGGCGCGCACCACGTTTGGATCGCCATGGACGGTCAGGAAATCGAGATCGAATTGCGCCAGACCGCGCACGGCATTTTCCACTGTGGCGCCGATGTCGAACAGCTTCATATCCAGAAAGATGCGCTTGTCGTGTTCTTGTTTCAACTCATTGGCCAACCCCAATCCTCCGCCGGTCAGCATGCCGAGGCCAATCTTATAAAAGGACACTGCATCACCCAATTTTTCAGCCAGAGCCAATCCGGCCAGCGCGTCCGGCACGTCAAGCGCCACAATCAAACGATCATCAGACATAATATTTTCCTTTTATGAGCCTATTGCGGCTGCGTCCTTGTCGCGCNCTGGCAGGCCGTGGTCAAGCGGCGCTTGTCATCGCGGCGTGGGTTTTTGCCTCGGGCGTGCATCTTAAGGCCCCCGCGTCCGTTGATGACCCCGGTCTATACGCTTGCCTTGCGAACAAGCGCTGTGCAAGATTTTAATGGGCCGCATTTTCACCCCGGACCAGATTGTTTTCGAACGTGGGCGTTGCTTACAAACCCCTTCGAGTAATTAGGAGAGCGAAAAAATGAAACCCTTTCAAAATTATTTCCCTGGCCTCGCTTTGGCGCTGTTGCCAACCCTTGCCAGCGCATTGCCCGTTGGCGAACGTGATTTCATGTCCGCGTCGCAGCTGGCGCAAAACGGCTTTGAACCCTTTGCGGTCAGCAGCACCGCGCGCGCCAGTTTTGGGATGAAAAAAGAGGCGGATATGTATCTGTGCTGGTTGGCGGATACCGAAGAAAATGCTGCGATCCGGCGTCGGGTGATTGGCTCTGCGCTGGACGATAATAGCCTGTCTCGTCGCGTACCAAACATCGCGGTGGCTTGTATTTTGACACAGTAAGTTGCATTTAATACCAATATCTTGGTGCCACAAGCCCGGCTGGATTTGATCGTAAAACAGGGGCTTGTAGCCTTGGGTGTTTTCGGTCCATCGCCAGTTAATTTCACGCCAAGGGTTGAAGCGCGGGCCGATAATCACAATCTTTGTCTCAAGACTTGAAGGAGATGTGCCGCTGGGCGGGTGTCTCAGATATAAGTGCTTAAGAAAAAAGGAGATAGCCGATGGACCTCAGTAAGTTCACGGATCGTGCCCGCGGGTTTTTACAGGCGGCAAATGTCATTGCGACGCGGGAAGACCATCAAATGGTGGTTCCTGAGCATATTCTCAAAGCCTTGTTAGATGATGACAAAGGCTTTGCCAGCAATCTGATCACCCGCGCAGGGGGCCTGACTGCAAGGGTCCAGTCCGTAGTTGATCAAGCGGTGGCCAATTTGCCGAAAGTCACGGGTGATGCGCAAGTGTACCTTGATACAAAAGCGGTCAAGGTGGTGGCCGAGGCCGAGGCGCTTGCACAAAAGGCCGGCGATAGCTTTATCCCGGTGGAACGTATTCTCGTGGCACTTGCGGTGGTTCCGTCCGCTGCCAAAGAGGCTCTGAGCGCTGAGGCGATCACGCCGGCGATGCTAGATGCGGCCATCGCTGAGATNCGCAAAGGCCGCACCGCAGACAGTGCCAGCGCTGAAGACGGCTATGATGCGCTGAACAAATATACATATGATCTGACGGAGGCCGCCCGCGAAGGCAAAATCGACCCAATCATTGGCCGCGATGAAGAAATTCGCCGCGCCATGCAGGTGTTGAGCCGCCGGACNAAGAACAATCCGGTTTTGATCGGTGAGCCGGGGGTCGGTAAAACCGCAATCGCCGAGGGGTTGGCGTTGCGGATTGTCAGAGGTGACGTGCCCGAAAGCTTGTCTGACAAGCGGCTTTTGGCGTTGGATATGGGATCACTGATCGCCGGNGCCAAATTTCGTGGCGAGTTTGAAGAACGGTTGAAATCGGTGCTGACCGAAGTCACCGATGCAGCGGGCGAAATCATCGTGTTTGTTGATGAAATGCACACGCTTGTCGGGGCTGGAAAATCCGAGGGGGCGATGGATGCCTCAAACTTGTTGAAACCGGCACTGGCGCGGGGTGAATTGCATTGCGTTGGCGCAACAACGCTGGACGAATATCGCAAGCACGTCGAAAAGGACGCAGCGCTGGCGCGGCGCTTTCAGCCGATTATTGTGCAGGAACCGACGGTTGAAGACACCATCAGCATTCTGCGCGGCATCAAGGAAAAATACGAATTGCATCANGGTGTGCGGATTTCGGATGCTGCTCTTGTCAGCGCGGCAACTCTGTCGCACCGCTATATTACCGATCGGTTCCTGCCTGATAAATCCATTGATTTAATGGATGAGGCGGCGTCGCGATTGCGGATGGAGGTGGATAGCAAACCCGAGGAACTGGACGCGCTTGATCGCGAGATTTTGCAGAAAAAAATCGAAGCAGAGGCTTTGCGGCAAGAGGATGATCAAGCTTCAAAAGACCGTCTGGCAATTCTGGAACGCGCGCTGTCGAACCTTCAGGACCGCAGTTCTGAAATGACGGCGCAGTGGCAATCGGGGCGCAATTTGATGGCGGCGGCACGGGATCTCAAAGAACAGCTTGAACGCGCCCGTGCCGAATTGGAAATTGCCAAGCGCGCGGGCAGTCTGGCGCGCGCCGGAGAGCTGTCTTACGGGGTTATTCCTCAACTTGAAAAACGTCTTGCCGAGGCCGAAACNGAAAGTGCAGCCGGGGTACAGATCGAAGAGGCGGTGCGCCCCGAACAGATTGCNCAGGTGGTTGAACGGTGGACCGGCATTCCAACATCGCGGATGTTGGAGGGCGAGCGTGAAAAACTGCTGACCATGGAGGCGGGGTTGCACAAGCGGGTGATCGGTCAATCGGTGGCNGTACGCGCGGTTGCCAATGCGGTGAGGCGCGCCCGTTCGGGGTTGAACGATGAAAACCGCCCGCTGGGATCGTTTTTGTTTCTGGGCCCAACCGGGGTTGGTAAAACTGAACTGACCAAGGCCGTGGCCGAGTTTTTGTTTGATGATGACAGTGCCATGGTGCGTATCGATATGTCAGAGTTTATGGAAAAGCACGCGGTGGCGCGGNTGATCGGGGCGCCGCCCGGCTATGTGGGCTATGATGAGGGCGGAGTGCTGACCGAAGCGGTCCGGCGCAGACCCTATCAGGTGGTGTTGTTTGACGAGATCGAAAAGGCCCATCCTGACGTGTTTAATGTGCTGTTGCAGGTACTGGACGACGGGCGGCTGACNGACGGGCAGGGGCGCACGGTAGATTTCAAACAGACGTTGATTGTTCTGACTTCAAACCTCGGGGCGCAAGCGCTGAGCCAATTGCCCGATGGATCGGATGTGACGCAGGCCAGGCATGATGTGATGGATGCGGTGCGCGCGCATTTCCGGCCGGAATTTCTGAACCGGTTGGATGAGACGATTATTTTTGATCGGCTCGGGCGGGGTGATATGGGAGGTATTGTCGAGATTCAATTGGCGAAACTGGCCGGGCGTTTGTCCGGGCGCAAGATTGTGCTTGATCTTGATGATGCGGCCAAGCTCTGGCTTGCAGAAGAAGGCTATGACCCAGTGTTTGGTGCCCGCCCGCTTAAGCGCGTGCTGCAGCGGNCACTTCAGGATCCATTGGCNGGAATGCTGCTGGCAGGCGATTTGTTAGAGGGGGACCGGATTGCCGTATCAGCNGGCCCTGATGGGCTGGTGATCGGCGATCGCGTAGCGGCTCCCAACCGTCCTGCGCCGCAGGATGCGACTTTGCATTGATGTTTCGCAGGCGGCCGTAAACGCTGGTTTTTTGGTCTCTTACATCGGATTGCCCGGTAAGAGGCCATAAAAAAGAGGCCATAAAAAGTGTTCGAAACCCCGTTATGTTTCAAAAAATGCACTCAAGTGTGATGTAAGTTTGGTTTTAGGTGATCGCGCATTATCCTATACNGTAGTTGCAGTGAAAAGGAATGTATGATGGCACACCGCTGGACACCAGATTTAACTGATGCGCATATTACGCCAGAGGCCGATTTTCTAAATCGACGCCAGATCATGAAGGGCATGGCTGGTATTGGTCTTTCCGGTATTGGTNTTGCGCTGGGCGCCACGCCGAGTGTCGCCAAAACCAATGAAAAGCTNAACAGTTGGGATGAGATTACNGGCTATAACAACTATTANGAGTTTGGCACGGGNAAGGATGATCCGGCCGAACACGCGCACCGGCTGACAANCGCCCCTTGGTCGGTGACCATNGACGGCTTGGTGGACCGCCCCGCCAGTTATAATCTCGAAGATATCATGGCTAAAATGACGGTTGAAGAGCGTATTTATCGCCTNCGCTGTGTTGAGGCCTGGTCGATGGTTGTGCCGTGGAACGGGTTTGAACTGGCAGATTTGCTTAACATGGCAGGGGTGCAAAGCGGCGCAAAATACGTGGCTTTTGAAACTGTGCTGCGCCCCGATGAAATGCCGGGGGTCTCCTATCCGGTGCTGGATTGGCCCTATGTCGAGGGGCTGCGGTTAGACGAGGCGATGCACCCGCTGACGATTATGGCCAGCGGCATCTATGGTAAGGATATTCCAAAACAAAACGGCGCGCCGCTGCGTTTGGTGGTGCCTTGGAAATACGGCTTTAAGTCGATCAAATCGGTGGTGCGAATNACGTTGACAGACCGCGAACCGCCCACCAGCTGGAACAAGGCAAACGCCCGCGAATACGGCTTTTATAGCAATGTGAACCCAAAGGTGGATCACCCGCGCTGGACCCAAGCCAGCGAACGTCCGATTGGGGGGGGGCTGTTTGCCAAACGCAAGCCAACGCGGATGTTCAACGGCTATGAGAGCGAGGTGGCTAGCCTGTATAANGGCATGGACCTCAGTAAATATTTCTGAATGTTGACCATAATCCATAGCGCAACGCGTCGTGTTCCAATCTGGTCTGTCTATCTTTTGTTGACGGTACCGTCGGTGTATTATTTCTATCTTGCCGCTACGGGTATGCTGAGCGTCGAGCCGATCAAGGCGCTCGAGCACAAGTTGGGCGAATTTGGTCTGCAACTGATTGTGTTCGGCNTGGCGATCACGCCCNTGCGCCGTCATTTGGGTCTGAACCTGATGCGGTTTCGCCGGGCCATCGGGGTGATGACTTATTTCTACATCTCTGTGCATCTATTGGTCTGGCTGGTGCTNGATGTGCAGGTTCTGTCGATGGTGTGGCAAGATATCGTCAAGCGGCCCTATATTACCATTGGTATGCTGGCCTTTGTGGCGATGACGCCGCTGGCGCTGAGCTCTAACAATTATGCGGTGCGCAAACTTGGTCCGCTGTGGCGCAGGTTGCACAAGTTGGTCTATGGGATTGCAATTCTGGGTGCGCTGCATTTCATTATGTTGGTCAAAGGATTTCAGTTGGAGCCCTTAGTTTACATGGGNTTGATTTTGCTGCTTTTGGTGCTGCGATTGAAATTGCCAAAACCGACATTCTTCNGATCGGTCTAGGCCTATGTCTGGTTGCGATCCCCTGATCCATTCCCCAGTTGCAAACGAATTCTTTTGACACGATTATGTCCTAATCCGTCGCTTACAGGCTTGCGCAGAAAGCCATATTTTGTGAAGGGAGGTTGCAACGCTGTTTTGGGGGAAAATATATGAGTTCAGGAACTGCAAAAACCATCGTGAACAGTTGGAACGAATGGGACCCTTTGAAACATGTCATTGTCGGTCGCGCTGATGATTGNCATATCCCGCCTGCCGAACCGGCGCTGGATGCCAAAGTGCCCGAAGACAGCGATATGCGGGGTCAATGGGGCCGCCGTCCGCAGGAAACGATCGACCGCGCCAACGAGCTTTTAGATAATTTTGCCGATCTGCTGACCAAACGCGGCGTGCGCGTTGACCGCCCGACGCCAACGGATTTTTCTCTTCCNGCCACCACGCCGGATTTCCACACGCANAGCCAGTTTGGGTGCATGCCGCCCCGGGATGTTCTGCTCACGGTCGGTGCGGAAATTCTTGAGGCGACGATGTCGTATCGCTGTCGCTGGTTTGAATATCTGTGCTACCGGCCGTTGATGCAGCAATACTGGGATGAGGATCCCAATTTTCGTCATGAGGCGGCCCCAAAGCCACGCCTGACCAATGAAGATTACCACCCCGATTATTTGTCGGATAAAATAGGCGTGGAAAAGCGCCTGCAATGGGCGGCCGAAAAGTTCTTTGTCACCACTGAAGAAGAGCCGCTTTTTGATGCAGCCGATGTGCTGCGTTTTGGGCGCGATCTGGTGGTCCAACATGGCTTTACCACNAATCTAAAAGGTATCGAATGGTTGCGCCGACATTTCCCCGACCACCGGGTGCATACGGTAAACTTTCCCGGTGATCCCTATCCGATCCATATCGATGCGACGTTTACACCTTTGCGTCCCGGCCTGATTCTAAACAACCCCCAGCGTCGTCTGCCCGCCGATCAACGCGGAATGTTTGAAAAGAACGGCTGGGACATTGTCGATGCGGCGCAACCAGCCCATAACGCGCCGCCGCCCTTGTGTTATTCATCGACATGGCTCAGCATGAATGTACTGGTGTTGGACCCCAAAACGGTCTGTGTTGAAAAGTCCGAAGTTTATCAGGCCGACCAAATGGACAAGCTGGGCATGAATGTGATCGAGGTCGAGTTGCGCGATGCCTATGCCTTTGGCGGTGGCTTGCACTGCTGTACNGCTGATGTCTACCGAGAGGGCAGCTGTGAGGATTATTTCCCCAACCTCTAGACGTCAGCACCCGGTTCTGTGCGCCCACCAAGGCGCAGATCATTGGGCGGCCTTTAATCGTTATCGCTGTTTTCTGAGCCCTGACATCTGGTGCACAGGCTCTGAAAGCTGGNACCAGAANAGGGCGGCCATAAAGATTTGAGGCCGCGCTTGAAAAAGTACGGGCTGAAGGTCTGTGGTGTTCAAGCCAACGGGTCACCCCCCATTTTGTCTGTGGGGCGTCTTATTCGGGTGTCTCAGGCCGGCTTGGCGATCAGGTCTTTGTCTCGACAGCCAATTCAGCAAACTTCACAAAGAATTTCGACGCTAGTTTTTTTGCGGTGCCGACAATGAGGCGGCTGCCCAATTGTGCNAGTTTTCCNCCAATTTCGGCTTTGGCNGTGTATTTCAGNAANGTGCCATCGCCCTGTTCGATCAAGGTNACATCTGCGCCACCTTTGGCAAAACCTGCCGCCCCGCCGTTGCCCTTGCCAGTGAGCGAAAAACTCTCCGGCGCGCCGGTTTGNTCCAAGGTCACATTGCCNNTGAACTTGGCTTTNACCGGNCCNATTTTCAAAACAACTTTTGCTTCCAACTCGGTATCGGAATGTCTGATCAACTCTTCACACCCCGGAATGCAGGCAGTGAGAATTTCAGTATCGTTCAACGCTTCATAGACCCGTGTTTTGGACGCCGCGATCATGATCTCGTCATTAAGTTCCATTCTGAGTTCCTTGTAGTGTGTTATGATTAATAAAAGGCCTGCCTAGNGGTATATCCGGCGGCTCTGCGCGATAATGGGTACAATAAGCATTGTGCCCGACCATAGAGGTTTTGCGGTGGGTATCAACACCTCGGGTCCGGAGGTATACCTCTTTAGATTATAGGATTTACAGCCGAAAAAAACAGACGGATCCCCATAATGGTCTCTGGGTAACTGACGCTTTACCAACTCAGACATCGGCGCCACCTTGCTGCCGGTGGCCGCAGCGGCGCAGCTGCACAATTTGCGCCAGTATCGACAGGGCAATCTCGTCGGGGGTGACCGCATCTATATGCAGTCCGGCGGGCGCGATTACGTCATCCAAAGCGNTGCCTTCGCANGTCTTGCCTGCCAGTTTATTGACCAACGCGGCAAACTTGCGTCGGCTGCCGACAAAGGCAACGTATTCGGCCCCATAGGCAAGGGCCTGTTTCAGACTTTGAGCGTCGGACTTGCCCTGCGAGGCCACAACAATAAATTGCCGAGCATTTGATTTGATCACTTTTGCGCCGTCTGTGCTGCTTTCGGTGCGGATCACGGTGTGAAAATCAAAACTTTCGGCCAACCGCGCCAACGCGTGAGAGACCGGACTGTTGCCAATGATTATGAGCTCTGGTTGCGGCAGAACAGGTTCGACAAAAATATCCATCGACCCTTGGCTGGGGCAGCCGTTCTTGGCAAATTTGGTCCCTTCAATTTCGGCCCCAATCTCTATTCCGTCCCTTTGCAACACGTCTTCGGGTCTCAGTGAGACGAATTTTGGCGCACCGTCTTGCAGGGCCTCGATGGCCGCACGGCCCACGGCGCTGCGGATGCACCCTCCACCGACCCAGCCCTGGGCGATGCTGCCATCGGCCAACACCAGCGCCTTGGCGCCAGGTTTGGCTGAGGTGGCGTTCAGCGTGCGCACCACGGTGGCTATGGCAAAGGCGGTACTGCTGGCGCGCAGGGTCTCTGCAGCGCTGTTTAGGTCGGCGGTTAAAAGCTGTTTCGGGGTCATAGCCGTGACACCTTTTGAGTAAGTGAGGCGAGATTATCCAATGTATTGGCTGCGGCAAACAGGTCCAGATGCGGAAGGGCGGCGGCCATACCACGGGCCACTGGTGCATAGTCACTCCAGCCTTTCAACGGGTTGAGCCAGATAACTTTACAGCCGCGTTTTTTCAACCGTGTCAGTGCGGCGGCCAGCAGTTCAGGCGGATCGGTGTCATACCCGTCCGACAAGACAATCACCACGCTGCGTCCAGTGACAAATTTGCGCGCATAGGTGCGAGAAAACTGATCCAGCGCGCCACCAATTTTTGAGCCCCCGCCAAACCCATCTGCCAGTAGGGTCAGCCGGTTGAGAGCCCGCAGCGGATCATCGTCGCGCAGGGCTTCGGTAATCCGCACCAGTCGGGTGTGAAACAGATAGGCGTCTGTGGCATTATCAGCCCGGACCAAGCCGGCTAAAAATGACAGAAATATCTTGGCATAAACGGTCATTGAGCCTGAAACATCGCAGATTGCGGTCAGTTTGACGGCGCGGTCTGGCCGGCGGCGATAAGCCAGTTTTATTGGCTCGCCACCGGTGGCCAGGCTGTGGCGCATCACGCGTCTCAAATCAACCCGACTGCCTCTACAGGCTTGTTTGCGCCGCCGCGAGCGCCGGTCTGCGAAAGCCTGTGCAAGGCGTCTGGCAACTATTTCGGCCTCTCTAATATCTTCGGGTGAGACCAGTTCCCGCAGATCTTTTTTCATAAGATTGCGCACGGTTGAGGCAATCAGTTTGCCGTCCCCTGCCATATAGCTGTCCCCGTTTTTGTTTGAGGTCTCCGGGCTGTCGCGGGTGCCTTTTGTATCGCTTGAGGCTGCTTGTTGTGCCTCACGGGATGAGCGGCTGTGTTTTGGTGCGACGTCGCGCCCTGAGGCGATGACTTTCTGCCGAACCCGACCGTCATTGCGCCAATAGCTGTCAAACAGCGTGTCGAATTGTGCCCAATCCTCGGAATTGCTGCAGCAAACGGCCTTTAGGGCGCGGCAGGCCTGTGTGGGATCTGCGGCGTCAATCGTGGTTAATGCTCGCAGCGCTGTGTCGGTTTCGCCCACCCCGAGCCGCAACCCATGCGCCCGCAGATGCGTCAAAAAACCCGCCATTCGGGCGTCAGGTCCGGGGTCGCGGGCGGCAAAGCGGGTGATTTTGCTCATCCGGCTGTCCCTGCCAGCCGCTGGGCGATTTCGGTGGTGATGGCCCCGCAGTCGGCTTGGGTTTTCAGCAGGGTTGTCAGAGCCGCCTGTAGCTGGACCGGATCATCGGTCAGATCCGCAAGACCGAGTCCGGCAAGGGCTGCGGAAAAATCGAGCATTTCGGCCACGCCGGGTTTTTTTTCAAGATCTTCCTTGCGCAGCGCTTGTACAAAGCCGATGATCTGTGCGCCGAGATGTGCGGTGACATCGGGACAACGGGCTTGCAATATAGCCAGCTCGGTCTGTCTGTCGGGGTAATCGACGTGAGCATAGATACAGCGCCGACGCAACGCATCTGAAAGATCCCGCGTGCCATTAGCGGTCAGAATTACAATTGGCTTGGAGGTGGCGCTTATCGTGCCCAGTTCCGGCACGGTGATTTGAAAATCGGAGAGAACCTCCAGAAGATAGGCCTCAAACTCTTCGTCGGCGCGGTCGATTTCATCGATCAGCAAAACCGGTGGCACCTCTTGCCGGATGGCTTGCAGCAGCGGTCGCTGTAACAGGTATTCTTCTGAGAACAGCCGCGCCTCGATCGTTTTGCCGGTCTCGCCATTTTCGGCCGCGGCGCGGATGGCCAGCAATTGCCGTTGATAATTCCATTCGTATATGGCCTGCGCCGCATCCAGTCCCTCATAACACTGTAGCCGGATCAGCCGTGTGTCATAGGCGCGCGCAAGGGTACGGGCGATGTCGGTTTTGCCAACACCCGCAGCCCCTTCGAGCAAAAGCGGTTTGCCAAGAGTCAGCGCGATATGAAGCGCCATAGACAGATCATCTGAAGCCACATAGCCTTGCTTTGCCATGTCGCTTTGAACGCGGGTCCAATTCATCTTTGTGCCTTTGCTGCTGCGAAACCGGCCCCGATTATATCGAGGCCGGTATTGCATTAAACGTCGTCGTGCAGTCCCAGATCATTGCCGATCTTCCAAATCCGCCAGTGATCATGGGGCATATGTGCCTGCCGCAATCCAAAGGGGCGGAAGGCGTCATGCACAGCGTTTGAGAACGCGGGCACGCCACCGACGTTGGGGCTCTCGCCCACCCCTTTTGCTCCAATCGGATGATGTGGGCTGGGGGTTTCGGTAAAGTCGGTGGTATAGGTTGGTGTCTCCCATGCGGTGGGGATAAAGAAATCCATCAAAGTGCCGGTTTTGACATTGCCAATCTCGTCATAGGCAATCTCTTGTCCCATCGCGATGGCCAATGCTTCGGTGAGGCCACCATGCACCTGACCTTCGATGACCATCGGGTTGATCCGGGTACCACAATCATCCAGTGCATAGAACTGGCGGATTTCATGGGTGCCTGTATCAACATCGATTTCCATTACGCAGATATATGCGCCAAACGGATAGGTCATGTTGGGTGGGTCGTAATAGCTGACCGCCTCCAGACCCGGCTCGACCCCGGGGATTGCTTGGTTGTAGGCCGCATAGGCAATTTCAGTCATGGTTTTGAACTGCTCCGGGGCGCCTTTGACCACAAAGCGGTCGATATCCCACTCTAGATCGCCGTCGTGCACTTCCAACAGATAGGCCGCAATCATCTGCGCCTTGGCGCGAATTTTGCGCCCTGCCATGGCGGTTGCAGCGCCGGCCACCGGTGTTGAGCGGGACCCATAAGTGCCAAGTCCGTAAGGCGCTGTGTCGGTGTCGCCCTCTTCGATGGTGATGCTATCGGCTGAAATACCGATTTCGCTGGCCATAATCTGCGCAAAGGTTGTGGCGTGGCCCTGACCCTGACTGATGGTGCCCAAGCGCGCAATCGCCGAGCCTGTGGGGTGGATGCGAATCTCGCAACTGTCAAACATACCCATACCGAGAATGTCACAGTTTTTAACCGGCCCCGCGCCGACAATCTCGGTGAAATGCGTCAGTCCGATGCCAATAAGCTTACGGGTTTCGCCGCGCTTAAACGCCTCGACCCGTTCGGCCTGCTCGACCCGCAGCGCGTCATAGCCCACTGCTTTGAGGGCTTTGTCCCAAGCGGTGTGATAATCGCCGGAATCATATTCCCACCCCATTGCTGAGGTGTAGGGAAACTGTTCTTTGCGAATAAAGTTCTTGGCCCGCAATTCGGCGGCATCCATGTTCAACTCGATGGCCAAAACTTCGAGCATCCGCTCGATGAAATAGGCCGCTTCGGTCACCCGGAAGGAACAGCGATAGGCAACGCCGCCCGGGGCTTTGTTGGTATAGACCCCGTCAACCCCCAGATAGGCCACCGGAATATCATAGGAGCCGGTGCAGATGTTCATAAATCCCGCAGGGAATTTGGTGGGATCGGCACAGGCGTCAAACGCGCCATGATCTGCCGTGACCTCGCAGTGAAGCCCGGTGATTTTGCCGTCTTTGGTCGCTGCAATTTTGCCCTTCATCCAATAGTCCCTGGCAAAGGCCGTCGCCATCAGATTGTCCATACGGTCTTCGATCCATTTAACCGGTTTTCCTGTAACAATGGTGGCCACGATGGCGCAGACATAGCCTGGATAGACCCCGACCTTATTGCCAAAACCACCTCCGATGTCGGGCGAGACGACGCGAATGTTATGCTCTTCGATCCCCGATAACAAAGAGGCCACGGTGCGGACCACATGCGGCGCCTGAAACGTGCCCCAAACGGTCAGCTTGCCGGTTACCTTGTCCATTGAAGCCACGGTGCCACAGGTTTCCAGCGGGCAAGGGTGTGTTCGGTGGTAATAGACCATTTCTTCGGCCACTACGTCGGCGGTATCGATCACCTGTTCGGTGGCCGCTTTGTCGCCGGCTTCCCAAAGAAAAATATGGTTGTGATGTTTGCGTTCGCCATGGGCGCCGCTGGTCTGGCCGGCAAGGTCCTCACGCAGNACGACGGCGTCAGGCTCAAGTGCTTTGAACGGATCGGTGATTACCGGCAGTTCTTCGTATTCAACCTCGACCAACTCGATTGCATCGGCGTTGATATAGCGGTCTTCGGCGATGACAAAGGCGACTTCTTGACCTTGGAACAGCACTTTACCATCGGCCAGCACCATTTGTTTATCCCCCGCCAGCGTCGGCATCCAATGCAGGCTGAGCGGTTCAAGGTCTTTGGCTGTGAGCACGGCAATTACACCGGGCAGGGCCATTGCCTTGTCGGTGTTGATTGATTTGACNCGGGCATGGGCATAGGGCGAGCGCACGAAATCACCAAACAGCATGTCAGGCATTTTCATGTCGTCGATATAATTGCCACGGCCTTGGGTAAACCGCTGATCTTCGACACGTTTGCGGGAATGTCCGAGACCTTTCAGCTTGGCGCTGCGCTCGGCTCTGTCTGGGCTCAGATCATTCATTCTGCGGCCTCCTTTGCGGAATTGAGTTCGGTGGCTGCCGCCATGATAGATTTTACGATATTCTGGTATCCGGTGCAGCGACACAAATTACCGGCCATTCCAAAGCGCACGTCCTCTTCTGTGGGGGTGGGATTTTCCTGCAGNAGCCGATGCGCGCGGGTGATCATACCCGGGGTGCAATAGCCGCATTGTAAACCGTGATGTTCGCGAAATGATTCCTGCAACACNTTCAATGTGCCGGGCTCGGACAGCCCTTCGATCGTGGTAATGTCTGCTCCCTGCGCCTGCGCGGCAAACACGGTACAGGCCTTGACCGACTTGCCATCCATTTCAATAGTGCACGCACCGCAATGCGACGTTTCACAACCGATATGTGGCCCGGTCAAATTCAGGTCTTCGCGCAGTAAATGGATCAACAACTGGCGCGGTTCAGCCTCTACTTCATGGGCCTGACCGTTTACGGTTAAATTTACCTTCATTTTTGTCATGTCTTTATTCTCCCTATGCCCGCGCCCAGGCGCTGCTGATCGCTCGTGAAATCATCATGCGCGCCGCGTGATATTTGAAAGCAACCGGACCGCGATTGTCTTCACTGGGGTCGATATCATCCAACCCCGCTGCCACTGCGGCCTTGATTGCTGCCGGGCTACAATCTGTGCCAACCAATGCTGCCCCTGCGGTCTGAGACCAGATCGGAGTATCGCTTAGATTGGTCAATGCAATCGACGCACTGGTGCATGTGCCACCATCTTTGGTCAGCATGACAGCCGCCGCTGCTGTGGCATAATCGCCAATTTTCCGTTTTTGCTTTTCATAGGCATAGCCGGCTGTTGAGGCGTCAAAATGGATTGCGGTCATGATTTCTTCGTCATCGCGTTCTGTCATATATGCGCCCTCGTAAAAGTCGCGGGCTTTCACGCCGCGCGCACCATCAGGGCCAAACAGAGTAAAGGTTGCATCNAGGCATTGCATCAGACCCGGCATATCATTGCCNGGATCGCCATTGGCAANATTGCCGCCTATGGTGCCCATATAACGCACCTGCGGATCAGCNATTTGCAACGCTGCCTCGCGCATGATGGGTGCGGCGACGGCGAGCGCTTGATCGGTGATCAGTTCGTGTTGCGTCACCATAGCACCAATGCTGACCCGACCGTTCTGCACGGTAATACCTTTGAGGCTTTCGATGTCTTGCAAATCGACAAGGTTAGGCACCTCGGCCATGCGCAATTTCATCATTGGTATCAGGCTGTGGCCCCCGGCGATAACCCGGGCGTCATCGCCGTGTGCTTGAAGTATCGCNACCGCGTCCTCAATGCCCTGTGGGCGATGGTAATCGAATGCTGCTGGTATCATGCTGGCTCCTCTCAGACAGATTCTGGAATGACTTGCTGGCTCTGANCATAGGGCTGCNACACGGTACGGTTAGAGCTTTATGAATGGAACAAGCCTTGCATCTCGCAAAATGCGAAATACGCGCACGAAATGCGAAGTCCTATATACCCAAAGCCTCGCGCACATGGATCAGGCAGGAGCGACTCACTGGGACACTGTCTAAAAGTGCGGTATTGCTAAAATAACACACGCCGTTGTCTTTCAGCCGCTTAAAGCTTGTTACATGCATTGGATTGATCAAAAAACTGCGGTGGCATTTGATGAAATGACCGCCGATTAAACGCTTGGTGGCCTCGGAAATAGACCATGTACAAAACAGTTTTTCAGACCCTGTATAGATGAAGGTATAATGCCCCTCGGCCCGCACCGCGGCCACCGAGGCAGGGTCGATAAACAATGTGCGNCCGTCTTGTTCATAGGGAATTTGTTGCTGGCTGGATCCGGTTTGCNTTGNGCTCTTTTGTTTCGGGCTGGTGAGCACCACGGGATCAGCCGGTTGTNGCTGGGCTTCTGGCGGTTGATCCGAAGCCGGCGCCTCAGGTGGTATAAACGTAACGCCGGTCAAAAGAAATCCGGCACATAAGACAAAACTGGTCAGAACCACACCGATTGCNAGCGTCTCGTTATTGATCAATTGCCCTGATGCCTGCGCGCCTTCGATGGCANTGAAACTGGTGCCGGCCATGGCAATGAAATGAACCAGAAACACCGACATTGCAAAGCACAAAGNGCCGAGAACAATATTACGGTGCGCCCGCTGGCCATAGGCTACGCGAAACGCTCCGATGCTTAAACCGCANGACGTGAGAANGGTGATCAGCACGCCCGTGTTGGAATACACNGTACGACACAGCTCTAACCCGGACATACCAATATAATGCATCGCGAGAATACCAAACCCGACGATCAACCCNGCGGTGGTCAGGCTTGCCGGAGTGCGCTGGCGGAAATGCAGGATTAGTAAAGCGCAGCCAACGACCAANATTGCCACAAGGGCGGACATCAGAGTGATCAAGAAGTTATAGTAAAACTGGATCGGTAATTGCAGCCCAAGCATGGCTACAAAATGCATCGACCAAATCCCGCCACCCATCGCTATGGACGACAGGGCTATGGTGCTTTTGCGTTGCTCCAGCGGTTGTGCAGACAGCCCTTTGGTCAAAGACAGGCCGGTAAAGCCAGCCATAAGCGCTACGCAAAGCGACGCCAGCACAAGCCAAGGATTATGCGAAAAAACTAACACTGAAAAAGACTCCACCCTAAGAAACAGTGTCTCGCATTAAAATTNATTTAACAAGGCTCTATTCTCGGGTTGTNCNTTACNAANATCAATNACCGANCATATGAACCTTCTGACACAGCCAGTTAAATTATACCGGTAAATTCACCNNNGTTGAAATTTATCAATTTATCAATTTTTTATCAGATATTTATACTTTTCAGATCGTTCCTAAAATCTTGTTACATCTCGTCTGTTTATAACAGTTGGCCTNCATGGTTTTAAAGGATCGCGTGCCGAGGCCTTCTTTATANNTGTTNAAAGNCGCGACGCGCNCCTGTTACAACAGCGCGCGTTCCAAATCTGGCAAACTATCTTTGCCAAAGAACATCTCACCCCTGACAAACAGTGTTGGGGCGCCAAAGACCCCGCGATCTACGGCCTCTTGGGTGGCGGCGATCAAGGCTGATTTGATTTGCNGTTCCTGCGTGCCGGCGATGATCTCTGCTGCAGGAAGGTCTGCAGAGCTTAATACCTCGAAAATCGTTTCGGGATCATCCATTTTGCGCCCCTCAATCCACATCGCGTCAAATGCGATGTCGAGNTAGGCCTTTTCATAGGGTTTTCCAGCGGCAAAAATGGCACCGCGCATGAGGCTNATAGTCATAACTGGAAAATGTGCGTTGTGGGGATTGCTGAGACCATGATGTTGCACAAAGCGGGCGATATCTGTGGTTTGATAGGCCAGTTTTGACGGTACATGAATGGGGCTCATATTACCGGTTGCTTTGAACACCCCTCCTAATAACATCGGTTTGTAAATCGCAGTTGCGCCTGTACGGGCTTCGATGTCAGGCAATAGTTTGTGCACCANAAAGGTGTAGGGGCTGCCGAAATCATAGAAAAAATCAAATGTTTGCGTCACCACGTTTCTCCGTAAGGTCTCAGGTCCATTTCAAACGTCCAGCCGTCGCGNGGCTGATGATAAAGGTGCCAATACGCCTCGGCCACNGATTTGGGGTTCATTAATGTGTCGGCGGGCAGGGTATCGGGGTCTTTGCCGGATTGGACAATTCGGTCGCGGACAAAAGCAGTATCGACGCCGGCATCAATCACCAGATGCGCAACATGAATGTTCTGTGGTCCCAGTTCTTTGGCCATCGATTGCGCCAGAGCGCGTTGTCCCGCCTTGGCTGCGCTGAATGCCCCATAGCCGCTGGTGCCGCGCATGCTTGCCGANGCGCCGGTCAAAAATATTGCGCCATGTCCTCGTGGCACCATGTAATTTGCAGCCTCTCGCCCGGCGAGAAACCCCGCGAAACAGGCCATTTCCCAAACCTTGCGGAACACCCGTGCGGTGGTGTCACGCAGGGCAAATTTTACATTGCCACCCACGTTGCAGATCACCAGATCCAGTGCCCCAACCTCGGCTTCGATGCGGGCAAAGATGTCTTTGACGCTGTCTTCATTGCGCGCGTCCAGCGTATAGCCGTATGCGNGNCCNCCGGCNTTGGNGATCTCAGCGANCAGNGGTGCCAGTTTATCGCCATTGCGCCGGCCCATGCAGACGGTAAAGCCGCCGGCGGCAAAGCGACGGGCTATTGCCGCGCCGATATAATCACCACAACCAATGACGAAAATAACGGGAGCGGTCATAGCGACCAGGCCACTTTCAATGCGGGACGGTTGCGCANCCGCTCAATATAACCCGGCAGATTGGGCTTATCGGACAGATCTGCCCCAAGTTCGCCGGCCATAATTACCGCGTGTCCGGTCATGATATCGGCGGCAGTGAACTGGCTGGTGAGATATTCGCGCCCCGCCATATGCCGGTCGACTGCAGCCAGCATCTGGCTCAAAAGCTTGGTGGACCGCTTGACGTTGATCTCTGTGCGTCGCTCGGGTGGCAACAGAATCGTCTCGACCACCAGCGTGTTCATCGGGGGCATGATCATCCCTTCGGCATAGTGAAACCATTGCAGATAATCAGGAAAATCGCGGCTGTTTATCGAGGGTGCAAAATGGCCGTTGCTATAGCGCGCCAAAAGGTATTGCAGGATTGCGCCGCTNTCAAACAGGGTGATGTCGCGGTCTTCCAATGCCGGGACGCGCCCCATCGGGTGAACCGCAAGATATTCGGGGTCGCGCATGGCGCGGTCGCCCAGTTCGAACTTGTGGATCTCATAGTCGAGACCCATCTCTTCCAGCAACCACGNGACGCGCACGGCGCGACTGTTTCGNGAATAATACAANTTCATTCGATATCCCTCATTTTAAGTCTCCCCAGCGGGTCAGCGCAGCCCGTGCGACAGGTTGGCCCCATTCTTGTAAAAAATGTCCGCCATTGGCAATTTCCAATGGNGGTGGACAGCCTCTAATTGAGGCCCGTAGTGTTGTCATAACCTCTGGTCCAAGCACGGGATCTTGCATCCCGATTGCCATGAAGCTCTGACCTTGCCATGCGGTGCTGAGATACTCAATGGCCTGCTTGGAGATGTCAGTGCCCTCCATGTCGGGTGTTGTCATCACCATTTCGGGAAAGCGGCGTACGCCGGTCTTATAGCTGGCATCGGGAAATGGCGCATCATAGGCGGCAGCTTCATCCTGGGTCAATGCGGGTACAGAGCGCTGCATCAACCGTCCAATTTGTAAATCGGGATTGGCTCGGCAATAGGTGCGCCAGTTTTCAAAGCCCTCACTTGGGGATGCGCCTGTCGCGAGGGTTGTGTTCATCACCAGAAGTCGGGCGATACGGGACGGTCGGGCCATCGGCAGGGTTAGGCCCAGCAACCCGCCCCAGTCTTGCACAACCAGCGTGATGTTGTCTAAATCCAGCCTGTCGATCAAATCCAGCAGCATCTGACGGTGAAATCCAAACCCATAGGTTGCCGCATCGGTGGGCTTGTCCGATCGGCCAAATCCCAGCAGGTCCGGGGCCACCACTCGGGCACCCGAGGCGGTGAACACNGGGATCATTTTACGATATAGATAGGACCATGTGGGTTGACCGTGCAGGCATAAAAATACCCGTTCACTGTCGGNCTCACCGGCATCNATATAATGCACNCGCAGCCCGTCCACACTTGGCAGATCGGTAAGATACCGAGGCTGATGCGGCCANCCCGTCAGGTNTTTGAAAAATGTATCNGGAGTGCGTTTAACGCGCATCCACGACTCCCGCGACTGCAGCTCGATATAATAAAGGGCGCCTTGCTTAGCCNCTTGCCAAGTCTGCGGTGGGATCTGAGGGCTGTCAATCCGGTTTGATTTGATCCGGATGTGCCGCAGCAAAGGCAGGATGGGCGGCACAGGCTGTCTCAATACTGCGGATTTTGGCACATTTTTGATAATCAGTGTCCCATCTGCGGGCATTATACAGTTGGGGGATCAGGCAGATATCGGCGAGGGTGGGCGCAGATCCGATGCAATACGGTGTTTGGTCAAAATCGTCTAAAAGCGTTTCGAATGCGCTCAGACCGGGGCTGATAAAGCGCCGCATCCAGTCCGTTCGCAGCGCTTGGCGACCGGCCTCTTGCACTGCGAATTGCGTCACCGACAGGTTGCACACTGGGTGCACATCAATTGCCAAAGTCTGCGCCAGCGCGCGAATTTTGGCACGCTGAACTGGGTCTTGCGGTAACAGCCCCAAGGTGCGGGTCTCGTCAAGATAGTCTAAAATCGCCAGCGATTGGGTGAAGCGGTTGCCGTCAATNTCAAGCACCGGCACCAATCCTTGCGGATTGCGTGCCAGATGGAGGGTTGATTTTTGATCTTGGGCCACAAGATCCACCGAAACCGCCCGATAGGGNATTTTGGCGAGATTGAGCGCGATCCGCACCCGGTAGCTGGCCGAGGACCGCCAATAATCATAAAGGACAACATCGCTCATGTCGGGGCCCTTTTTGCGGNNGGNGGCAAAGCGGCGTGCAAGGCTTGTGACAACACCGCGTGATCGCCGATGTGATTGGCCAAAATCAGGATTAAACGCGCGTTCAGCGCTTCGCTTTCGGCGCGGGTGAGACCGTCATGGGTCGCAAGCAGGGCGGCATAGAAATCATCGGGTGCGGCAATGTTCGGGGTCAGTGTCAACTCCATGTCTCGGGCTTTCTTGCGAGGGCGCGGCGGTGCGCTTGGTGNACNGCGGCGCGGTCAAAATCGGGCCAGCGTGCGGCGATATGTTGATCGGGCCGGATCAGGTAGACAGCGCTGCGTGCTGTTGCCAGATAACGGGTTTGCAACGCGCCGCTGGGATCGTCTTTGGTATGCAGACACAAGGTCTTTATGAAGGGGTCGATGTCACCGCCCACGGTAGGGGGGGCGGTATTGATGCATAACAGCGTAAAGTGGTTGCCCAAATATTGCAAAAGATAGCCATCAGACAGCAGTACATCCGGGCAGGGCGCACCGGGGCGGCTGCGTCTGGGGCCGCCCATCGTGTCTGGGGTTGTCAATGGTGAGGTGTGATAGCAACACGGCAGGCTGAGACGTCCCGAATTGACCAGCGGTTGGGCAAACGAATATTGCTCGGCCAGCGTGAGCACAGCATCGCGAAACACCTGACTGGCCGGTGATTTCGGCGTGATGAAATCAGTTGAGCGGGTCGAGTTCTGGATATTTTCTTCGGCGGCAAAAATCCGTTCATCCTCATAGCTGTCGATCAACGCCTCGGGGGCCGTCCCGCCCAGAATGGCGTGCAGTTTCCAGCCTAGATTGTCGGCATCCTGAACGCCGCTGTTGGCACCACGGGCGCCAAACGGGCTGACTTGATGGGCGCTGTCGCCGGCAAAGATTACCCTGCCATGGCGAAAATTTTCCATCCGGCGGCATTGAAACGTATAGATCGATACCCATTCCAGCTGAAAATTTATGTCATTGCCCAACATCGCCTTGAGCCGAGGGATGACATTTTCAGGCCTTTTTTCAGTCTCGCGATCAATATCCCACCCCAGTTGCAGATCAATGCGCCAGACGTTATCGGGTTGTTTGTGCAGCAGTGCGGACTGGCCTTTGTTGAACGGCGGGTCAAACCAGAACCAGCGCTCAACGGGAAAATCTGCGTCCATCACCACATCGGCAATCAGAAAATTATCCTCAAAAACCCGGCCGACAAAATCCAGACCCAGCGCGTGTCGCACCGGACTGGCGGCGCCGTCACAGGCAATCAGCCAGTCGGCCTCAAGCGTATAGGGGCCGTCTGGTGTATTCACCTCAAGCGTGACGTGATCGGCCTTTGGGATGACAGAGGTGACCTGGCTGCCACCGCGCAGATCAAGGGGTGCGCCGTTCTGTTGCAAGGCACGGGTGCGGTCGACCAGTGCAATTTCGAAATAATATTGTTGCAGATTTATAAAGGCTGGCATGCGATGGCCAGCTTCGGCCTGCAAGTCGAATTCATAGACTTTACGGTCGTCGAAGAACACCTTGCCAAGGTTCCATTGCACGCCTTTATCGATCAGTGTCTGACCAAAATTCAAGCGGTCCGCAATCTCTAATGTGCGTTTGGAGAAACAGATGGCGCGCGACCCGAAAGAGACTTTGTCATTGTCATCTAGCACCAGCGTTTCCACTCCCTTTTGTGCCAGATCAACCGCCAGTGCCAAACCCACGGGTCCCGCGCCGACAATCACCACCGGATGACGGCGCGGGGCTTTGTTTTCCTGATCGGCATGACGCGCATAGGCATACAGTGGGGTGTCAAAGATAGACGTCATTTGTCAAATTGTCCGGTGCTGGGGGCGCGCTCAAACTGGAGGTGAAACGCGTCCAGTTGCGGCGGCGCGATCCCGGCGTCTTGTAATTGTACATGCGCCTGACCGCGGTGGTGGATCTGATGTTGAAACAGGTGCAGCAACAGCGCCGGCACGCTTTCCTGCGTCGGTCCGTTACGCCGTTCCACGCGGCGGGTTTCACCCAGTATTTGCGGGGTCAGGTTGCGACACATGTCCGTCAATTGCCTGTCGGCAGTATTTTGGGCTTTGGCCAGAGCGATATGGTCTTCAACGGGCGCGCGGTCAAACACGGCAAGGCCGGTTTGCCCCGCATAGAGCGCGTCGATGTAATATAGGTCAACCGCATGGATATGGTTCACTGTGGCGCAGAGCGACGGAAAGAACCCGGGCCGTCTGGCGGTAAACGCCTCCTTTGTCAGGGGGGTCAGCGCCGTGTATAAGGTATGATTGGCCCAAGCGTTGTTCTGCGCCATAGACAGATATGGCTGGCCGGGGTTCATGACTGCAAGGCTGCCCACATGTCGAGATCGCGCTGGGCGGTCCAGATGCGTGGGGTTTCAATGCCGCGGGCCTCGTCATAGGCGCGCGCCACGTTGAACGGCAGACAGTGTTCATAGATTGCGTAATCCGAAAATTTCGGATCACATTCTTGGCGTACCGCCGCCCATGCGTCTTTCAAACTGCCATTGCGGGCGGCAACCCGGGCGGCGGGGCGGTAGGTGCTGTCGACAAAATCACGGGTGCTTTCAATCGCAGCCTCGACCATGGCCTTGCCGGTCAGCGCGTTGCCACGGCCCGGTGCGATGGCATCGACGTCAAATGAGGCAATATTATCCAGCGTGTCGCCCCAGCTGGAAAAATAGCCATCGCCGCAATAGCAGGCGCTGTGATATTCGACGATATCGCCCGTGAACATCACGTTCTGGTCGGGGACATGAATGACGATATCTCCGGCGGTGTGCGCGCGCCCCAGATGCATAAGGTCAATCCGGCGGTTGCCCAGATAGACCGTCATGTCATCGTTGAAGGTGGTGGTGGGATAGGTCAGCCCTGGGATACTTTCATGGCCCTCAAACAGCCGTGGGAACCGTTGAAATTCGCTGTCCCAATCCTCTTGACCACGTTCGACCACCATGGCGCGGGCCGCGTCGCCCATGATAATCTGGTCGGCGTCAAAGGCCGAAGCGCCCAGTACCCGCACCGCGTGATAATGGGTCAGCACCAGATGGCTGATTGGCTTGTCGGTGACTGAGCGGACGCAATCGATGACCTTTTGGGCCAGACGGGGTGTGGCCTGCGCCTCGATGATCATCACGCTGTCATCGCCGATGATCACGCCAGAGTTTGGATCGCCCTCGGCGGTAAACGCATAGAGCCCATCCCCCACTTCGGTAAAGCTAATTGTTTTTTCGGCCATATCGCCTTGGGATGCGAATGCTTTTGCCATCAGGTGTCTCCTAAAAATTCAATCCTGTTTTCAACAGGATCAGTGGTAAAAAAGCGGTCCCGATCTGGGATAGATCTGTCCCATTGAACGGAATAGCCATGTTTTTGTAATTTGTCGGCGAGGGTGTGAAGCCCATCGGTTGCGATGCCGGGGTGTGCCTTTTGGGCCGCTGAAAACGGCGTTTCGACGCCGAGGTGCACCTCGAGCGTGTCTTTCAAAAACCACGCACCCCCCCGTGCCCNCAAAGGCTTGGGCTTCTCGATCTCTTCAAAGTGCAAGCACCCGATCCAAAATTGACGGCACTTGTTTTCACTACCCTGTGGTATTGCAAGTTGGATGTGATCGAGCCTCATCTCGCGTATGGATCCTTAAGCGCCGGCAGGATGGTGCCGCTGCAGTCGCCAAAGCCGATGGTAAAGCCGTCCCCTTGGGCGGCACCACTGAGGGTCAAGGTGTCGCCATCCTCAAGAAAGCTGCGGCTTTCGCCGGTGTCGAGGGTGATTGGCTCCTTGCCGCCCCAGCTCAGCTCTAACAAAGCGCCGCGCTGGTGCTTTTCGGGGCCGGATATGGTGCCAGATCCAAGCAGGTCACCCGCTGTCATCGGGCAACCCGAGGTGCTGTGATGGGCCAGTTGCTGTGCCGAGGAATAATACATCTCGCGGTAATTGGTGCGGGCGATGGTGCTGCCGACTTTGCCCTGCGGTGCGAGGGTGACTTCGAGATCGATATCATAGAGCATTGGACCGGTGTCACGCAGATGTGGCAACAGTTCAAAATCGCGTGCGGGCGTGTCGCAGCGAAACGGCTCAAGCGCGGCTTTGGTGATAATCCAAGGGCTGATAGAGGTCGCGGTGGCCTTGGCCTGAAACGGCCCAAGCGGCTGATATTCCCAGGCTTGAATATCGCGCGCCGACCAGTCGTTAAGCAAAACATAGCCAAAAATCATCTGGTCGGCCTCATCTAAGGTAACCGGTCCAAAGCTGTCGGTCCCGACGATGGCACCCAGTTCCAGCTCAAGATCGAAACAGGCGCTGGGCGCAAATCGCGGCAGGGTGTCGTCGGGTCCTTTAAGCTGACCCCAAGGCCGGCGGATATCGCTGCCTGAGACCACCACCGACGAAGCCCGTCCGTTATAGCCGATTGGCAAATGAAGCCAGTTGGGTGGCAAGGCATTCTCGGCGCCGCGAAACATGGTGCCGACATTGGTGGCATGGTGTCGTCCGGCATAGAAATCGGTGTATTCCGACACCAGAAACGGCAGATGCATGCAGGCATCCGATTGCGCCACCATAAAGCCCTCAAGCCGGGACTGATCTGTGCTGCCTTGTCCGAGTAATTCCAGCAGGCGGTTGCGCAGATCGCCCCAAGCCTCGGGCCCCTGTTCCATCAATTCGTTCCAGAACGGCACATCAAAAACCGGTCCCGCGCCAAGGTCGATTAAGCCGGCTTCTTCACAGGCCTGTAGATCGAGGATCATCTGGCCAATGGCAACACCGCAACGCGGGTCGCTATGTGCGGTTGAGAAGACCCCATAGGGCAGGTTGTTCAGCGGAAACGGGCTGTCGCCATGATTGGCCGAGGCGACCCAACTGTGTAATAGAGGCATTCTTAGTTCCTTGTGGTCAGGTGTATAGGTGTCAACGACCGATTATTTGACCCCTGGCGTACCGTCAAATTTCTTTTCAATGTCATTCCAGCAGTCAATATAGTCATCCTGCAGCGGGGCTTCATTGGCGGCAAAGTTGGTCAGATGCTGTGGAAAGCGCGTCTCGATCATGAACGACATGGTATTTTCAAACTTTTGTGGGTCAAGTGTCGCGTTTGAAGCAGCCTCAAAGGCGGTGTTATCAGGTCCGTGTGGCAGCATCATGTTATGTAGGCTCATACCGCCGGGCACAAAGCCTTTGGGCTTGGCGTCATACTGGCCGTGAATATTACCCATCAGTTCTGACATGATATTCTTGTGGTACCAAGGTGGCCGAAAAGTGTTTTCGGATACCAGCCACCGGTCGCGAAACAGCACAAAATCTATATTGGCCGTACCCTCAACCCCGGAGGGCGCGGTCAGCACAGTAAAGATCGACGGGTCGGGATGGTCGAACAACACCGCCCCCACCGGACAATAGCTGCGCAGATCATATTTGCACGGAGCGTAATTGCCGTGCCAAGCCACCACATCTAACGGGCTGTGGCCGATTGCGGTTTGATGGAACTGACCACACCATTTAACTGTCACGGTCGAGGCGGCGTCACGATCCTCAAACGCTGCAACCGGGGTTTTGAAATCACGCCGGTTGGCCATACAGTTGGCGCCGATCGGGCCACGCCCCGGCAGGGCGAATTTCTGCCCATAGTTTTCACACACAAAGCCCCGCGCCGGCCCGTCAAGTAGTTCGACCCGATACAGCAAACCCCGCGGGATAATTGCGATCTCTTGCGGTTCAAGATCGATGATACCCAATTCGGTGGCAAAGCGCAGCCGACCGGCTTGTGGCACGACCAATAGCTCGGAATCTGCGGAATAAAAATAGGCATCCTGCATCGAGGCGGTGACCAGATAGATATGGCTGGCCATGCCGGTCTGGGTGTTTACATCACCGGCGGTGGTCATTGTGCGCATCCCGGTAAGCCAGGTCTGAGCCTGTTCGGAATGTGGCACTGGATCCCAGCGGTATTGTCCAAGGCTGGTGACGTTTTCGGCGAGATGCGGTGCGGTTTTCCAATAGGGCAGGTCGATGCGTTCATAGCGTTGCGAATGTTTGACCGAGGGGCGTATTCGGTAACACCAACTGCGCTCGTTCTGGTCTGTGGGAGCGGTAAATGCGGTGCCGGAAAGTTGCTCGCCATACAGGCCGTAATTGCATTTTTGTGGGCTGTTCATGCCCTGTGGTAACGCGTCGGGCAGCGCTTCAGTTTCAAAGTCATTGCCAAATCCAGGCATGTATTTTTGAGCCTGGATTGGCAGAATTGCCGTATTGGGGCTGCGCTTGGGGTCGGCTTGCAGGGTCATTGAGGTATCCTTGCTTATATGGGGTTTAGAATAATAGTTGTTTTTGTAACTAACAAGCCATAGTCAGGGCGGTATGGAAAATTCTGACACTTTCGATTTACAGCTGTTTTTACCCTATTTGCTCAATCAGGCGGCCGAAGAAAGTAGCCTGTCGTTTCAGCGGGTCTATAAAGACCGCTATGGCATGTTGCGTACCGAGTGGCGGGTGCTGTTTCATTTGGGCATTTTTGGTCGGATGACCGCGCGTGATATTGGGCTGCGGGCAAAATTACATAAGACAAAGATCAGTCGCGCGGTGCAAAAGCTGGCGGATCGTCGGTTTATAACCCGTCACCGCAGCGATACGGACCGTCGCCAAGAACTGTTAGAGCTCACGGTGGCGGGGCGAACAGCCTATCTTGATTTGCGCACCATCGCAGAGCGGTATCAAGCAGATCTGGGGACAGAATTTACCAAAGCCGAGCTGGCCCTTTTGCAAAACATGCTACAGCGTCTGGCTGGGAAGGCTTGAAAGACGGGCCATAAATCGCATTAAAAATCGACTGACACCTCTGGCAGGTTGAGCGCTTTAATCAGATCGCGCAATTCCTGACGCGCCGCAATGTTCGAAATATTCAGGTGTTTGACGCCAATATCTTTCAGATCCAACAGGGTCAGCCCCCGAGGGAACAGTTCGCGAAACACCACCCGTTCGTTAAAGCCGGGCGCCACCCGAAAGCCGATTCGTTTGGCGAGCTTATGCAGTGCTTTTTCCATTTTTTGCTTGTTTAGCATCTGTTGCGAACCAACCCGATTACGCAGCACGACCCAGTCGATCGGCTGCAGCCCAGCTTGGGCCCGCAATTGTCGCGCATTCCACACCATTTCGGCATATACCGAGGGACCGACGATATTTTCGCCCTCATTGTCGATATGGGCCAGCAGGTCAAAATCGACAAAGCTGTCATTCATCGGGGTGATCAGCGTATCGGCGAGCGAATGGGCGACCTGACTAAGTCGGGTATGGGACCCAGGGCAATCGATTAATATAAAATCACTTGCTGGCTCCAGTTCGGCCACGGCGGCCGATAGGCGGTGATCATAGACATTTTCCCCGGGTTTGAGGCTGTCGGGATCAATGTCCGGCAGGGCGACAAAATTGGGACTGGGCAGGGCGATATTGTTTTGCGCAGAAAACTGTGTGCGGTTCTCGATATAGCGTCCAAGCGTTTTTTGCCGCAAGTCCAGATCGAGCGCACCCACCCGATGGCCCATACGCGCCAGTGCTGAGGCGACATGCATTGAAACGGTAGACTTGCCCGCTCCGCCCTTTTCATTGCCTACGGCAATTATATGCGCCATGTGTTTCCCCTTGCTCTGCCGGTAGAGCGATTGTTTTAATGTACCAATAGTAAAGCTTGTAATAATAATTTGAAAGGGGGCAGCCACGGATTAGAAATGGTAATCTGGCTCTACCCGTCTCATATGCTTACAGAATAAAAAAACGCCACGCCCGAAGGCATGGCGTGTGTTGAACAGACGTCTCCGTTCTGATCAGAAACCAAGGCCTTCGTATTTCTTTTTGAACTTGGATACGCGACCGCCGGTGTCGAGAAGACGTGAGCTGCCACCATTCCATGCCGGGTGCGCCGAGGGATCGATATCAAGCGCCAATGTGTCGCCTTCTGCACCCCACGTCGACCGCATTTTCAGGATTGTACCATCGGTCATTTTAACATCGATAAAGTGATAGTCGGGATGGATGTCTTTTTTCATCTGTCCGCTCCTTACGCCTGTGCGCCCGCTTTGGGTTTGTAATTAGTGACTTCGGTAATCCGCGCAGATTTACCACGACGCGACCGCAGATAATACAGCTTGGCGCGGCGCACACGGCCCCTGCGAACAACTGTGATACTGTCGACATTGGTCGAATGCAGCGGGAACACACGCTCCACGCCTTCGCCAAATGAAATCTTGCGAACCGTAAACGATCCGGCGATGCCATGACCGTTTTTACGACTGATGCAGACGCCTTCATAGTTCTGGACCCGGGTGCGGGTGCCTTCGGTTACTTTATAGCCGACACGGATGGTGTCTCCGGCTTTGAAATCGGGAATATCGTTCCCGAGGGCGGCGATCTGTTCCGCCTCTAGCTGTGCGATCAGGTTCATCGCGCTCTCCTATATTGCTTGCGGTTTTTTCCGCAAAGTTTGATGCCGCCTCAGAGCTCTTGGTCTTCATCCGGGTCCCTATCGTGCACCGCACAATAAGCCCGCCAGAGATCAGGTCGTCTTTCCTTGGTTAGCCTTTCAGCCTGCGCCTGACGCCAGTCGGTGATTTTGCCGTGATGGCCTGACAGAAGAATGTCTGGCACTGCACGGCCCCTCCAAACGGCAGGACGCGTATATTGCGGGTGCTCAAGCAGACCTTCGGAGAAGGATTCTTCCTCCGTCGACGCCTGATTCCCCAGAACGCGGGGTATAAGCCGGACCGTGGCATCAATCAAGGCCTGTGCGGCAATCTCTCCTCCGGTCAGGATGAAATCGCCCAGAGACACCTCTTGAATGGCGTATTCTTCAATCAGACGCTCATCCACACCCTCAAAACGGCCGCACAGCAGGGTGATACCCTCCGCGCGCGCCCATTGAAGAGCCATCGCCTGATCAAAGCGCTTGCCGCGCGGCGACAAATAGATCAACGGATAGCGGCCAGCAGCGCCTTTTCGGGTTGTGTCAATGGCCCGTCCCAGCACATCGGCGCGCATCACCATACCGGCTCCGCCCCCCGAGGGCGTGTCATCTACATTGCGGTGCTTGCCTTGCCCAAACAGCCGCAGATCGACTGTTTCGAGGGCCCAAAGACCGTTTTGCAGCGCCTTGCCGCTGAGGCTTTCGCCAAGGACACCGGGAAAGGCAGTGGGAAACAATGTCAGGACCTGTGCAGTCCAGGTATCTTTGAGGCTGGGGGTGGGTGTAATCAGCGCGCGCGGCTGTGCCGAGGCCGAGATTGACAGCCGTCCATGAGATTTTGAGGCTTCGCCTGTGGTCATCATCGGGCCCTTTGTTTTTGCGGTCAGGGGTCGCTGGTTGCACCACTCGGTGCGTCGATATCAGCGATTATTTAGGGTCAGGAAAAGCGCCATCTGGAGGGTCTGTGATAACGCGTCTGGACGTCAGATCAACGGTCGGTACGACGGTGCGGGTAAACGGCAGCAGCACAGTGTCACTATGATCGAGGCTTTGCACTTCAAGCAGGTCGGTCGCGCCGTGATTTTGCACCGCTTTAATATGCCCCAGTTCAGTGCCACCACTGTCAAGCACTGCCATTCCGATCAAATCGCTATAGTAATATTCGTCATCGGGCAGTTGCGGCAGGCGTGCGCGGGGGACAAACAGCTTGACGCCGCGCAGCGCGTCTGCCTGTTCTTTCGTGGTGACCCCCGACAGCCGCACCGCCAACCCGTTCTTGATTGAGCGCAGAATACGAAGATCATAGTGATTGTCGCCATCCTCATCGCTGAGGGGGCCATAGCTGTCAATCGCATCAGCCTGCGCGGTGAAGCTTTTCACCCGCACTTCGCCCTGTACGCCAAACGCGCCGGCAATCACCGCCACACAGATCAAATCAGACATCTTTTGCCTCTCTGCAAACCCCGCCAACATAGGTGCCCTGTGCCTGCACGCAAGCCTCTCCGACCTGCTTGCGCTCAAACAGCACTCCGGCCGCAAAGGCAACCGTCAGCAGCACAATCAGTCGAATCGGACGAAATAACATACCAGCCTACCTCGTCTCAACGGGCAGATGGCCCCGACGCGTGTCCCATCCCGATGTTTCCAGTTCTGGCGTGGTGTCATTGGTCTCTGGCCAGCCCACACAGAGATACGCCACAAGCCGCCAGTCTGTTGATACGGTCAGATCCTCCGCCAGTTGTGCTTGGTCCAAAATAGAGACCCATCCAACACCCAAGCCCCGCGCGCGCGCCGCCAGCCAGAACAGATTGATCGCGCCGACGACTGAATACCGTCGCATTTCGGGCATGGTTTTGGCACCAAGCCCGCTGCCTTTGTCGGTGGCCTCGTCGCAATAAACCGCCAAATGTACGGGGGCGTCCCGCATGCCGGACAGTTTCAACCCCGCATAAAGCACGGCCTTTTCACCGCTATAGCCCTGCAGGGCGTCTTGATTGGCGATTTGGAAGTTTTTGCACGCCGCTGCACGTGCCTCTGTGCTCTCGACCCGAATCACCCGCCAAGGTTCGGACAGCCCGACAGAAGGGGCAAACAAGAACGTCTCTAGACATTCTTGCACCAGCGCGTCGTCAACCGGATCTGAGCGAAAGCGGCGCACGTCGCGCCGCCACCGCATCAGATCGGCCAGATCGCTCTGGAAGGCTTTTGGAAAAAGGTCCATGCCAGAGCCAACCTTAGTTATTCCGCCGCGGCGGTCTCTTCTTCGGCTACAGCTGGCGCGTCTGCCTTAGTGGCGTCTGCGGCTTTCGCGGCCTTTTCCTCAGCACGGTTCACAGCTTTTTCACCGGGTGTGCCTTTTTTAGGGTTGTTGCGCTCTTTCTTTGGCACAACGCCGGCAGCTTCTAGCATGCGGCTGATCCGGTCGGTAACTTGTGCGCCTTCACCCAGCCAGTACTGGACACGCTCAAGGTTCATTTTTACCCGGTCTTCGCTGTCTTTGGGCAGCAGCGGGTTATACGTGCCCAGTTTCTCGACAAAGCGGCCGTCGCGCGGCATGCGGCTGTCTGCCGCTACGATGCGGTAAAAGGGGCGTTTTTTGCTACCGCCACGGGCGAGACGAATTTTAATAGCCATTTGGTATTCTCCTTTGGATGGCACTAGGTGCGGTGGGGGATACCCACCTCACGTTTGATGTTGTGTGTGATGGTGA
>NYVC01000043.1 GCA_002684375.1 Marinovum sp.
TTGCGGGGGTTGGTATGAACACTCTTACCGCTGGGACTGAAATTTCGGGAAGGTTACGGCGTAAGGCTATTATATCAGCGCTGTTTTTTGCTCTTGGGGTCATCACGGTTTTCGTAGGCTTGGGGGTTGTCGCAACGGCTTTCGGCCAGGCACTTCGGGAGTACTTCGATTTTCTGCGCTGGGTTGCAGCCGCTGTCATAGTGCTTATGGGATTGCATTTCCTCGGTGTCATTCGGATCGGCCTGCTGTTTCGACAATTCAGTTCCGAAGTGGGCGACATCAAACATTTGGGATTCGTGGGATCCTATGTGATTGGTCTCGCGTTTGCATTTGGCTGGACCCCCTGTGTAGGGCCAGTGCTCGCTGCCATATTGTTCACAGCTGCGGTACAGGACACCGCTACACAAGGCGCTATACTTTTGTTCGTCTATGGGGCGGGCATGACAGTGCCATTCGTTCTTGCAGCCCTTTTTATTGATCGCTTTATGCATTGGGTCAGCGGTTTTCGCCGCTATCTCGGGGTGGTTGAAAAAGCTATGGGCGGGTTTTTAGTTTTATTCGGACTGCTGATTGCGAGTAATTCCATGAACATCATTGCACAATGGATGCTGAACCATATTCCGTGGTTTGGCGCGTTAGGCTGACCAGGAGGGTCTTATTATGTATCGTGCTGTATTATTGTTTTTTGCTTGTATTTTCGGGCTTCAGGTTCAGGCATCTCAAATGGGCGACGACGGGTTGCACAAAGCACCGTGGATGCGGGAAACCTTTAAAGATCTGCGCGAAGATCTGGAGGATGCCAATCTCGAGGGAAAGCGCTTGTTGCTCCTGATAGAACAACGCGGCTGCGTGTATTGCCGAAAAATGCACGAACAGGTGTTTGCCGATCCTGAAGTCAAAGCCCTGCTTGAAGATAAATATTTTGTGGTTCAACTGAATATGTTTGGTGACGTCGAGGTCACGGATTTCGATGGCACGGCTTTACCGGAAAAGGAAATGGCAAAACGATGGCGGTTGTTGTTTACCCCAACCATGTTGTTTTTTCCTGAATTTGTGTCCGATACCCGCTCCGCTCCACAGGCGGCTGTGGTTACTATGCCCGGCGCATTCTCAAAATTCACAACATTGGATTTGCTGACGTGGGTTTTTGAAAAAGGATATGAAGGCGACGAAAACTTTCAAAAGTATCACGCACGCCGATTTAAAAAGTAAAAAACCGCAAAAGAATAGGCCACCACACGAATGATTGTATAAATTCAGGTAATTGAATTTATTGTTGTGTTATTTTCGTTTCTGTGCACNACTGACANTCTAAAGCAGTTTGGGAGAGGGTCAATGANATATATGCTCGTTTCGGCGGCACTGGCNGTATTGTCGGNNGCAGNGGNTTCAGCCGACACCTTNAAGCCAGNTAATGTTANTTTCGTTGACGGCGAAGTTTNCGCCTCTTTGACTGGNCANGNTGGTGATGCGGTTGCCGGACGGTCNGTCTTCATGAATCGCAAACAGGGCAATTGTCTGGCGTGTCACTCAAATTCGGACATGTCTGAACAAGCCTTCCACGGTGAGGTTGGGCCATCTTTGGATGGGGCAGCGGATCGGTGGAGCGAAGCAGCCGTGCGTGGGATAGTCTCGAATTCTAAGAACATGTTCGAGGGTACGATTATGCCTGCTTTCTACGCAGATTCCGGGTTTGAACGGCCGCTTGGAAAGTTTGAGGGCAAATCAATACTGACAGCACAGCAAGTTGAAGACGTTGTCGCCTACGTTTTGACACTGAAAGAATAGGAAGGCCACAGGATTGGAGAAGAATATGGAACTGACCCGGCGGAATTTGCTCGTGATTGGATCTGGAGCAATCGCTTTTGGGAGCCTCCCGGCGATGCCGGCTTTGGCGTCAACTACGGATGAGGCCATTGCTAAGCTGACGGGTGGCGCAGACATTGGCGAAGGTGGTTTGAACATTGTTGCACCTGAAATTGCTGAGAACGGCAACACGGTGCCGATTTCGATCACTGCGCCTGGGGCCGTACTTGTGACCGTTTTTGCAGATGGGAATCCCGTTCCTAATGTGGCGACTTTCAAATTTGGTGAATTGAACCCGTCGCGCAGCGTGTCAACCCGCATCCGGCTGGCAAAAACGCAGAATGTCGTTGCGATCGCGCAAATGAACGATGGGTCCTTTCAGCGTGCAAACGCTGCAGTTAAGGTCACTATCGGCGGTTGCGGTGGTTAAAAAAAGGAGAGAGAAATGGCATCTGGTGTAAAACCTCGGGTCAAAGTTCCTAAAAAAGCAGCGGCAGGAGACGTGATCACGATCAAGACGTTGATTAGCCATAAAATGGAAAGTGGCCAGCGTAAAGACAAAGATGGCAAGGTTATTCCACGCTCGATTATAAATCGATTTGTCGCTGATTTTAATGATCAAAACTTAATTGACGTGATTCTTGAGCCCGCAATTTCGACGAACCCTTACTTTAAGTTTGAGGCGATTGTTCCCGAGAGCGGTGAGTTTAAATTTACTTGGTACGATGATGATGGGGCGGTTTATGAGGCCGCAAAGAAAATCAAAGTCTCTTGACCGGAATGTGTAGGTCAGGAAAGGGAGGTACGAGAATGACTATCAAACCAATCCTGGTCTTTGCCCTAGTGGGGTTGACAGGGCCCGCGTTTGCGCAAGACAGCAGCACCTTGAATATAGACGGCGCAAACATGGTGACCGAGATTGCGGCACCGAGTCATATGGAAAATGTAGACACCATCTACTCGGGTTGGCGTTTCCGGTCGACTGAAACCCAGGAATTGGAACTGGATGATTTCGATAACCCAGCNTTTGTTTTTATTGATCAGGGGATCGATTTTTGGAACAAGGTCGAAGGTAGCGCCGGTAAAGCCTGCGCCAGTTGCCACACCAATGTCGAAGACTTTGCCGGGTTGCGCGCGACCCTGCCAAGGGTTGAAGGCGGCAAACTTGTGTCAATGGAAAATCTGATAAACGACTGTCGCACCGAGCGTATGGGCGCTGATGCTTGGAAATGGTCATCCAGTAAAATGACGGCCGTGACAGGTCTGGTTGGANTGCAATCTCGCGGCATGCCAATGAGTGTGGCGATCGACGGAGATGCTGCGCCTTTTTGGGAGCGGGGCAAAGANCTCTACTATACGCGGGTTGGNCAGTTGGACATGAGCTGTTCTAATTGCCACGAGGATAACTATGGTGTGATGATCCGGGCNGATCATCTTAGTCAGGGCCAGATTAACGGTTTCCCGACGTACCGTTTGAAAAACGCTAAACTAAATTCCATCCACGCACGTTTCAAGGGCTGTATGAAGAACATCCGCGCCCAGCCTTATAAAGAAGGCAGCGCAGAGTTTCAGGCTTTGGAGTTATACCTTGCATCGCGCGCNGAGGGGTTGTCGATAGAAACNCCTTCCGTACGCAANTAANTAAAATTAACGATCACGCGACTTCGGTTGCGTGATTTCTNCTGNANCTTCAAATTCAAATATGCGAATAACTCTAATGGTTCCTGTGCTATGATTTCCCGACGTAATTTTATGCAGGTTGGCATGGCCGCCTCCGCGCTGATTGGAGGCTCGGGTTTTGGAAACTGGTCACGCCTCGCGGCGCGCCAACAGTTGTCACAAGACCAACTTCTCCAGTTCGACACCTTTGGCAATGTGTCACTGATCCACATAACTGATATTCACGGACAGCTGAAGCCGCTCTATTTCCGCGAGCCATCTGTCAATTTGGGAGTTGGCGGCAATAAAAATCAGGTTCCTCATGTGACTGGAGCGGATTTTAGGAAATTATACGGCATCGAAGACGGCAGCCCCAGCCATTATGCGCTCAGCTCAGATGATTTTGCCGCTCTTGCTGCTGGATATGGGCGTGTTGGTGGTCTTGATCGTGTCGCAACCGTGATCCAAGCAATACGAGCAGATCGCCCCGATGCAATTTTACTGGATGGCGGTGATACTTGGCACGGATCATACACCTGCCATCAAACGGCCGGTCAGGACATGGTCAATGTGATGAACGCTCTCAAGCCNGATGCAATGACCTTCCACTGGGAATTTACGCTGGGCAGCGAGCGGGTGTCTGAAATTATTGAAACCCTGCCTTTTGCTGCTTTGGGGCAGAACATATTTGATGCGGAATGGGATGAGCCGGCCGAAATTTTCCCGCCTTATAAAATGTTTGAGCGCGGTGGTACCAGTGTTGCCGTGATTGGGCAGGCATTCCCCTACATGCCGATCGCGAACCCGGGCTGGATGTTTCCCGAATATTCTTTCGGGATACGCGATGAAAACATGCAAATCATGGTGGATGAGGTTCGTGCGGCGGGGGCTGAGTGTGTTGTTATCCTTTCGCATAACGGTTTTGACGTCGATAAAAAAATGGCATCGCGGGTGTCTGGCATTGACGTCATTTTGTCAGGTCACACGCATGATGCTCTGCCAGAACCGGTCTTGGTCAATGAGACGATCATTGTGCCATCAGGCTCGAATGGCAAATTTGTCAGCCGGGTTGATCTTGATATAAGAGACGGTCGGATGCAGGGGTACCGGCATAAGCTTATACCGATCTTTGCTGATGTGATCGAACCTGACGCCGACATTGCTGCGCTGATAGACCAACAGCGCGCACCNTATATGGCCGAAATGTCCGAGGTGATTGGTCGCACCGACACNCTNCTATACCGCAGGGGAAATTTCAACGGCACGTGGGACGACCTGATTTGTGACGCNCTGATGGCGCAACGTGATGCCCAAATCGCCCTCAGCCCCGGTGTGCGCTGGGGTCCATCGTTGCTTCCGGGTCAAAATATCACCCGTGAGGATATATTCAACGTCACCTCAATGACGTATGGCAAGGCCTACCGAACCGATATGACNGGTGCCTTTTTAAAGGTAATATTAGAAGACGTTGCAGATAATATTTTCAACCCAGACCCTTATTACCAACAAGGCGGCGATATGGTGCGGACCGGTGGCTTGGGCTATCGGGTCGACATTTCAAAACCGCCTGGTGCACGCATCAGCAATATGCATCTGCTCNGTACTGGCGAGTTGATCGACCCGTCAAAAACTTACAGCGTTGCGGGATGGGCGTCGGTGAACGAAGACACTCAGGGACCGCAGATTTGGGATGTTGTTGAAAACCACATTCGTGAGTTGGGGACTGTCAAAGTGCCGGAAAACAACAACGTCCAAATCATCGGTGCATAATCATGCAAAAGGAGACTGGGATATGAGCAAGTGGCAAAAATCGCCGTCTCGCCGGCAATTTCTATCTGGTAGCGCGGCGGCTGTGGCAGGGTCTATGAGTGCGGGTGCTGNAGCAGCCCAAACGCCTGATCCTCTTATTACCCAAGTGCAGGATTGGGCATCCTATGCGGGCGATGGCGTTGACGAGGTGCGTTATGGTTTGCCGATCCGCTTTGAAGATGACGTTGTTCGACGGAATGTGCCGTGGCTGACTGCTGATCCGATTTCTTCNATAAACTTTACGCCAATTCATGCGTTGGACGGAACAATAACCCCCCANGGCTGTGCTTTCGAACGGCATCATTCCGGNGCGATTGAACTGCGCAAACAAGACTACCGTCTGATGGTAAATGGGCTTGTGGATCGACCTATTATTTTGACCTATGCAGATCTGGAGCGCCTGCCGCGGGTCAATCATGTCTATTTTTGTGAATGTGCAGCTAACACTGGAATGGAATGGGCTGGTGCCCAGTTGAACGGCGCACAATTCACCCATGGCATGATACATAATATGGAATACACGGGCGTACCTTTGCGCTTGGTGCTGCAACAAGCAGGTCTTGCCGCAGCAGNAGATCTGAGCAACAAATGGGTCTTTGTCGAAGGTGCTGATGCCTCGTCTAACGGCCGCTCTATTCCCATGGAAAAGGCGCTGGATGATGTGATTGTTGCCTTCAAAGCCAATGGCGAGGCTTTACGGAAAGAACACGGCTACCCCGTGCGTCTGGTTGTGCCTGGTTGGGAAGGTAACTTGTGGGTAAAATGGCTGCGNCGTATCGAAGTGACGGACCGGTCAGTGGAAAGTCGGGAAGAGACGTCGAAATATACCGATGTGCTCGCNNATGGAATGGCCCGNAANTGGACTTGGGTGATGGACGCAAAATCTGTAATTACCGCGCCAAGCCCACAATCGCCGATATCCCATGGACCGGGCCCACTGGTNGTCACGGGCCTTGCTTGGTCGGGACACGGGCGCATAACNCGAGTTGATGTTTCAAAAGATGGTGGCGTGTCCTGGGAGACCGCACGGCTGGGAACGCAGGGTCAGACAAAGGCGCTGACCCGGTTTTATCTGGATACACACTGGTCAGGCGAGCCGATGATGCTGCAGGCAAGGGCGATTGATGAAACAGGGTATGTGCAGCCCACAAAAACTCAGCTGCGTGAGNTGCGTGGNGAGAATTCTGTGTATCATAATAATTGCATTCAAACCTGGTATGTGAACGAACAGGGGATCGCGGAGAATGTCGAAGTTTCTTAATATATTNCTGCCTGCACTGGGCGGNGCGGCGATCGTTCTNGGTGTTGCCTTTGGGATGGCTTCACGGAATTACCAGTCTCANGAAGTNGATNCTGNNCNGTCCAAAGCANAGGCGGCAGAACAGCGCACAAAGGANAAANCCCTCGAGGTTNCCGAACTGNCAGGCCGGCTAGATGACTTAGAAGGCAGCTTGACAGACCTTAGGCGCAGCATGGCGAATACTGGTGGGACATCAGTGAATGTAACACAGGCCTCATTGCCAAAGGCAGACTATGGTCTGGGGCGCGTCGCGTTGCCACAGGAGATTGCCGCCTGGGATATCAATATCCATCCCGATGGTGCGGGGTTGCCAAAAGGGCGAGGCGACGCGCTTACCGGCGAGGAGGTGTTCGCAGAGAAATGTGCCTCTTGCCATGGCGATTTTGCTGAAGGCGTTGATAACTGGCCGGTTTTGGCGGGTGGATTTGACACGCTGACAGACAAGGACCCGGTGAAAACGGTCGGATCCTACTGGCCTTATCTATCAACGGTCTGGGATTACGTGCATCGTTCTATGCCGTTTGGCGGGGCACAAACCCTTAGCCATGATGAGGTCTATGCCATCGTTGCCTATATCCTTTATTCCAACGATCTGGTCGAAGAAGAATTTGAACTGACTAGCGAAAACTTTTTAGACGTTGAGATGTACAACGCAAATGGGTTTATAATTGATGATCGGGAGACAACAGAATATATCAACTGGCGCATAGAACCCTGCATGGAGAACTGTAAAGCCAGCGTTGAGATCACCATGCGCGCCTCTGTCTTGGATGTGACCCCTGAGGAAGAAGAGAGTGCAGCGGCCAAAAACACTGCTACTGATACGGACCTTGAAAGCGTCAAGGTTGCAGCTGCGGTTTTGGAACAACAAGATGCCCTTATTGTGGACGGAGAGCGTGTTTTTAAAAAGTGCAAAGCCTGCCATCAAGTCGGGGAAAACGCTAAAAATAAGTCCGGACCTCACCTCAATAATTTAATGGGGCGCAGCCTTGGGGCCGTTGATGGCTTTAAATACTCTCGGGCGTTCGCTGAAGCCTCTCAGGAGGGACGGGTTTGGACCATTGACGAGCTTGCGGCGTTTCTGAAAAAACCCAAAGCTTATATTAAAGGGACAAAAATGTCTTTTGCAGGCCTCAAAAACGCCAATGATATTGAAGCGATTATCGCTTATTTGGCTTCGTACAGCGAGCAGAGCGATGATTGATAAGCTGCTAATATCCCTCGTATTTTCGATTGCCATTTGTGGATTTGATGTAGGAGCAACCGAAGTTGGAGATGTGTCCCGGGGCCTAAAAGTTTTTAAAAAATGTACAAGCTGCCACGCCATTAGTCCTGATGCGCGCAAGCGTGTTGGACCGGCTTTGATAAATATAGTGAACGCGCCCGCCGGTCAGGTGGGGGAGTATAAATATTCAAAAGCGCTGCGCGCGGCGGCGGCAAACGGGTTGCATTGGACGCCAGAGGCCCTCGACTTATTCCTGAAAAAACCGAAGGCATTCCTGCCAAAAACTAAAATGAGTTTTCGAGGTTTAAAAAAGCCGGCCGACCGCACCGATGTCATTGCTTATCTGGCAACGTTCTCGACCGTCGAAACGGCCGCCAAGCCCGGTGCTGGCTTTGAAATTTCCGCAGATATTCTGTCAATAGCTGGTGACATTGAATACGGGGAATACCTTTCGAGCGAATGCACCACCTGTCATCAAATGAACGGTGCAAGTGACGCTATCCCAAACATCACCGGATGGCCTGCGGATGATTTTGTCACAGCCATGCACGCCTATCGTGAGAAATATAGATCCCACCCGGTGATGCAGATGATCAGTGGGCGTTTATCCAATGATGAGATTGCCGCTTTAGCGGCATATTACAGCAGTCTCAAAAAATGAGGCAAATACATGGAGGAAAGAATGGCTTTAGATAGACGGAAATTTTTAGGAAACACGATTGCGGTTGCAGCAACACTTGCTGCTCCCATGGTTAAAGCTGGCAGTCATGGAAAACCCCGCGTGGTTGTTGTCGGAGGCGGTGCGGGCGGTGCGACAGCAGCACGGTATTTGGCAAAAGACAGCAAAGGTGCTCTTGACGTCACATTGATAGAACCAACACGCACATACTACACATGCTTTTTTTCGAACCTCTATCTTGGAGGCGTTAAGGATATCTCTGATATCGGGCATAGTTATGGCCGTCTTGCGGCCCGCGGTATAAACGTTGTTCATGACTGGGCGATTGGGGTTGATCGCGACACAAAGACGGTGTCACTTGCGGGTGGCGGCGCTGTTTCTTATGACAAACTGATCCTGTCGCCGGGTATCGATTTTGTTGATGGCGCCGTGGACGGCTGGAGTTTGGAAACGCAGAATGCGATGCCACACGCTTATAAGGCGGGATCTCAGAGCGAGTTGTTAAAGGCTCAATTGACCGCTATGCCGCAGGGCGGGGTCTATGCGATGGTCGCGCCTCCCAATCCCTATCGTTGCCCACCCGGCCCATATGAGCGGGTTTCGATGGTGGCGCATTATTTAAAAGCCAATAACCCGACCGCCAAAATCATCATTGCAGATCCAAAGCCGAAGTTTTCTAAGATGGCACTTTTCCAAGAAGGCTGGGCAAACCACTATGATGGTATGATCGATTGGATCGGTTCCGAATTCGGAGGTGATAACGTTTCGGTCGATGCGGCAGCGATGAATATCACCATCGACGGTGAAGTCACAAAAGTGGATGTCTGCAATGTAATCCCTGCAATGAAGGCGGGACGGATCGCCGAGCTTGCCGGTGTCACTGATGGGAATTGGGCACCGGTACATGCGGCGAGTATGTCGAGTAAGGCTGACCCAGATGTTTATATCTTGGGGGATGCTTCCAGTCAGGGTGATATGCCAAAGTCTGGCTTTTCTGCGAACAGTCAGGCAAAAGTTTGTGCCAATGCGGTGCGTGGCGACTTGACCGGATCAAAAGTTTTTCCGGCGAAGTTCTCCAATACCTGCTGGTCGCTGATTGGTACGAATGATGGTGTCAAAGTCGGTGCCACGTATAAGGCAACGGCTGAAAAAATTGCCAAGGTCGATGGATTTATTTCCAAAACCGGGGAGAGTGCCGATATTCGCAAGGCCACTTATGAAGAGTCGGAAGGTTGGTACACAGGCATCACCACTGATATGTTCAGCTAATATTGTAAGACCGCGGAGGCGAGGGCCTCCGCGGTCTGCGCAAAGAGCTTTGCCAGGAGCAATCCCAGCAAAGGAAAAGCAAAGGCAGATGTATGGACTATCAGAGTTATTTTCGCGACGCACTTGACGCCCTGCGGGGAGAGGGCAACTATCGCCACTTTGCCCAGTTAGAACGCTGCCGGGGACAATTCCCGAAAGCAATTTGTCATAATGGCGGCGGTGAGGTCACAATCTGGTGTTCTAATGACTATCTCGGCATGGGTCAGCATCCTAAGGTCTTACAGGCGATGCATGCAGCACTAGACCGCGCCGGTGCTGGTGCCGGTGGGACACGGAATATCTCAGGAACCACCAATGATCACGCTATCCTGGAAGCCGAATTGGCAGATTTGCACGGCAAGGAAGCAGCGTTGTTGTTTACCAGCGGATATGTCTCAAACTGGGCTGCACTCGGCACATTGGCGGCCCGCATTCCCAATGTGGCAGTGTTATCAGATTCCTTAAATCATGCATCCATGATTGAGGGTATTCGCCACAGTCGCGCGCAAAAAATAATATGGAAACACAATGATACCAGTGATTTGGAGCTCAAACTTAAGGCGCTGCCCAAAGATCAACCAAAGCTGATTGCCTTTGAGAGTGTCTATTCAATGGATGGAGATATTGCGCCAATTGCAGAAATTTGTGATCTGGCGGAGCGGTATGATGCGATGACCTATCTCGATGAAGTTCATGCGGTGGGTCTTTATGGTCCGCGCGGCGGTGGTATCGCTGAGCGCGAAGAGGTCATGGATCGGGTGACGGTGATCGAAGGCACGCTTGGAAAGGCGTTTGGGGTTCTTGGTGGTTATATCGCAGCATCTGATGAGTTGTGTGATTTCATCCGCTCTTTTGCCAGTGGCTTTATTTTCACCACCGCGTTGCCCCCAACGGTGGCAGCTGGGGCTGCCGCCTCGGTTCGTTATCTGAAATCCAGCAGCGACGAGCGTCATATACATCAAAACCGGGTGGCCAAAGTGCGTGCGCGGCTCACAGAAATTGGCCTGCCTCATCTGGACAATTCAAGTCACATCATTCCAATCATTGTGGGTGACCCGGTGAAGTGTAAATATATCTCGGATTTGCTGCTTGCAGAGCACGCGATCTATATCCAACCGATCAATTACCCAACTGTTCCAAAAGGAACTGAAAGACTAAGGATCACACCGTCGCCCGTGCATTCGGACAAAGACATTGATCAACTGATTGACGCTCTAGAGATGCTTTGGACGCAATGCAAATTGGCCAGAAGACCGGCTGCGGCCTGATAATCTGCATCTGTCTGGGCCCGCAACTTAGAAAAGCTTGCCTATGTCCCTTGTTTCTGGGGCGCTATTGACACTCACTGCTATTCAAATTCCATTTGTTCATACACGCGGCCTGCATTTCTCGTGGCTAATTCTTCGAATGTGTCGAGATGCGCATAGGGAGTTTGATCCACATAATACGCCTCGGCAAGGTCTCCGCCTGCATCCAGATGGTCGGCAATTTTGTTCCGCAAATACACCAGATAATCTCTCGTATACCGGCGCACTTGGGCCATATTAGTGGGGTGTCCGTGGCCGGGAATGACATAGGTGGCCTGCAAATTTTCAAATGCGCTGTCCCAAGTCTCAATCCATTCAGCGGTCATCGTGTGCGCAAAGATGGGCAGCAGCCTTTCATGAAATGCCATGTCACCCGCAATCACAAGACTTTGCTTTGGCAACCAAACTGATACATCTCCAGGGCTATGCGCCGGACCCAGATATAAGACCTCAAGCCTGAATTGACCCATTTCGACGATGTAATCGTGCTCGAATGTCTTGGTTGGTTTGACCAGAACGGTGCCGTCGGCTTTGCCGCGGTTATAGCGTTTCATCGCCTCAAGACTGTCTGATCCTCGCTGTTCAAATTCATGCACAGCATCGATATGTGCCAAGATCGGCACCTGCTGTTCGAACCAATAAGAATTTCCCAGCATGGCATGGCCCTGACCATTTTCGTTGATCACCAGCTTGACAGGTTGATCCGTGATTAACTTTATTTCATCATGCAGCGCCTTGGCCAGAAGATAAGCAGCACCACCGTTGACCACCACGACCCCATCGCCCGTTACAATAAAACTCAAGTTGTTGTTGTGACCTGTATTCTCATAGGTTGGCGGGGCGGTCGCCCCAATGGCAGACCAGACGCCCGGGATAACTTCTACAGGTTTTGAATATAGCGCGGATCCAGGATATTGATCCGCTATATCCTCACTGGCGTATCCGGCGGGTGCAAAGGTCAGCGCCGCAATACTCAGCGCCCGCAACATCACGCGTCTACCGATATAAAACGGTAGCTTTCACCGGTCGCTTCGACGCGTCCGATCCCACCCCCGGGCAGATGAAACCCAAGCAGGATCATTTTTTCGGACACCAGCTGGTCCAATAGCCTTTTGCGCGTTTGAGCGGCTTGTTCTGGGTCTTGATCCGACCCATCATTCCACTGCGGTTTTTTAAAGGCCACATGGTGGTTTGAGACTGCATCTCCCGCGATCAACGCCGAAGTGTTGCCATGGGCAACCTGAAAGCTCATGTGGCCCGCTGTATGTCCCGGGGTGGCAAGCGCTGAGATGCCGGGCAATATTTCATCACCGTCATCAAAAAATACAACCCTTTCTTCAATGGCTTCAAGGCGTCTCTTGGCGCCCACAGCAAACGACACACTGTCTTCGTCTATGGTGTTCACCGTCTCTGGATTCCACCAATAATCCCATTCTGTCCGGCCGATCATGTAGGTCGCCTCGGTAAAAAGTGGATCGTCGAAATCATCAAGCACCCCCCAGATATGGTCTGGGTGTGCATGGGTGAAAACGACATGTGTGATGTCTTCAGGGCTCAAATCAACAGCATCTAGGCTTTCAATCAGACTGCCAACCGTCGGTGTAAAGTCTGTACCGGATCCCGCGTCAAACAAAATTATATTCGTACCGTCTCGATAGAGAGAAATGTTGCATTCCCGATGTAACTGTTCATCAGACAGCTGGAATTCACGCAGAATTGGGCGTAATTCTTGTTTTGGCATTGGATCGAACACAAAGCTTCCCGGTAAGATAAGGTGCCCGTCGCTCACAGTTGTGAGAGTAGCGTCTCCAATGGCGATTTCGGCCAGCGCAAAGCGAGGCGCGGCCATTGCAACGGGCATACTTACGGCAGCTGACAGGACGGCACGGCGCGTAATTTGCATCTCGTCTCCTATACATTCTATTATTGCAATATGAATTATTGTACGATCCGGGGCAAGGTTTTCTTTTTACAATATTGCTTTGCTCTTGACTGCAGTCTTGCAGGTAACTGATATCAATCTTCGGTAGCGATCATGATGAAGGCTGAAGAGCCAAAACTCGCGGTTTGTCAAACAGGCCTCTCTCATATTTATTAGTACAAGCGGCGGTGTGTGTGTATTTTAGTTTTATTTCACATGACAAGATGTTGATTATAATTGTCTTTACAGTTTTGAATTTGATTTTTCGCAAGCCATTTTTTGGGTGGCGCTGAAATCCACCTTACATCCCGTATATTGGATAATTAATACTGTGCTGTTTTCAGGGGTCACGCTACTGCACAAAGAACGCCGAATATTATCTGTTTTATGGCCGATTGTTGCCAAATCGCAGCGCTCGTTGGCGCATGGCGGGGATAGGGATGATGGCGTGGCAGGGCGCGAACTGTAAAGAGATGGACGCGGCATTTAAAAAATTAGAGCGTTCTCCGGGCATCGCCGCGCGATTAATCAGGTGAATTTTGCCAAAACTATGCATCCAAGTTGCTGATCCCTGTGATCCTAAATTCCAAAAGCTCGATAGGTTTTTCAAACTCTAAAAACCCCAAGTGTATAATTCGATGGTTGATTTGTTCGATCCNGNGATCAAATTTGGATGTATGACAACTTCACCTCATTGGNTTGGTTGATTGACNATGGCCCTCACAGTTTCGAATTGGCAACTGGCCAGTTCAATGACNTGGGTNGGATGAACCCTGCCGCTGAATATTTTGAGAAACATACCGTTNTAAGTTAGGTTTGTGCGGCAGGCGTCATGTACAAATGAGTTGCCGGTTAAACCCNCAAAATATATCGCTTTTCATCTGAGNTACAGACTATATTTTGTTCGTAGGTTTAGGGTTTAAATATGAAAATTCTGAGTGNAAGCGGCTTTGAACACAAAGTGATTATCACGGGCACGCTGGCCTGGCGCATGATCGGTTCGGATCATAGAATAGCCTATATTTATTTATATTTTTTTGTTATCGTTAACTACTGTGCCCAGAGTTTTCAGTCGGGTTTAAACAGTTGGCNTGCCGCTGCGTTGATGAATTACCGTATTGGGGCGACGAAGACGTGGTTNAATCTGCTAAAAACTCGAAAGATATTTTTCTGTTATCTCACTTCCTGCAGTATCGGAGAGCGGCGTGTTTGGTGTAAGTTTGCCTGATCAGAACGAAGAGGTAAAAGTGTGACGAAAAATTTTGTCCTTAACGAGACCTTTTCGGATCTTTATGAAGAGGTCGGCGGTGATCTGAAACTTAGTACAATTTTTGAGGCTGAGGAGCTTTTTAAAGAGCAGCAGGCCAGCGAAGGGTATTACGAATTCTATGATGCNTTGGATGTATTCAACGAATTAAAGCCTTCGGACACGCTGCGATATTCAATGGTTCGGCAAGTCAGAGAGCGTCTTGAACAGATTAAANCAGTGATTCCCAATTATNACGAATGGGTTCTACCTCTGGTTTCCGAGCAGGTATTTGAACTTTATTTAGACTATCAGGCCGGTCCTGAATCTCTGGCGCGTGTTGTTGAAATCGAAGAGTTGATTTCGCGCAAAAACAGATACAAAAGCCTTGGAAACCGTTTGTTTTCTGACACTGATAAGCCCGACAGATTGCAAAATATCAGTGAACATGTCGAGAGTGAATTGCTCGATAAAGATTTTTCTGATGAATGGAAAACCGCTTGGATCACACGAGAAACTGCTGCTTATAAATCGTGGCTTAACAACGGTGAGAGTCGAAGGAAGACCGCACTTTATCTTTCAAATATGAGTGGAAAATCAGTTGAAGAGGAAAGAGCGGGCCTTGGACCCAGTCCTGCAGTTCAGGCGCTTTTGAATGATAAAGCAGTGCCTGGGCCAGAGTGGTGGTGTATTGTCACGATGGGNAATATNGAGGATGCACTGGACGACCCGGACATNAANGATGCCCTGATCGGGGTCAAATTTGCCACCACGTCATCAGTGGGTCGGAATTCGGCGCTGCATATGGCGTGTATGTACGCTGATTTTGAGGTTATGGATGCCTTGATTGACGCGGGTGCAGATGTGAACGAATGGAATTTTGATGGGACTACCCCCTTGCATTTTGTGGCGGCCTTGGAGGGCGCTTCTGAAGTTACAAGAGTAGAGCAAAAATTACAGGCTTTACTGAACGCGGGCGCAGAGATGAATCGCATCGATAATTGGGGGCAAACCCCTCTGCATTGGGCCTGTGCCCATTGGTACCACACGCGCGATCGGGCACCTCTGCATCTGAATGCTCAACAGGTTAAAAGTAAAATTCAACCGGCATTCATGCTCTTAAATGCCGGGGCAGACGCNAAAATTCGCAATAAAAGCGGTAAAACCGCATGGGATTTGGTTCAGGANGGAAAAAAGAAATTTCGTGCAGATGTGAAAAACGGTCTGGAGTGGATGGATCCNTATGAGGTGAGTGATTGCTATCAACTTTTATTAAAGGCTACCTTTGACTGATGTGAATGGCGTTACTACGCAGTCTCGGCACAAGGCTTGCCCCGCAGTTTATGATGTCCTCTGGTATGATCCGCACGGTAGNCTGNGGTCTGTAACGGGGCAGGGCGCAGGGTTACCTCACGATCNTGGTTGCTAAATTGGCAGATCTGACCGATCCACACAACAAACTCTGTCTTTGACAATATTGGGAAGCTTTTTGTTGATTTACCTGAAAAACTAACCATGATGTTGGCAATGCCGTTGACTGTCGCCAGGAGGTCCAAGCCATGTCAAACATCATTTTAATTGTGATCCTNCTTCTGATTTCGGTATTTATTGCCGCATGGGCTGACCGCTGGAACCAGAACCCGGCTATATTCTGGTTTGCCGCACTGTTTTTTCTGCCATTCGGTTTTGTGCAGTTCGTCGATATCAGCCCGTTTGTGATCTTTGCCTGTCCGCTCTTATCTGCAGGTGCGCTTGTTTTGCTCGGGCGCAAAGAGGCGGTTTGAAAGCAAACACTCTGTTTTGATGTCGCGCCGTGTTGTTTATTGGTTAAGCCACCAGAGGCTTAACCAATAATCGAGAGGGTTAGAAATTAGATTGACGGTTTTACCTAGGCTATCCAGCAGGCGTTAAAACGAACATTTCGTGTTCGATACCCATCTGCTCNACCAACTCNGGCATCCTAATNGCCATGGCTTCTTCCATAGCTTNTTGATCGAAGATTGTCGTTTTTATNACNGCNGTATGATCATTGACCTTGCCAACGACATCATTTTTCATGAATTTCGATCGCATTTCACCATCCGCTTCAAACGCGGCGAGCCATTCTTCGTAGCTCACTTTGCTGAACCTGGCAATTATTAACATTTCCATAGACTTGTTCCTTATTTGCTTCGTTAATAATGCACTATTTAGTAATTAATCCAAGTTTAAATANTNATTTCTATCTCTCTAATAAGTTCTGTATGGAATTATATCGAACCCTGCGCGGTTATATTAACAGGTGCATGAGACAGCGGATGCTGTTTTTGTAGATGGTTTCACGCCATACATCTAATTAATATTCTAGCTGAGATAATTGGGCAAACAATCTGGGCAGCACAGGGTGGCGTGGGCGTATTTACATATGTCTGGAAAATAGAATTATGCTTCTTCATATTACTTGTATCAGGCCTTTGGGCTCAGTCATCGCGGAGCACCTAAAAGCTGGCGACTTGTTCCTTTAGCGGAAATTCGAAACTGCAAGGAACATCAGGGCGGGTCATTTGAAATTTGATGTTTTCCTAATTCGGCGTGCTGGCGCCGATCAACTCATGTTTTTCGGAAATTTCATGCTGGCACCGCGGCTTTGGTCCGGTATGTATCACTTGCCGGTGCNGCACCTCATATGAGAAACCTGTCCCCTTGGCCTAANTCTCTGGGTTCTTTAATTCNGTGATTGCAAGCACTCGAGAGACAAATGCTCTTCGCGCGCAACGAAGCTCCGCGTATCGCCCGGTTTCATAATTAAAAATGATAAATATTAATGATTTATATGATTTCTCGCGCCAATTGGGCGGTGGTGTCATCTTGCAGCGTGGTCACTATGACCAGTGTTTCTAGACAAACAACTGACGTGAGGGGTATGNGTGTTTTACAAAGCAAATTAATGATNGANACGCCTTNCATTCTAAAGTGTAGAATACTAACTAAAGTATAATTCAGNAGGTCTGACTGATGGAAGGCTGCCNGCTTGTAACAGAGCAAGCCAATAACTCAGTCGATATAGTACGGTATGGTCCGGTACAGATTCAGTCATACCATTCTCTTTTNATTGAGGTGTTACGCTATGGGTCATAATGGAAAAAAAAGAGTAAAAATTATTACGTTAAAACGATCTATGACTGCAGGCCTTGTTGCAATTACACTCTTATTTGGGTGCGTGTCATCTGAACTTCAAAGCGCTGACGATATCATTGTTTCCGAACCTCGCGAGATAAAAAATGAGCGGGATGTGCCTTTGACGGTTGATGAATTGCTTGAAATTAGGCTGATTTCGCAAAAACTGTATAAACTTAGCGGTCAGACGGGTAAACCGCATACGCTTACCGGGCAACATAAGATGTCTGGATACCTTTTTTTTGAGGGCAGTAGAAAAGATTCTGGCGTGTTCGGACGGAATTATTTGACCGTAGACTTTGACGCCCGGCATTTTTCGTTCGAGGCCCATGGTTTTAGAGAGTTTGACATATCTGACGAGCAAGCACCCGTTTTATTGACAGGCGACGTTGTGAATGGCGGTCATTTATCTGGGGTTGGAACCATCGGCTTAGGTCGAAAAGAAATGAATTTCACCTATGTCGGTGAGCTAGAGTTTGGCGCGTCAAAGATCAAAGTTAATTTGCCGGCATTAGGATGGATTCTTGCGGATGACGGAACGCATTATTTGTACTTTATGGCGGAAGGGAAAGCCGCTGGCCATTCGATTTCAGGAGGTGGCTTCGCAACTTTGGATCGGTAATCTGTTATGGGCGCTGGTTGGGTCAAAGNATCAGCACTTTNCTTCTGGCAAGACTGCNTTTGTTATATGCTTAAATTGGATGGCGTGGGTGTCGCAANCTAAAATAATGCCTCGCCGTGGTCTGGGATAAACACAGCTCATAAGCGGGGTTTAAACTGCCAAGCCCTGCGTCTCTTTTTTGACAAACCAAACTGCTATTCGATTGCCGCGCGTGGCGACGGCAAGAAACCCGTTTATTGCCTTTACACCNAGCACAGCCTCCATTGCTTGAAAAAGAGCGGAATAAAAATTGGTCAAATCAGCAAGACGCAGCCTCGGAGTTGCTCTGGTTCAGGGATTCAGTTTCAGGATTTGCAAAAAAACGCACCAATCGTGCACAAAGATTGGTTTGAAAAGTGATTTTAAAAGCAAGGGGCCGCCTTAAGTCAGGGGAACCTATGGCGTTGACCCTTGCAGTTCAATAAGGCTGATGTTTACATTGAAGCAAAGAAAATACACTTCATTTCTGAGTGTAGGTTTTTGACTGTGACCATTTTAGGTGAGGAACAGATAATGAAGGGGGCCTTAATCGGGTGTGGCTTTTTCGCGCAAAATCAACTGAACGCTTGGCGGGATATTTCTGAAGTTGATATTGTAGCCCTTTGCGACGTCAACACAGTTTCAATGCGGAAAACCGGTCAAGTATTTGGCATAAATCGTTTATACTCTGACGCGGAGCATTTATTTTCTGATGGGGGTTTTGATTTTGTCGATATCGCAACCACGGTTCCCTCTCATCGGCCTCTGGTCGAAATGGCTGCAAAATCGGGCGTAGACGTTATCTGTCAAAAGCCCTTTGCCGAAAATATGGATGATGCGCGGGCAATGGTTTCTGCCGTGCAATCATCCGGCAAAACCTTGATGGTACATGAAAATTTTCGGTGGCAATCTCCTGTTCAAGCCGCATTAAAGACTGTAAGATCCGGTGCTATAGGTAAGCCCTTTTTCGGGCGTGTCAGTTTTCGATCTGGGTATGATGTGTTTTCCGGCCAACCCTATCTGGCAGATGGCGCGCGCTTTATCATAGAAGATCTTGGCATCCACATTCTTGATATTGCCCGGGCATTTTTTGGGGATGTCAAGAGTATCACTGCCACAACCAAACGCATTAACCCCAGGATTCAGGGGGAAGATGTCGCAACAATGCTGTTATCCCATCATACTGGGGTAACCAGTGTGGTAGACTGTTCTTATGCCACGCGCCGACAACCCGAGACCTTCCCGCAATCCTTGCTGGAAATTGATGGGGACATCGGCACGCTACGGTTAGATGCGGATTATAAACTCACCGTGCAGGGCAAAACCCAGATGGAAAAAGACGTCTCGCCTAAACTTTTGCCCTGGGCTGAAAAACCTTGGCATAACATACAAGAGAGCGTCCACACCATTCAGCAACATTTCGTTGATTGTCTTACCTCAGGGCTAGAACCAGAAACCTCAGGAGCGGATAATCTTAAGACTTTGGCCCTTGTTGAGGCTGCTTATCTCTCTGCAGCGCAAGATCGTAAAATCGATCTATCTGAAATATGAAAACCCGCAAAGAACTTTATGGTACTGAGCAACCGCCGGTTTCAAATCAACCCTTTTCGCGGTCTCCTTGGTCATTCTCCTATCAAACCGGTGCCTTGCGTCACATTAAAATCAACGGTAGCGAGGCAATTCGTGGTATTTCTTTTCTTGTCAGGGATCGCGATTGGGGGACCCTAGATCCGGCACTTGAAAACGAGAAAATTCTGCAAACGGCCTCGGCTTTAAGCATTTCCTATGATGCGGTTTTTCATAATCAAGACGCCCGCTTAGATGTTCGTATTACGATTGTCGTCAAGCCTGATTGTCTGACGATAACGGCAAAAGGTCGTGCATCGGGGGCTTTTGAGACCAATCGTGCCGGGTTTACGGTCCTGCACCCCATTTGTGACGTTGCGGGGCATAATGTTACGGTGGACCACAGCGATGGCACCCGCGAAGAAACAACGTTCCCCGATTTTATAGAACCATGGCAACCGTTTGTTGATATCACCGCCTTAACCCACCGGGTAAATGATTTATCTGTGACCTGTCAGTTTCAGGGGGATACCTTTGAAATGGAGGACCAGCGTCAATGGGGGGATGCGTCATTCAAAACATATAATCGTCCTCTGGCGAAACCTTGGCCGTATAAAATTGAGGACGGGTCGGTGTTGGAGCAATCCGTTTGTTTAACTTGGTCAGCTTGCGATAAAGCGCCTTCTATCTTGAAAAAGTCAAGTATTCTGGAGGCTAATTTTCCTGAAATGGCATTGGTTATGACCCCGGATGACGCAGAGCGACTGGCGAAAAATCCCAGTGATCTGGCCGCGATCAAACCTCAGCGTTTACTTTGTCATTTTGATACAGTGCTCGGGCACACATCGGCTCAATTTCAAGCCTTTGCAAAAGCACAGGCGGCCTTTCCGAAAGTCCGTTTTGATTTAGAATTAATCTGCAAATGCGATCCAGACCCGAGGCCCGAATTATATGCGCTTGCAGGTGAAATGCAGGCCGCCGGTTTTAATCCTGCAAGTGTTCTCGTTTGTCCGTCTGTTGATCGTCAGTCCACGCCTCCCGGATCAGATTGGCCTGACTGCCCGCCTTTGGAACGGGTTCATGAAGCCGCCTCTTTGGCTTTTGTCGGGGTCGTTCGGGGCGGTGGCATGGTCAGTTTTTTTCCGGAATTGAATCGCAAACGCCCGCCGGTACATTTGCTGGATTTCGTCAGTCACGGCCTTTGTCCGATTGTGCATGCAGCCGACGATATCTCCGTTATGGAAACCCTTGAGACCATTCCTCATATCACCCGTTCTATGCGCGCTATTATTGGTGAGACACCGTATCGGATCGGGCCTGCCACACTGGCGATGCGCCAAAACCCGTATGGAGAACGCACAATCCCAAACCCGCATGATCAGCGGATTTGCATGACGGACGATGATCCGCGTCATCGAGGGGATTTTGCCGCGGCTTATGTAATTGGCTTGGCAACGGTGCTTGCGCCGGCAGAAATCGCAGTGTGGACACCCGCAGCGCTATATGGCCATCGCGGAGTTGTCGCCGACAAAGGCCAATGGCCGATCGCAAGAGCGCTTAAGTGCCTTGCCTCTCTTGCGGGGCAACCGGTGTTTTCTGCAGAGTGTGCTGATGGACTGGCTCAGCTGTGGGTTGGAAAAACACGGCTGACCGCTAACCTTACGTCCGATCAAAATGGCCCGCTTGCTCCTTTTGAATGGCGGTTAGAGAAACACAGAGGTTAATTTTTTAGACTTTGAACCTACGCGAATGTTCCGGTGAGAGATTGCTGCGTTATTTGCAGATAGAGACAACCGATGCCTTTACAGCTTTCGGATCAAATATATTATCCAGCCAGTCCTCCTTGAAAATTACCGGCTCGGCCTCTTTGATGGCCTGCATGCATCCATCTGAAAGCTTACCATTGGGTTGAACGCCAAAGGCAACAGCAAGCAGGATAGTCAAATGACCGAGTAAAAAGTCTTCTGCGGCCTGATAGGGAACGCCTCTACGGGCGGCTTCATCGGTTGCATCTTTAAGAACTTTAGCAAAAGTTGCGCCAACAGATTCGGACAATGCAGGCTCTAGGATAGCCATTTGTTCGACAGTGCAACGGTGAGAGCGCATGACGGGTCGATAAAAACTTCGCGCGATCTGTTCACACAGGTGGTAATGTTCCTCTGGGCCCTGTGCCAACGCGCATATAATGTGCTGCTTGGCTGCGATGCCGCCAAAGTAATCTTTTTGGGCATTTGGCTCTGTCTCATTGTTGAACAAAGGGGGATGGCAAGGGTGCGCCACAAAATACGTGATATCGGATCGGTCAGGAAGTGTTCCGGCATGGGGCGCTGCTGCATCCAGCATAATAATTGCGGTTCCCGGTTTCAGTTCGGTGATAAATTCGGCCAACACTTTTCCGATCAAACGGTCTGGGACCGCTAAGATAACCGCATCAGCCGCAGTGATCGCTTGCTCTCTGGGGACACAGCTTAAGCCGGTTTCTTGTTTGAAACGTTCTTGCCCCTCGGGGCTGATCTCTACATGAGAGACCTCATATTTTGTTTCCTTAAGATTGGTTGCTAAGCGCAATCCCATCTTTCCACCCGCGCCGATGAGTGCAATTTTATTCATGTATCAATCCCCGTTTTGCGCGCTCAATATTTCAATTGAGCAGCTATATTCATCATAACGTAACTCCGCCCTTGGCTTTCACGAAAAACTCTTGCGTGCCCATTTGACCGCCCTTTAATGTCACTTCTAGGCCGTTGATGCCAGACGCTGCGCAGCTATGCAGTTTGCAAAGGGGGGCCCCAGGTTCAATGGGCGCAACAAATGACAGGGCTGTTGCCTGCAAGACGGAAAGAGCATGGCCTGAGGTGTCTCCGCCGCAGATCGCAATACGCGGCACAGCAGTTTGCAAGCGAATTTCTTCGGCGAGTTTGCCCAGAGATTTTGCCAGCCTTTCGTATGTGGTCTGTGCCGAGGTGTCGCTGTGTTCTAATGCATTTAACATGCGGGGGATTGCGGGGTCGTCCGGACCTCGCGCGGTCGCGACAATCACGTCTTGGCCCTGCGATAAAAGCCCAAGACAAGACTTTTTTACGCGCGCGACTTCCGCATCCACTGCGGTCTGCTCAATTGCTGTTGCGGCGTTAAAATTTACAACTTGAAAGCCCTGAGATTCAGCAAAAGCGATTTGACCCGCCGTCGTTGGTGAACAGGAGCCCGAGATTGCAAAAAGACAGTCCACAGGGTTGAGCGTGGCTTCAGCAGATGGCGCTGCAAGCCGTCCGCAGGCCTTCCAATAGGCCACAAGTGCATATTCGACCCCTTGAGACCCGACAGTGAACTTTGAGGTTGCGCCATCGCGCCAAATAACTCTGCCTGCTTCGATTAGCGTTTCCTCATCCAAAACATCAATCGCTATAATCCGTGCGCCCCCCTCCAAATGGCGGTCGATCATTTCGTCGGATTTGCCCGCCTTCATCATCGCCAGATCAATTACTTTTACCTTTAGCTGGGTTTGTTGGGCTAAATGTTGCCCTAAGTCAGCTTCCGATGCGGGCGTCACAGGGTGGCAGGACATCACCGGATGCCTGTCAATTCTGTACACCTGCTGTCCGTCTGCTGCAAACAGAGTTCCGAACGCTTGATAACGACGAATGGCTGGAGCCCCCACCACCAGCGGCACCCAGTCTTTATCAAACAGCGCACTTCCGATTTCAGCCGCCACACCGATAGACCCAATTTCAGGAGAGGAATCAAAGGTTGAACAGACTTTATAATGCAAAATCGGGGCGTTGAATTTTGCGAGGGAGTGCAAAATATTCGGGAGATGCGCCTTCATCCACTCCGGGCTTTTTGATCGTGCCACACCGGCCACGCCAATCGCCTGCAAATGTGGATACTCATCTAAAATGCGCACGTCTGGAGGGGCCATGAACAGCATTGTCGGAATGCCTGCCCGGTTCAAAATTTCCATCACAGCCGTAGAACCCGTAAAGTCATCGCCGTAAAACGTAAGTAAGGGGGTCATCATCGACCTCAATACGCTTTTAAAGCGGTTGCGAGTTCGGGATGATTTAGTGCATGTTTGGAAATCTTGATGCCTTGCATGGCGGCGTTCCATGCCTCTTTCATGGCAATGACGCCTGCCTCAACACCGTTTGGATGCGCAACAATTCCGCCGCCGGCTGTGATAATTAAATCGGGCGATCCGACGGCTGCCAATGTTGCAGCGGCTTGGTGAATTGTCTGGCCAGAGGAAAACACCGGAACTGCCCGCATCGGAGCCTGTTCAAACAATGGGTCTGCCAACGACCTTGCCGAGGTAACAACACTTTCGTTGCTCTCACAAAACTTATTATCAAGACCATTTACGTGCATGTGATCGGCCCCGACCAATCTCCAGAGTTTTGACCAAGCAGGAAACGACCATCCTAAGAGGGGTTCGCGGGTCAAAGCACCCCAGCCGGCCCTGTGCGCATGGATTGGCAATTCCGAGTGACGTGCCAGTTCAATCATCCCGGACATCCCAACTGAATTTACACTTGCCATCACGCACGTACCCCCTTGGTCTTTCACAAAATCATGCCTGTGACGCATTTCGTCTATTTCGCCGGTGAGGTTGAACGCCACCATTACCTTATGGCTGGTTTTATCAGCGGCGGTCTCCACGGCTTGCATGACAGCTTTTACCCGATCCTCGAAACGGCACGCGGGCCCATNNGCCTGAAGTTCGTCATCCTTGATAAAATCAATGCCGCCGGCACAAAGTTCTGCGACCAAGGCCCCGGTTGCCTCGGCCGAAAGGCCTACGCTTGGTTTAATGATGGTTCCTATCAGAGGCCGTCCCTGCACGCCGGATAGACTTCTCGTTCCTTTTATACCGAATTTCGGTCCTGGGTACTGCTGGGAAAATTCTATCGGTAATCTNACATCCAAAAGACGAATTCCAGACAGAGACTGTAGTTCGAATAGATTTCCAGCAATAGTCGACATTAGATTTGGCAGAGAAGGCCCTATATTATCCAGCGGCCAGGTTAAGGTCACTTTGGCCCTGCGCCAGCTCTGCCCCTTGGCTGGACGCGTTGCACCTAACAAAGAGGCCGCATTGACAGTTTCCAGTTCCTCAATTTTTTCAATCCGAGCAGCGGCNCGCTCTTTAAGTTGTGGTGTTTCTCTTGGTACAGCGCGAAAGGTTCCCGAGGATTGTTCACCCGCTATTATTTCGGCAGCAACCCTTGGATCGATNGATGTTTCAATCANATAATCAGCTTCTATTCGCCTGGGGTCTAATACGGTAGACGTCATGTTATCGGGCCTATGATCGTTCATAAAGAGACAGCGCGGAGATACGGGACGCTTAAAACGGCAGATATTTATTTCAAGCTGTTCAATGGGTCTGTCTTNAATGTTAGCTCATGTTCNATTTTCGGTCTATTATGATTTTAAATACCCAAGACAAAATCCCGNAATAAAAATGCTGCGGTTTGCACTCACGTGTTGGAAATGGGTAAAAAAGCGCGCATTTTATGATATCATAGTTATCTTGTGGGCGGGTGTCTCTTCACCCTAGTAATGGAGTNTGTTTNCGCCAAAAAACTTTGGNTGGACTGGTGGAAAACAATCAATCTCAACGGACTTTNTCTGCCTTAATGTCGGGCCAAGCCAAAGNGANATGGGATAACAGCTGCAAGAAACTGCTGCGTCTATCCATTCGAACTCGTTAACGCTTCATGGCTCAGCCACTTGCGGGTAAAGTCTCAATCTCAACCGCTTCGTTCAAGAACAACGTCTTGGCACAGGCCGCATCCAGTTCGATGGTTGTCTTTACGTTTTGGGANTCTAAATTGGCCTCGGTGCCGACCAGTGAGAATATACCCGGGCAAGTCTGCCCATTAATACGGACCACATTCACTGGGTTGCCAACCACAACGCCTCCGGACGCGGTATCAACNAGNTGATCCACAAACACGAATGTTTCAACACTTTTTTCATCGGGGGCATAAATCTGCGCGGCCAATGAGCCTGCCGAAACACAATCTCCAATATTGGGCTCAAAATTTAATAATACGCCATCAAAAGGGGCGCGCACGGTCAACGCCTCAAGATCCAATTGACGGGCTTGCACCTCCAACTGGCCAATTTCTAGTGCAATATCGGCGCGGGACCTCGCTGAGATGGCGCGTTCCAGTGCCTCCTCGGTCCGGTCGACGGTAAAGGTTGCGTCGAGCTTGCGGCGTTCCGCCGTTTCCAATGCTGTCTCATTTACCAAACCGCGCTGGAACAACACGCGGGTGCGTTCAAATTCGCGGTCGACAAAATCCNGTTCTTCTTTCACGCGGGAGACGTTGGCATTGGCCACAGTAATTGCAAACTCGCTTTCCTCGGCTGCGGCCTGCAGATCGTTGACCCGAGCACTGGCGGATTTGACGGCAAGCGTTGCAGCCCGATCATCGAGTTCAACCAGCATTTGGCCCGCCGTGGCTTTGCCCATTTTTACAGCCGCATGAGACAGCCCGGTGATGCATCCCCCGGCTTCATAAGACAATCCGGTTTTATTGTCGGCAACAACCGTACCNGCNAGATTAATGGTTTGGAAAACGTCCTGTGAAAAGGCTGGCATGGCCAAAGTGGCGAGGGCCAGTCCGAGTTTAATGGGAACCAAAGGGTTGTGCATCATAAGCCTCCAAACAGTTTTGTCGATGGTGGCAAGTTTAAAGAGGGAGTCAAGGGGGGAANGGAATTGAGCCGGGCCCCTTAAGCCTTATCAGTCTTGAAAATGGCAGATACTTTCATGGGTAAAGGNTACGAAGGTGCAATCGAAGAACGGCATATAGTTTTTTAATCTTCAATCTCGGTTGGACGCTTAATCAAAAGCGAACAGCAGGCGCGATCTTTACTGATAGATTGAAAACCTGTTTAATCTGCAAATATTAAGTCACCCGCCGACCCCGTCTGTGTGATCTGCAACCTGCTTACGCTGCGCAACCCAAGCAACACTTTGTGCAGGTCTTGCACTCACATCCCACCCTACAAGCGGCGGCTCTNTTGGGGGTGGCAGCAACGATTGGATTAAAATGTCTACCTGGTGAAGGATTTCCTCATGAAAATTAAAAAGGGCGCATAATTGTAGCAACGGGTAAAATTAAAAACCCGCGCTTGTCGCAGTTCGGGCATCCCGTGCGTTTTGCGGTTTGGTAATACCAAAGGATAACTTGTCCTGACGCGGCCTTTGCGTGTTAACCTTTACTGCGCGGCGTTCAAAGCCCAGTAAGCTTCGGTGCCGTATAGGTTATCATTGTCTTGCGCCAGATCCCACGGCGTCTTCCCATCATAATTTTTGGCCCGTGCATTCGCACCAGTTTTTAATAAAAAAGCGACATTCTCTGGGCTGCCCGCCCAAGCGGCCACGTGAAGAGCGGTATCGCCGCGTATATCTCGAGCGGATATATCTGCGCCCGCCTCAAGCAGAACCTGAATAGTATCAGGAGCGCCGATCCAACCCGCCCAATGCAGGGGCCGGTAGCCTGATTTATTGTGGCCATTCACATCAAATCCAGTGTCCAACAAATCCCGCACGTCCGAGACATCTGCCCACTTCCACCAGAAAATATCGCAAAGATCGCCACATTCAGCCCACGCCGCTTGCCCCAAAAGGCTCGCGATTGCGAAGGTGGCCGAGAAGACATGTTTTTTCATGCGATTATACATCCGAATATATATACTCTACGTCTTTCCAGCAGTCCGTCGGAAAGATCCAAATCACCTCTAGTGGCGTGTCACCGGTATTCCTCAAACCGTGTTTTTCATTGTTTGGAATATAAACACAGTCACTTTCCGAAACCGACCTGCTTTTGCCGTTTGGCATCAGCAACCGACCAGAGCCGCTTTTGATTAGGTAAACTTCTTGAGGCGCATGGGTATGAAGGGGAAGCTCGTCTTCAACCGGAATAATCAAGCACCCAACAGAAATTCCATGGCTGCTATTTTTAGTGGAATCGACCAAGTAACACCAGCGCAGGTCTGGGTTTGCTCCGCGGGCGACCCTTTCTTTTGTGTGCTGGTTCCATTCGGCCTGCTCCATCTTGTTTACAAAAATTTTTTCCAATCACCCCCCCCCTGTGCTGTCTGGCTTCGCTGCCAAGCTTAGGCCCGATGAGATTGATCCCATGCTCAAGGTATGCGCCAATCACACCCCAAGTCACAACCTCTAGCCCCTCAAACCATTACGATGTTGACACTTAAGGGTTGTTTGTGTGCAGAGTTTTTGTCAACAGTTTAATCCTTAACCGCCCCCATTGTTAAAGCACGGACCAATTGACGCTGGCAGATTAAGATTAAAATAAATGCAGGTAAAAGGGCCGAGGTTCCTAAAGCTGATGCGTAGCCATAGGTCCAAGAACTAAATGTTGTGATTTTGACCGGGACTGTCTGAATGGTATTTGTAAGAAATACGGCAAGAATAAACTCCGTCCAAGAAAACACAAAACAAAGAATAGCCGTAGCCGCAATGCCACCCCACATCATCGGTAAATGTATTTTCCAAAAGCACTGTTGTCGGGTTGCACCATCGATCATGGCGGCGTCGTCAATTGCGAACGGAATATCGTCCATGAATGATTTTAACAGCAATAGGGCAAGCGGCAGGTTGATTAACGTGTGGGCAAAAATGAGACCGAGGTGCGTATCGTGCAATCGTAAGTCACGAAAAACAAAAACCAAGGGAATAATAATTGCGATTGGCGGCAGGATTCTTTGAAGCAGTATGATATTCAAATATGGTTTGTCGCGAAGAGACCGCATGCGTGAAAGCGCAAAGGCCGCCATAAGGGCTATTATTGTGGTTAAAACAGTGGAACCCCCGGCAATAATCGTGGATGAAATTATTGAACTGCGTCCCTCCATTGTGGTGTTCCAGTCCGATCCCAAGACCACGTAATAGTTCGCCAATGTCGGTTCAAAATCGAAAAAAACCGCTCTATCGCGGTCAAATATGGCAGAGGCTGGTTTGATTGAAGTCAACGCCCACCAACCAATTGGGAACAGAAAAAGCCCCACTATCGCGATGGAAAAACAATACCGAAGCTTTGCAAGCATTGTTTTTTTCAAAATGCNGCTCCTTAACCCGTTGACGACATAGAACAGTGCATCATCGTTTTTCAATATTCCCTCTGCAAATACTCTANAATTTAGTGTAAACAGCAGAGCCAGTATTTAGAGATTACCCCAAGAGCAATGCTTTAANCCTCGCTTGGGGAAGGTCACATCCGGGTGATGAATTCGGTGACACCAACAAAAAGCACGANCAACCCTATTAATCCGCTCAAAGTCAACAGCAAGGGTGTCATGTCGGCAGCGTTACTCTCTGCGGTTTCTTTTTGAGACATTGCGCGCCGGACCAAAAGCACAGCTATGATTACAACAAATAAAATGGGAAGAAATCTCAATATCAGCACCGAATGACAGCTCCTATTTTTCTCAGTGTACCATATCAAATAGGGCAAATGTGGGAAGAGCGGAATTGAAAATAATTGTCGGAGTACGTTCGGTCCCCTCGCAACCAACAGGCCACATAAATTCTTATTGTGCCCCCGGTCACCTCAGTTACCTTTGCTGACATTGTCCCGGTGTCTATTAATATGAAAATAAATTAGAAGGACGGCCACCCGATGATCGATGGACTGAGCCATATAACGTTTATCGTAAGCGATCTCGACAAAATGGAAGTTATCTTGATGAAGGTTCTTGATGCGAAAAAAATNTATGACAGCGGTGATAGAACCTATTCACTGTCAAAGGAGCGTTTTTTTAATATCGGTGGTATCTGGGTGGCGACGATGGAGGGTGAGCCGCTACGCGACAAAACNTATAACCATGTGGCCTTCAAAATGGCCGTTGAGGACTATGACAAAAAATTGCANCGCATTCAGGCCCTTGGTTTAGAGGTCAGGGAAGGCNGGTCTCGCGTCGACGGTGAGGGGCGCTCGATCTACTTCTACGATTTTGACAACCATATGTTCGAACTGCACAGCGGGACTTTGCAAGACCGCTTGCGTNGTTATGATAAAGCCTGAGAANAANCANNCGCGGCAGCTCTGCCAAATAAGTAACTTGGCCTCAAAAGCGGTCATCTAACCTTTTATTCTTAATCCATAGTTCCTGATTAAATATTATTTATCAAAGCGAACATTGCTCGAAACAGACTGAACCTAAACCCTGATAGAACTATTATTTTGCGTACCGCAGCAACGTAGCGCCGAGCAAGGTAGTCATCGTCGCAAATACTTTTAAAAGNCTGAGCCGTTCCTTCAGGAAGAACACGCCGATGAGCAAAGCGAAAACGATGCTTGTCTCACGCAGCGCAGTGACAAGCGCAATCGGAGCCTGTGTAAACGCCCAAGTTACCAACGCGTAGGCGACAAAAGATGCTGTACCACCAATTGCCATTACACGTACTCCACGACGCGGGATAGACCAGAGCGTTTTTGGGGATTTCCATAGAAGGTACAGCGCCATAAGTGTGCCATTTCCAATTGCAAGCCAGCAATAAAACCCAAGCGATGTTCCAGCGATGCGCGCACCAAGACCGTCAACCAAAGAGTAGGACGCAATAAATAGGCCGGTAATAACAGCCAGAAACGCCGCCTTGCGGTTTGCAAGTCCGTCTGACCGCCGAACAAGAGTGAGGCTGATTATTCCAACGCCAATAATCATNATAGCAANNAGTTCTATGCCCGAGAGTTGTGTGCCAAGGATCGTTATTGAGCCCAAGGCAACGATCAAGGGAGCAGAGCCGCGCGCAATCGGATAAACCTGTGTTAAATCGCCTGTTTCATAGGATTTAAGTAGGAAAATTTGATACCCAAGATGCAGTGCAATACCACTGAACANATAAGGCAGNCTTGCAGCCTCAGGTATGGGCACAACCGGCAAGNTGATGGCCGCGATGGGAACATGCCCAATCACCACAGCGCCCATACTAAGTGCNTTGTCGGTGCTTCCTTTGACCAGAGCGTTCCATGCAGCGTGAAGAACGGCGGCGCCCATGACTGCAACAAACACGAGACTGGTCAAAATTTCACCCCTCAATAAATCATTGTCGAGCTCGACATTAGACAGATTGCAGCGTNCTGCAAAGTGGCCTCTGACCCGACATTGAATTGTTTTTCAAGTGAGGNTTATGGAAAGGCTTTCGATGGGCACTTGAGTNCTGTTTTTGATTTTCACCCTGTCGCGCATACCGACCCTGTTGCGCACACGAATGTTGGATATGGGGCAAAGACAGCTTGGGATATCACCCAAAGATACTTAAAGGTAAGCCATTAAAAGCATTGTTTGACGCCGTANAACTGAGGCCGGCGATGTCTTGCAGTGACCTGACCGAAGAGCAACTGTTTGGAAAAGTTTGCCAGTTGCTTTTCGGTTTTTCCCNTCTAGATGCGCCGCAGACTATCGCAGCTTGAGATTAAATTAGCCGTTTGCCTCACGAATTTTATCGGCTGCATCTTTGTCGAAGGTAATAGCATTGTCACCCAATAAAGTGTCCAACTCGCCCGACAGCGTCATNTCAGTTATGATATCACAGCCCCCGACAAACTCGCCTTTTACATACAGCTGTGGCACCGTCGGCCAATCGGAATAATCTTTGATGCCTTGGCGGATTTGATCATCGGCCAGAACGTTTACGTCTTGATAGTCGATGGCCATATAATTCAGCACCCCGGCCACGCGCGAAGAAAATCCGCATTGCGGCATGGCTTTCGTGCCCTTCATGAACAAAACCACATCATGATTTTTTACGGTCTGTTCGATTTCGGTCTTTGCATCTGTCATGGGATTTTCCTTTAGTCGGTTGTCTCTGGGGCTTTGGTTGTCAGGGCCAGCGCATGCAACTGTCCGTTCGAGCCCTCCATCTGAGTTTTTAAAGCAGCATAAACAGCGCGTTGTTGCTGCACGCGGTTTTTACCGCGAAAACTTTCGTCGATCACCTCGGCAGCATAGTGATTCCCGTCTCCCGCCAAATCAGTTATCGTGATGCTGGCTGTTGGAAATTGCGCGCGTATCAGGTCTTCTATTTCTTTGGCTTCGATGGCCATGGCGGTATTCCTAGTGGTTTGTAGAACAACANTAGACCTCACATCTGTGGCCTGCAAGCCACCAGATCAAGTGAAAAGATCATAAAACGTTGCAGTATAAATTGCGCGCATCTCCTCGAGNGGGGCCTCACGGCTACCGAACTTTATGGTTTGCCCTGAAAACCGGCCAATGCTTGCAATCGCGACATCAAGCTGACCCGCAGCAATCATNAGCGCCTCGGCCTGATCAAAGTTGCATGCCACCAGATACCGCNCTTGGTCTTCNCCAAATAATTGTGCACAATCTTCGGTTTCCAGCTGAACACCAACATCACCAGCTTCGGCCATCTCAAAGGCGGCCAGAGCCAGCCCGCCGTCAGAAAGGTCGGTGCAGGCGCGGATNTTGTCGCGGTTGTCGAGAATAAACTGACCGTTGCGGCGTTCAGCGCTTANATCAACACTTGGGGCATCTCCATCGGTCCGGTTNAAAACCTCGGCCANTAACGCCGATTGACCTAAATGACCATCACTGTGACCGATCAGCAATGCAAGGTGTCCGTCACGGGCCACCCCGTCGATCGGGTCTTGTTNGGCTTCGATCAACCCAACCGCACCAATGGTTGGCGTCGGCAAAATGGCAGTGCCATCGGTTTCATTATACAAAGATACATTGCCAGAAACGATTGGCATATCCAATGCGGTGACGGCTGCAGAAATACCTTTGATCGCCCCGACAAACTGGCCCATGATCTCGGGCTTTTCAGGATTGCCAAAATTCATATTATCAGTGGTGGCCAATGGTTTCGCCCCCACGGAAATCAGGTTGCGATAGGCTTCTGCCACCGCTTGTTTACCGCCCTCGAAGGGGTTGGCCTGCACATAACGCGGCGTGACATCACTGGTGAAAGCCAATGATTTTTCGCTGCCATGCACCCGCACGATGCCTGCGCCTAAGCCGGGCGCCCGCAGAGTATCAGCCATTACAGTGCTGTCATACTGGTCGTAGACCCAATGTTTGGCCGCGTAGTTGGGGCTGTTTAAAAGCGCCTTGAGACCGTCGATGGGATCAATTTGTGGCACGCTTTGCAAGTCTACGGCAGTCGGGGTTTCCACCCAAGGACGATCATATTCCGGCGCGGTACCCGACAGGGCCTTTAGCGGCAGATCGGCTTCGATTTTGCCGTTCAGCTCAATCAAAAAACGGTCTTCTGCAAGCGTGTGTCCGACAATGGCAAAATCCAGATCCCATTTGTCAAACACCGCTTTGGCCACGGCTTCTTTATCGGGATCCAGNACCATCAGCATACGTTCTTGGGATTCCGATAACATCATTTCATAGGCCGTCATATTGGCTTCACGGGTGGGTACGTTTTCCAAAATAAGATGCACACCAAGATTGCCTTTGTCACCCATCTCAACCGCCGAACAGGTAAGTCCTGCGGCGCCCATGTCTTGGATAGAGATCACGGCACCGGTTTGCATCAGNTCCAGACAAGCTTCCATCAGACGNTTTTCAGTAAANGGATCTCCGACCTGTACTGTGGGGCGTTTCTCTTCGATCGTATCGTCAAACTCGGCGCTGGCCATCGTGGCGCCACCGACGCCGTCGCGGCCGGTCTTAGCACCCAGATATACCACAGGCATGCCTACACCCGAGGCAGCAGAGTAAAAAATCTTGTCAGAGTCAGCCAGACCTGCTGCAAATGCATTGACCAGACAATTGCCGTTATAGGCCGGATCGAACCGAACCTCACCGCCGACAGTCGGTACGCCAAAGCAATTGCCATACCCACCGATTCCTGAAACCACCCCGTGTACCAACTGCTTGGTCTTGGGATGGTCCGTGGCACCGAAAGACAGCGAATTCATCGCCGCTATGGGGCGTGCACCCATGGTGAATACATCACGCAAGATGCCGCCCATGCCGGTCGCCGCCCCTTGATAGGGTTCAATATAAGACGGGTGGTTATGACTTTCCATTTTGAACACTACCGCCTGCCCATCACCGATATCCACCACACCTGCGTTCTCTCCGGGTCCGCAAATNACCTGAGGCCCGGTAGTTGGCAGGGTGCGCAACCAGCGCTTGGACGATTTATACGAGCAGTGTTCGTTCCACATCGCAGAGAATATGCCGAGTTCGGTAAAGCTGGGTTCACGATCCAGCAAGCGGATGATTTCTGCATATTCGTCGGAGTTTAATCCATGGGCGGAAATCAGATCTTCACTAATGGCGGGTTGGGTCATAATTTGGTGGCGCTCCCATGGCAGATATAGCGCCTGTCTTAAAACAATGCGCTCGGGCATGGAAGGGGCCGGCTTACTTGATCTGTGTTTNAGACCGGTTTTATTATTCGGTACCGACTGAAAATACCGAGGTGGCATATTGGTGGCTATCGTGGATGTTTCAGGCGGTGCGNTGGTNTCTGGATGTGATGAGTGNCAACACACAGGTTTTACCCGAGTGTGTGTGCGTTGATCGNCTGCGCAAACGCTTGACNGTCAAATAGCAGGCTCTGGCCTGACACTTCCAAGAGCACGACCAGCGCAAAAAAANGGCCGAGCGCGAGGCTCGGCCAAGTCCAACAGGGAGAAATGAAAACGCACATCAAATANACGCCGCTGNTTTCAGGTGCTTCNTAATTGAACATTTGAGTAACGCCTAGTGCAAAAAACCCTCTCACAGGGTATGACCGCTATGCATTAAATGCATAGCTTGGACGTCAATCCGTTACTGGGGCGTCACAAACTTAGGCGGCGTGCACTAAAGGTTTCACGCGTCCTGATCGCGTTGTTTGCGTCGAGTGGCCAATATCTCAGCTTCGACAAAATCGCGAAATGCCGCGATGCGTTTTGATTGCCGCAGCTCTTCGGGATAAGCGAGGTAAACCGGCACCTCAACCGACTCAACGTCAGGCAATACACGGATAACACTTCTTAAATCCTGAGCAGAGTAATCTGGCAACATTCCGATACCAAGCCCGTGAATCACAGATTGCAGTACCCCAAAGTAATTATTGACAGTGAGCATGGAGCTGACGTTGTAGGTCATCAATCGCTGCACCAAAGCCAAGCCAGACGCGACCTGTGCTGAGCGTGGATTTTGGCAGATAAGCCGATGTTTCGAGATATCTTCGATCCGTTCCGGCATGCCGTGTTTTGCGATATACTCAGGTGAGGCATACAGACGCATGCGAATGTTCATCAGCCTTTTACGAACCAAATCCGCNTGGCTCGGCTCTTTCATCCGAATCGCAACATCGGCCTCTCGCATCGGCAGGTCGAGCACTTTTTCCTCAAGCATCAGGTCAATTGTCAGATCGGGATAGAGATCGTAGAGTTTTGACAGGCGCGGGGCCAACCAAAGCGAGCCAAAGCCAGTTGTTGTGGTAACCCGCAACTCTCCGAACACTTCTTCTTCACTGTCGCGGATACGGGCTGCGGCCGCATCAAGCCGTTTGGTCATCGCAACGGTGGCATCAAACAACAACTCACCCTGCTCGGTCAGAATAAGACCTCTGGCATGGCGATGAAACAGCGTCGTATTCAAGCTGTCTTCCAATGCCCTGATCTGCCGGCTGACTGCGGATTGTGACAAATGCAAGGTATCGCCGGCGTGNGTCAGACTACCAGCATCTGCCACAGCATGAAAAATTCTTAATTTATCCCAATCCAAACCTATACCTGCTTACTAAGTTATAAGACGTCACAGATGTTACCAAAAACCTAACGCATCATTAAGCTGTGGTTGCTACAAAGTAAATAAATTGATAGATTTGTATACAGGTCAACACATTTGACCTTAATATGGCTATTGCTTGCGCTAGAAATGGGGTTCAGCAAGAGGTCACAGGCCATGAGGCACGCAGAATGACCGATCAGAGAGTGTCGTTAAACGACAAATATGATTTAGAAAAAACTTCTGTTCTGCTTAACGGAACTCAGGCGCTTGTGCGTTTGATGTTGATGCAAAAAACACGCGACATGGCGGCCGGGTTGAACACCGCCGGCTATGTCAGTGGCTATCGTGGATCGCCTCTGGGGGCAGTTGATATGCAGATGGTGCGCGCGCAGGCTGCGCTGAACGCCTCTAATGTCCGCTTTGATCCCGGTCTGAACGAAGATCTGGCCGCGACAGCCCTNTGGGGAACCCAACAGGCCGAACTGCGGGGCGAGGGTAAATATCAGGGTGTGTTCGGGCTGTGGTATGGNAAGGGGCCGGGCGTGGATCGCTCGGGTGACGTGATGCGGCACGCCAATATGGCGGGCACCTCCTGCCATGGCGGGGTGGTTATGGCGATGGGGGATGACCACACCGGTGAGTCCTCGACTGTCTTGCACCAATCAGAATTTGCTATGGTCGATGCCTATATGCCGGTGGTCAGCCCAGCGGGTGTTCAAGAGGTGCTGGATTTTGGCTTGTACGGCTATGCGCTATCGCGCTTTGCCGGAGTGTGGGTCGGTCTCAAAACGATGAAAGATACAATAGAGGCAACGGCGGTGGTCAACGGCGACCCGCACCGGCTTGATTTTATCCACCCAAAGTTAGATTTGCCTGAGGATGGACTAAATATTCGCCTGCCTGACACACCGCATGATCAGGAATTTCGTCTGGTTAATTTCAAGCGACAAGCGGCCGAGGCGTTTTCTTACGCCAATAAGATGGACCGTCGGGTNTGGGGAAAAGCCGGCGCCAAGATTGGATTCGTTGCAGCCGGAAAAAACTGGCTAGATCTGGCCCATGCGCTGTCACTTTTGAACATTGATGAACCCGAAGCACAGCGGTTGGGGATCAGCACCTATAAGGTTGGTCAGACCTGGCCGCTGGATACCAGAGGTTTGTCAGAATGGGCAGACGGTCTTGATTTAATTGTTGTGGTTGAGGAAAAGCGCAAGCTGATCGAGGTGCAGATCAAAGAAGCATTATTTGATGATCGGCGCGGCACCCGCGTCTTTGGGGCCCGCAAAGGCGCAAGCGAGGAAGTTTTATTTGCAATCCATGGGGCGCTAGACCCGTTTTTAATTGCCGAAAAACTTGGCGAAATCTTGATTGATGAAAACTGTGCCACCGAGGGTGTCAATGCAGGGCTTGCNGCGCTGCGTGATGCAAAGCGCGCNGANAATGCGGAGGATCTGGCTGCCAGANTGCCATATTTTTGTGCCGGCTGTCCGCATAACACCTCGACCAAAGTGCCTGAGGGCAGTCGCGCCTATGCCGGCATCGGCTGCCATTATATGGCACAGTGGATGGATCGTGAAACCTCAGGCTATACCCATATGGGTGGCGAAGGCGCCAACTGGATCGGCGAGGCCCCTTTTTCAAACCGCAGCCATGTGTTTCAAAATCTCGGTGATGGCACCTATAATCATTCAGGAATTCAAGCCATTCGTGCGGCGGTAGCCGCGGGTACAACCGTCACTTATAAAATACTTTACAATGATGCTGTGGCAATGACCGGCGGGCAGGGCAATGACGGTGGGCTAGATGCGCCACGTATTGCCAGTGAATTGCTGGCTATGGGTATTGCCAAGGTCGCCTTGGTACATGACCAGAAAGAAGACATTGATCTGGCGCGCTTTCCAAGTGGTTTGGCGGTGCATGAACGCGGTGAGATGGACGCGGTGCAAAAAACCTTTTCCGGCTATGATGGGGTCTCGGTTATCTTGTATCTGCAGACCTGTGCCGCCGAAAAGCGCCGCAGACGCAAGCGTGGCAAATTCCCCGATCCGGACAAACGGGTGTTTATCAACACCGACATCTGCGAGGGGTGTGGCGATTGCGGTGTGCAATCAAACTGTGTGGCGGTCACTCCGGTCGAAACCGAGTTGGGGCGCAAACGGGCGATTGATCAATCTGCCTGCAATAAAGATTTCAGCTGTGTTAAAGGCTTTTGTCCGTCTTTCGTAACGCTGCAGGGCGCGCAGATCCGCAAGTCTCAGACCGCGCAGCTTGATTTGCCCCAGATGCCCGAACCGGTTTTGCCCAACATCGACGGTACCTTTAATGTGGTGGTCACCGGGGTGGGTGGCACCGGGGTCGTGACCATCGGCGCAGTTTTGGCGCAGGCGGCTCAGATCGATGGCAAGGGTGCAGGCATGATGGAAATGGCCGGGTTGGCGCAAAANGGCGGTGCGGTCCATATCCACTGCCGTCTTGCCAACCGGCCGGAAGATATCACTGCGATACGGGTTGCCACCGGTGAATGNGACGCNCTGATAGGCGGCGATCTGGTGGTGAGTGCGGCGGCGAAAACGCTGGGGTTGACCAAGGTCGGTCGCACCGGTGCTGTGGTTAATGCCCATGACATCGTCACGGGTGAGTTTACCCGCGATACCGAGTTTTCGATCCCAACCGACCGGCTGAGCCTTGCGCTACAGGCCCGGTTGCAGGATCGGGTGCAGTTGTTGGACAGCACCGAACTGGCCCGGATCACCATGGGCGACTCGCTTTATTCAAACATGCTGATCTTCGGCGCGGCTTGGCAGCGTGGGCTTTTACCGATCACGCTGGACGCACTGCGACAGGCAATCGCGTTGAACGGAGCGGCGGTTGATAAGAATTTGCGTGCGTTTGAAATCGGACGTTGGTCGGCATTGTTTCCTGACGACGCTGCGGCGTTGATCGCGCCANCTGTGGTCAAATTACCCCAGACNCTGNATGAAAAAATAGCCGTCCGGNCCAAGCATTTGCAGGCCTATCAAGGTGCNCAGCTCAGTCGACGCTATGTCCGCATGCTGGAGCGCACTGCGGATCCTGAGCTTAAACTTGCGNTGGCCAAAGGCTATCATAAACTACTGGCCTATAAGGATGAATACGAGGTNGCGCGCNTGCATCTTGGCACTTACGCNAAAGCATCNGAAACCTTTGAGGGGCCGTTNGAGATGACTTTCCACTTGGCGCCGCCTCTGCTGTCAAAAAACGGTAGTGACGGACGTCCGCAAAAACGCAGCTTTGGCCCATGGATGTTGGGGCCGTTACGGGTGCTATCCGCNCTGCGGGTGTTGCGTGGCACTGCTCTGGACCCGTTCGGNTACACCGCCGAGCGGCGGATGGAGCGGGCACTGATTGCCCAATATGAAGAAGATATGGCTGCGATACTTCCGGTCGTGACCCCTGCCACGCATGAAATTGCTGTCGCATTGGCGAATTTGCCTNTGGATATTCGCGGNTTCGGTCCGGTGAAACANGCCAATGAGATAAAGGCCGGCAAACGGCGCAAGGAATTGCTNGCAGCCTTTCACCGCAGNGGGGGTGATCTGGCGCAAGCAGCGGAATAAACTCACGTGTTATAAAATTATTAGGTTCAGATAATATTGCCGACTTATNATGGTGGGACAATAAAGGAAACGACATGAGCCGGGAACGTCACNCCGCGCAGGATATAAGCTATGCAAATTCCGCAGAAAGTATGCCGGGTCAGACGGTTGTAAAGCTGTTGGAAAANGCCACCGGGCGTTTGACATTGATCAAACGCGCGCGCGGGTATCAAGACGAGGTGGCGCGCGGCCGTGATTTCTGGCAGGTNATTGTAGAAAGGTATGGGCTTTCTTTGAACATTGTTGGCGGGTCGATTGACCAAATCCCGAAAACTGGTCCGGTTATTTTAATTGCNAACCATCCCTATGGCATTCTCGACGGGCTCATGCTGGGTCATATTCTGTCGTTGGTGCGGGAAGATTTTCGCATTCTGGCCCATACAGTGTTTCAAAAATCTGATGAATTGAAACAATGCATTTTGCCTGTGTCCTTTGAGGAGACNAAACAGGCGATGCGCGACAACCTCACAACCCGCAANCAGGCATTGGATTTTTTGGCTGATGATGGCGCGATTGGCATTTTCCCAGGTGGAACGGTGTCAACCGGTCGCACTTTGTTTGCCAGACCGATAGATCCGAGTTGGCGTACATTTACCGCAAGGATGATTGCCAAATCAAACGCAAAGGTTGTGCCTATCTTTTTTGACGGTCACAACGGCCGAATATTCCAGATGGCGAGCCACNTGCATCAAACGCTGCGGTTGGGCTTGCTGATGCAGGAATTTCGTAAACGNATTGATTCCCCCGTCCGCCTGGTGATCGGCGACCCGATCCCGCAACAGCAATTGCAAGCCCGCAGTAAAGATGCGTCGGCATTGATGGATTATCTTCGAAAAGCAACTTATGATCTTTCTCCGGTGCCTTTTGATGACTATGACTATGGNTATGAATTTGAAGACCGTCATAAAAAACAAACTTAGAAAGATCCGTAATGGCCGTTGGTATATTTGATTCTGGCCTTGGTGGCTTGACCGTTCTTGACGCAGTGGCCAACCGCATGCCCGAGGTGCCCTTTGTGTATTTTGGTGACAATTCACATGCGCCATACGGCGTGCGCACGGCAGAGGATATTTATGATTTGACCACACGGGCTGTTGAATGTCTGTGGGAAAACGGCTGTGATCTGGTGATTTTGGCCTGCAACACAGCCTCGGCGGCAGCTTTGCGCCGGATGCAGGAAAGCTGGTTGCCCCCTGAAAAGCGCGTTTTAGGGGTCTTTGTGCCATTGATTGAGGCGCTGACTGAAAGGCAGTGGGGCGACAACTCGCCACCCCGGCAGGTGGCGGTCAAACACGTTGCGCTATTTGCCACACCGGCGACTGTCTCAAGCCGTGCTTTCCAGCGTGAACTGGCGTTTCGGGCCATCGGGGTGGATGTTGAGGCGCAATCTTGCGGCGGGGTTGTCGACGCGATCGAAGAGGGTGATCTGATCTTGGCAGAGGCTTTGGTGCGCTCACATGTGGACGCACTCAAGCGCAAGATGCCCAAGCCCGATGCCGCCATTTTGGGATGCACGCATTATCCGCTGATGGAACAGGTTTTCAAAGACGCNCTCGGACCTGCAGTGCAGGTTTATTCGCAGGCTAGGCTTGTATCTGAAAGCCTAGCGGATTATCTGGACAGACACCCAAGTATGCTCGGGGCGGGTCAACAGTCGAGGTTTATCACCACCGGAAACCCGCGACAGGTGTCTGACAACGCAACCCGGTTCCTAAAACGAGAGATTACATTTGATCNTCTGTGAACCGGCACCGTGAATTGTCGCATCAAACGGGGCTTAAATCGGCAGGGGATGAGCTTTAATATATCCCGATAAGAGGCTATAATGACGTATAAAATTGCAATTTTGGGCGCATCTGGCTATACTGGCGCAGAACTNATAAGGCTGCTGGCTACCCACCCCAGCTTTTCCATTGCAGCGCTGGGAGCCGAGCGCAAAGCCGGCCAACCACTGGCGCAGGTCTTCCCGCATCTGCGGCATCTTGATCTGCCATTACTGGTGAAGACCGAAGAGATTGATTTTAGTNAGATTGATCTTTGTTTTTGCGCGCTGCCGCATAAAACNTCTCAAAATATTATTGCCGGATTGCCNGCCGATCTTAAGATTGTTGATCTCAGCGCTGATTTTCGCCTGCGTGACCCCGCGCAATACGAGGCGTGGTACGGCGAGAGCCATGATGCACCGGCCCTTCAGAAAGAAGCGGTTTATGGCCTGACGGAGTTTTACCGAGATGAGATTATCTCTGCCCGTTTGGTGGCGGGAACTGGCTGNAATGCCGCGACCGGCCAATACCTGTTGCGGCCATTGATCGCCGGCGGTCTGATNGATCTTGATGACATTATTCTTGATTTAAAATGTGCTGTGTCCGGCGCCGGGCGTGCGCTGAAAGAAAACCTGCTGCATGCGGAGTTGTCTGAAGGGTATCATGCCTATGCGCTCGGGGGCACACACCGGCACCTGGGCGAGTTTGACCAAGAGTTTACTGCCCTCGCAGGACGTCCGGTGAAAATTCAATTCACCCCGCATCTTGTGCCTGCAAATCGCGGCATTCTTGCCACTGGCTACGTCAAAGGCGCTCCGGACGCCATCCACAGCGCCCTGCAAACGGCCTATGCAAACGAGCCGTTTGTCGAGGTTTTAGACTTTGGTCAAACCCCAAGCACNCGGCACGTGCGGGGCTCGAATTTTTGCCACATCGGGGTGACGGCCGACCGTATTGCGGGGCGTGCCATTGTCATTGGTGCGCTNGACAATCTGACCAAAGGCAGCAGTGGTCAGGCCTTACAGAATGCAAATTTAATGTTGGGCGTGCCCGAAACATCCGGCCTAATGCTGGCGCCGTGTTTCCCCTGAGCGCACCATGAAAGGGTTGAAAAAAACACGGCGGATTCAAGTTATTATTGCCAGCGCGGTTTTATTGGCGCTGGCCACGGGCTTGATTGGTTTTGCGCTGAAAGATGGCATCAACCTGTTTCGTGCCCCAAGCCAGGTCTTGGCAGATCCACCATCCCCGAATGAAGTGTTTCGGTTGGGNGGTCTGGTGAAACAGGGATCTCTGGTTCGGGGGGATGCACTCGCGGTCTCATTTTTGGTGACTGATGGCGCCGAAGAAATCGCCGTGACATATAGTGGTATTCTGCCTGATTTATTTGCCGAAAATCAGGGGATGATTGCCATGGGCCGTTTTGACAACGGCGTGTTCACAGCCAGTGAAATTCTCGCAAAACACGACGAAGACTATATGCCCAAAGAGGTTGTCGACGCGTTGCGCGAACAGGGCATGTATCAAAACCCCGAGCAATAATCGNACCCGCGACCTTAAGNCACGACCCCAAATGCAAAAAATAGCCAATAAAGATTGGCGATGGGGCAAATGCCATCTATGTCTGTGCGTATGATNATCGAACTCGGNCATTTTTGTCTTATTCTGGCCTTCGGGCTGTCGTGCGTCCAAACGGTCAGTGGTCTGGTTGGTGCGCAGTACCGTTGGGCTGGNTGGATGGCAGTGACAGGGCAGGCGGCGCTGCTGCAGNTTGCCCTGACAGCCTGCGCGTTTGCAGCGCTGACCCACGCGTTTGTCACTTCAGATTTCAGTTTGCGACTTGTGGTGTTGAACTCGCATTCTCTCAAACCGATGTTGTATAAAATTTCAGGCGTTTGGGGTAATCATGAAGGGTCGATGCTGCTTTGGGTGTTGATCGTCACCTTGTTTGGTGCGACCGCCGCTTGGTTCGGCGACCGTTTGCCTCCAACGTTGCAAAGCCGGGTACTGGCCGTGCAATCTGCCATTGCGGTGGCGTTCTTTGCCTTTATCATTTTTACTTCNAACCCGTTTTTACGCCTCGAGGTGCCGCCGTTTGACGGCCAAGATCTTAACCCCCTGCTGCAGGATGTCGGCTTGGCGTTTCATCCGCCATTTCTCTATNTGGGGTATGTNGGCCTCAGCATGACGTTTTCCTTCGCGGTGGCGGCCTTAATTGAGGGGCGGGTAGACGCGGCTTGGGGGCGCTGGGTTCGGCCTTGGACCTTGGCGGCGTGGATCTTTTTAACCATTGGTATCGCGCTTGGCAGTTGGTGGGCCTATTACGAATTGGGTTGGGGCGGGNTTTGGTTTTGGGATCCGGTCGAAAATGCCAGCTTNATGCCGTGGTTGNTAGCAGGGGCGTTGTTGCATTCGGCGATNGTTGTCGAAAAAAGGGACAGTCTGAAAAACTGGACTATTCTGTTGGCCATTTTGGCGTTTGGGTTTTCATTGACCGGCACCTTTATCGTACGGTCNGGCGTGTTGACCTCTGTGCACGCATTTGCCAATGACCCAGAGCGGGGGGTGTTTATTCTTGCTATTCTCGCGCTGTTCATCGGGGGTGCCCTGACCTTGTTTGCAGCGCGCTCCAGCGAAATGGAGGCGCGNGGCGTGTTTTCTCTGGTCAGTCGCGAGTCNGCGTTGGTGAGTAATAACATCCTGTTAGCGGGAAGCGCCTTTGTGGTTTTTATCGGCACGATCTGGCCGNTACTGGCCGAGCTNGCCTTCGATCGCAAGCTCAGCGTTGGCCCACCTTTCTTNAATCAGGCGTTCACCCCGTTTATGGTCGCGCTTGGGTTGATTTTACCACTGGGGTCAGTTCTGCCTTGGAAGCGCGCCCGTTTGGGAGGGGTGGCAAAGCGCCTGATCCCGGCGTTGGTGCTGGCGCTNGCCGGTGCGGGACTGGTGTGGTCACTGCAGACCGGTCGAAGCCTTTTGGGACCGGTGGGTCTGTTTCTTGGGGCATGGTTGGTTTTTGGCACGCTGACCGAACTTTGGACCCGTGCCGGACGCAGTCATGATCTGCGCCGGTTGACGCGTTTGCCGCGCGCCGACTGGGGTAAAGCCTGCGCCCATGCCGGGCTAGGCGTGACGATTTTTGGCATCGCAGGCATGACAGCTTGGCAGGTCGAGGACATTCGGGTCACCGACCTTAAAACCCCCTGGCAGGTTGGGGCCTATACGTTGCAACTCGACAAAGTCGAAAAACTCACCGGCCCGAATTATCTGACCACAATGGGCACAGTCACTTTGCGCAAAGGCCGTCGTCTTGTCGCTGAACTGAGACCAGAAAAACGCTATTACCCGGTTGCGAAAATGCCTACAACAGAGGCNGCAATTGATTACCGGATCATGCGTGATGTCTATGTGGTACTNGGCGACCCTGAGGCCAGTGGTGGTTGGGTGGTGCGCACTTATATCAAACCACTGGCAAATTGGATTTGGGCCGGAGCGCTCTTGATGGCGTTCGGCGGGTTCCTAAGCCTGAGTGATAAACGGCTGCGGGTTGCGGCCGGCGCCGCCCGAACCCGGCCAGCGGTTATAGCCGAATGAGATCGTTTGTATGCGCCTTGGTTTTGGTGTGGTTTTGCGCGCCNGTCTTTGCGGTCGAGCCNGACGAGGTGCTGTCNGATCCNGCNCTNGAGCAACGCGCCCGCAATTTGTCACAACANTTGCGCTGTCTGGTGTGTCGCAACGAAAGNATCGATGAAAGNAACGCNGGTNTGGCNCGCGATTTGCGNCTGTTGGTGCGTGAGCGCTTNGAAGCCGGGGACNGNGATGCGNAAGTNATGGANTTTGTCGTCACGCGCTATGGCGAGTACGTCTTGTTGAAGCCCGACATTACCGGGGCAAATTGGCTGCTTTGGGCCAGTGGGCCGCTTACGCTGCTGTTTGCCGCTGGGGTGGTTGTGTCGTTTTCCCGTCGCAGAGCAAAAGACCGTCGAACGGCTGCCACCGCGCTGAGCGCAGAAGAAACCAAAGCCCTGAAAAAAATTCTGAACAATTGACACTGGGATTTAGAGGTCTTGTTTGCTAGGTTTACCCTGCAGGACGCACAGCTGTAAAAGAGTGATGGATCTACGATGATATATGAAACCATTGATTTAGATATAAAAGATAATATTGCGGTATTGACGCTTAACCGTCCGGCGGTAATGAACGCGCTAAACGCCCAAATGCGGGCAGAAATTTTGCATGCCTTACGCCACAGCATCGAGGTCGCACGGGTTTTGGTGATGACCGGCGCAGGCCCGGCGTTTTGCAGCGGTCAGGATCTGAACGATCGCGGGGTCGTGGGGAAAATAGATCTCGAACGTAGTTTGCGTGACCAATATAATCCGATGTTGCAGGCCATTACCGATAGCCCTATTCCCACCATCAGCGCGGTGAACGGTCCGGCTGCCGGTGCAGGCGCCAATCTCGCCTTTGCCGCCGATGTGGTGATTGCCGCCGATGATGCTTATTTTGCGCAGGCTTTCACCCGTATTGGCTTGATGCCTGATGCCGGCGGCACCCACACGCTGCCCCGTCGCATGGGCATGGCCAAAGCCATGGGGGCCGCGCTTTTTGCCGAGAAAATCAGCGCCCAGCAAGCCGAGGCCTGGGGGATGATATGGGAAGTCGCTGCCCCTGACGGGTTCGACGCCCTGTGGAAACGCCGCGCCAAACATTTGGCAACCGGGCCCTCGGTTGCCTATACCCACACGAAAACCGCGTTGCGCCACAGTTTGCACAATACGTATGAACAGCAATTAATGCTGGAGGCA
>NYVC01000004.1 GCA_002684375.1 Marinovum sp.
TCAATAAAAGTGCGCATTTTGCATAAAAGAGGTAGACTAGCGTTTGACAGCCAAAATTAACTTTGTGCGCAGGTATTTTCTTGAAACGGAGACCAGCAGCCTCCAAACCCTGACTGAACTCTGAGGCGACCATCGGTACGGAAATTTTGACATCTTCACCCACAAGATTCGTCGTCTTTTTGGTTTGCAAAGTCAAAATTATAATCACAAAATCCGCAAATTTCTTTTGCGATCAAATACAATTTTTTAATATGGCTAGAATTGATAAATGAACAACCAACACAGCTCGATCATTGAAATACGACCGCCGCAAACAGAAGAAGGGCAAGTGCTCCGTGATGTGATATGGGGCACTAGAGTGTTAGCCAGACCGAACAGACGCGGCCATCAAACAGAATTGCTGAATAGAAAATGCTGATAACACTTGCCGTATCTGGATACCGTTCTTTGAGGAATATTTCGCTCCCACTCGAACGGTTGAACGTCATCACCGGCCCCAACGGCAGCGGTAAATCAAGTCTATACCGGGCAATCCAACTGCTTGTTTCTGCGAGCCAAGGCTCAGTTACAAATGCTCTGGCCATAGAAGGAGGGTTATCCTCAACCCTTTGGGCAGGCCCTGAAAGGATTTCTTCAGCCGTCAAGCGGGGAGATTACCCCTTGCAGGGAACGGTACGTAAAGACCCAATCAGCCTTCGACTAGGGTTTGCCAGTGATGACTTTGGCTATGCGATCGACTTAGGGCTTCCAGCACCGGGTCGCTCTTTGTTTAATCGAGATCCCGAAATAAAGGCAGAAGCGATTTGGGTGGGCGAACACCTGAAGCGGTCAAATGCGCTTGCAACCCGAACCGGTCCGCATGTCGCCGGCTTGGATATCAACGGAAACCGAACCACGCTGGCGTCAAATCTAGCTCCGTTCGACAGTATGATAACCCATGCCGCAAGTCCAAAAGAAGCCCCTGAAATCTATGATCTACGCGATCAAATTCGATCTTGGCGGTTCTATGATCAGCTGCGAACGGATCGTGATGCAGGCAGCAGATGGCCACAAGTCGGCACCCGCACCCTGAGACTGGCCGAAGACGGAACCAATATTGCCGCTGCTATGCAAACGATTATTGAGTTGGGGGACGTCAACGCTCTGGCCGACGCGATTGATGATGCCTTTCCGGAAAGCAGGATTGAAATTTACGAAACGGATGGTTTTTTTGAATTGCGGCTGCATCAAAAAGGGTTGCTTCGACCACTCCGTGCAGCTGAGCTTTCGGACGGCACCCTGCGGTTTTTACTTCTGACAGCCGCGCTCCTGACGCCGCGACCTGCCTCACTTTTGATTCTTAATGAGCCAGAAACAAGCCTTCATGTCGACCTGATTCCCGCATTGGCTCGGTTGATTGTACGGGCTGCTGAAGAAAGCCAAGTCATTGTTGTCAGCCACGCAAGTTCACTTATTGAAGCACTCACAGATGCAGGCGCACAGAAATTGGCGTTAATTAAAGAGTTCGGGGAAACACGCATTGAGGGCGTGAAACCACCCAAGTTTGTTTGGCCAAAACGATAAAACAAGCGCCTGTCACAGAGGAACAAACATCCGGGCTGAAAATTATTGCGCATCAATACGTAACCCTTGACGAACCTGAGTTCGGCAACCCAGTCATATCGGCTTCGACGGTGGCTTCTGGTTTTGGGAAATCCATTTGCCCGTTTCAGGGCGTTGCTCGCTTTGCCCATCGAGACCTTCCCGTTAGGAACGACAGCTTCTTTTACTACATCGCCATCCCACTCGCTCAATGGAATTGAAAACATCGGCGTCGTCCCAAAGCGTCTTGGCAACGGCCACGATTAAGCGGATATTCTCGAATGTGTAAGCTCTCAATTATAACAGCGTCACGCAGGCGCTGATGAAATACCTGCCTCCACCCCGCCCTCTGTGAAAACGGGGGGCGATCAGAGCCGCTGAAGTAACAATGGACCACTCCAACATTAAACGGTAACGTCGAGTGTGACACATCCAACGGGGGGCTGCCCAGCAATGACGCGGTTTAAATTTTCCGCCAATACTGGATATTTATGGAAAAATCTCTCCTTTCCTGACCGGATCAGAATGGCGAAGCGATATGGCTTTACCTCGCTTGAATTTCACGATGAAGTGCGTTCTGAGGACCGCAAGAACCTGAAAGACCTGTTGTTCGATATCGATTTGCCGATCAATAGCATGAATGTGCGCATGGGAGAGACATTCGGGTGCGCGGCAATCCCTGAATTGGCAGACCGAGCTCGCGAAGATATCGCCGAAGCCGGGGATATTGCCGAAGATATCGGGGCAAGTGCATTACACATACTGGCGGGGATCACTGCAGATCCCGGCGCTTTGGATACCTTTTTAGACACTCTAAGATATGCGTTAGAACGCGTTCCGCTCACCATACTCATAGAGCCTGTTTGTCACGAACAACTGGCCGGGTATTTCTTGCGTAGCATAGATCAGGCTGCCTGCGTTATCGACAAAATAAACCATCCGCGTTTGAAGATTATGTTCGATTGTTATCATGTGTTCCGCGAAAGCGGTGACCTAGAGAGTAATTTTGCAGCGCATGCCGACAAGATTGGACATGTNCAAATCGCNGCTGCCGAGGNTCGTGCCGAGCCATTTCCCGGCGCGCTGGATTATTCACGTTTATTACCNAAGTTCCAACAACTTGGGTATANCGGCGCCTTTGGGTGCGAATATCGTCCCACTGGCAAAACCGAAGATGGTTTGGGCTGGAGAAACAGTATCATCGCAAAAAAATGGTGAAATGGGCAGAGCGGGCGGAAAATCAACCGTTCANTCAGACTGATGGTGCAGTCAAACCAGCGCNATNTTCGCGTCTGCATCGCAGCCAANTGATGACCCGCNAGATCGACGACAGCGCATCTCGACAATTATTCCAGCAATACTGCAAGGAANGAAAAAATCACGGNTTCCACCACTGTGGGATAAGCTGTGGCCTTTTGTCGGCGCCGCACCCATGATCATAGGCATCAATACGTGCGGCCCACAAGGATTNTACCAGATTTNCGCGGNTTTTCAATGAGATGGCATTCACAAGAGCGGAGATGGAGACCAGTCTAAGCTGGGGGCCGTCCGCCCTGACCACTTACATCCCCAGCGCCTCTTTGTACATTTCCAGCACGGCCTCTTCCTCGGCGATATCGTCTTTGTCACGCTTGCGCAGTGCGATTACCTTGCGGATCACTTTTGTGTCGTACCCGCGCGACTTCGCCTCAGACATCACCTCTTTCTGTTGATCAGAAATATCTTTCTTTTCCGCCTCCAAACGCTCAAATCGTTCGATAAACTGGCGCAACTCATTTGCGGTTACGCGATAATTGGCGTCGTTCTCGTCGGTCATTGATCTCTCCTTTTCACTTGGACCGACCGATACAAGCACCGGCCCTGCGCCGCAAGCCGCCAATCGAGATCTTTCACAGGCACGTCTTGCCATAGACACGCGGGTCCAATNCCCTTNGTTCGTCTAAAAAGCGAAGAAGGCTCGAGATGTACGTTCTAATATGGGGTGGCGCCGCAGTGACGCTTTTCAGTCTTGTGGGTATGTTATGGTGTATTGCCAAGGTCAGAAATGCCCGCAATGCAAATTTACCAGACGACGAGCTCAGGCTGGTTATGGCGCAGATTTTGCCGAGAAATCTGGCCGCATTATTGCTATCCGCGATCGGGTTAATGATGGTGGTTGTGGGAATTTTACTAAGCTAAAGCGCATTTTCAGGGCGAACTTCTTCAGGGCAAACTGCCACGATTCCCGCATGCCTGATTGCACCTTCCACCTTCAGACTTTTCTGAGCCGGACACAGGCCTGATCCTGTAATTTTTAGAAACGATGTTTTATGATTTGCATTCCAGACAGGATAAATTTCTGATAGTGTCACAAAAAAAATGCCTTTCTCCCTTGCATGACTTTTGCGCCTGCTTAGATTATTCCGAAAGGAGACACGCAATGCACGCACCGACGAAGTCTTTCTTCGACATTACAACGAACACCGCCTCCTACGTGGTGAGAGACCCATCAGGGACATCTTGCGCCATCATCGACAGCGTTTTGGATTTTGACTATGCTTCAGGCCAGACAGACACCAAAGCCGCCGATCAGATCATCGCCTGGGTGAAATCCGAGGGGCTTGATGTGAAGTGGATCCTTGAGACCCACGCCCATGCCGACCATCTGTCTGCTGCGCCTTATCTACAAGAGCGACTGGGTGGAAAAATTGGTATCAGCGAACAGATCAAGGTGGTTCAGGATACCTTTGGCAAAGTGTTCAACGAGGGCACCGAATTTGAACGTGACGGCAGCCAGTTCGACCGTCTGTTCAATGAAGGTGACAGTTTTCATATCGGGCAATTGCGGGGGGATGTTATGTACACACCCGGTCATACGCCGGCCTGCGTTACTTATGTGCTTGGCGATGCGGCATTTGTCGGAGATACTTTATTCATGCCAGATTTTGGCACCGCGCGCTGCGACTTTCCAGGTGGTTCTTCCGCGAAGCTTTATCAATCGATCCAGAAAATATTGTCACTGCCGGACGAGACCCGCATCTTTGTGTGCCATGATTACAAGGCTCCCGGACGCGACGTCTTTGCGTGGGAAACCACTGTAGGTGAACAAAAAGCGCGCAACGTGCATGTCGGCGCCGGCAAAGATCAAGACAGTTTTGTGCAGCTGCGTGACGCCCGAGACGCCCAACTTTCGATGCCCAAGCTTATAATCCCGTCACTGCAAGTCAACATGCGGGCAGGCAACATGCCGCAAGCCGACGAAAACGGCGATGTCTATCTCAAGGTACCGATCAATAAAATGTAAGCTGCCGTCTGGTGCCCAAGCCCGCACTGAAACCGATNTGCGGCACTGGACAGAAATGTCATTGCGCTTTAACGTCANGCTATGAACATTCATAAAATAACCGAGAAGTTCTTTGTTAGTGCNCAGATTGAGGCCGCTGATGCTCCTGCGGTTGTTGACGCAGGCATCGTGCGGGTCATTTGCAACAGACCAGATCAAGAAGTGCCCGCCGCGCTGCAGGCAGACGCCATTGGGGCTGCAGTGCGCGCCGCCGGTATAGACTTTGCAGTTTTGCCGATCACCCATCAATCAATGACGCAGAGCGTTGTTGCCGAGCAGTCGGAGCTNATAAATTCTGCCGACGGGCCCGTATTAGCCTATTGCGCCTCAGGTNCGCGATCAACCGTGATCTGGGCNCTGGGACAGATTGGCACCCTGCCAGTGGACNAAATTCTAAACCAAGCAGCGCAGGCCGGATATGATCTGTCGGGTCTGCGACCGACTTTGCAGGGGCTTTCGACGAACGATTGACGATCAGCCGGCTTCGGATAGCCGCTCCACCGGAGGCTGCAAGGCGTCATCACCAGCAGCTTCATCAACAGACAAAGCGTTGGCAGAACCCGGCAAAGCGGCAATTTCGCCGTCGTTACTCATCTGTGCATCTGATCCTTCGAAAACTGCTGTATGTTCCCGTAAAATTTTCGCATCCTCAAATTCCGTGTCGACACCTCTGCTGNTCTCNTGATCTTGGGTTGCGGAGGGCCAAAGCAGTCGGATCGCACGCATCCCCTGCGATTGACCAAGATGTGCGGGAAACTGAAAACCTGTATTATCAGCGCAGACAATAACTTGTTCNATTATNGCCTNTGGCAGAGGCAGAAGGTCACCTACTGTTAATTTTTCAGCACGCGCAAGAGGCATTGTGATCTGGGTCAGAAAAACATTTAATTCGGCAGCAACGTCCAACCAAAGCGTCGCAGTTTTACCGACCTCCATCATATTTGTCGAGGGCATGAGTTCTGCCGGTGTCCCACGCTCAGGGAACGCCATCACCAAGCTGCCAGACTTGGCATTATCGGCTAAATCCAATTTGACCGTAAAGACCTGAAAATACTCAGCTGGCAAAGCAGCCCCCAGATCCAGATAGTCCTCGACGCGCTCATGATATTTAAAATCGCGAATCCACCAATTTTCCATTGCAGGCTTGAGAGACCGCGACAAATCAGCCAATAGAAAATCAACCATTGGCGCGACAAGCGCAGCATCCGTCTGTGTCGGCTCCCGTGGCTCTGCGGGGCGGTTGGACACCTGCCCAATGGTCAACATCTCAATAAACGCCGCAAGGCCCTGTGGATCTAAGGCCACCAGTCCGCGGCAAGAATCCGGCCCGTCGATCAATAATAAAAGATGACTATTCACCAGCCCAGAAACCAAATCTTCAGCGGTTTGTAACTGGTGCACCAAATCCTTGACAGTAACGGGCATACCGAAAATTTGATCAATCGCCTGTACCAGCGCCAAGCTTAAAGTTTTGCCAGGCGTCATGCTTTTAGCATCCTGCGCTTGTCGCACCAATGCAGCTTTACGACGCAAAATTGGGTCAGGTTTTTCTTCGCTCATAGGTTCACTGATGCCTTGCGGTAGTTAATCACCAAGATAGCCGCAACCAGGTTACCAAATACTTTATTTAAACGCCTAGTAATCTGTTGATGACAGGTCGGTTCGCGCAACACCGCCAACAACACTTTCTGGCAGTCGGATACGGAAAGCGGCCCCGTTTTGGCCGGGTAAATAGGTAATATCGCCCTGCAACCGCTGCAGAATCTCACGACTTATTGCCAGACCCAAACCTGCCCCGCCAGACTCGTGACCTCCAATCCGAGAGAATTTTTCAAAAATTAGGTTTTGATCTTCGTTAGAAATACCACTGCCGTTATCGATAAAGTCTATTGTCAATTGCTGCGCCGACTGCCGAACAATGATCTGTAATTTCGGCTCGGCTGCATCACAATATTTATGAGCATTGACGATTAAATTCAGAAATACTTGATTCAAGCGATCAAGATCCGTGCACAACCAGACGCGTTCGTCGGCAATATTGCGCTGAATTTGCATCACTGCGGCATCCCGACCAACCCGCGCCATAGCAACTGAATGATCCAGTAAATCCCTCAGAGAGCCCGTGCTTACATTTAAGCTGACCTGCCCGTTTTCCAAAACGCTTAAATCCAGCAAATCATCCAACAAACGGGTCAGGCGTATGGTTTCTTCTTGAATGATTGAGGCGTATCTTACCTGTTCCTGCGGGCTGAGCACCTCTACACCCCGCAGAATTTCCGAAAACGCACGAATTGAACTCATCGGGGTGCGCAAT
>NYVC01000044.1 GCA_002684375.1 Marinovum sp.
GAAGCAGCAATGAAATATTTTATTTGTGCGAGTTCCACTTGTTACCCCTTTAAAACCGTCCCCATTTTTTTACTGATCGGTATTTATAATACTTTGCAATCGGAAATGCAATTCTCCCAAGAGAAATTGACCCATAAAGTAAACATATATGTGACTTTAAAGAGAATTTAATCAGGCCAAGGGGTCCTATCAGAAATTTTTGGAATGTGGGCCAATATAAGATTTTTATAAGAAATGATTATATTAAGTGTCTGAAATTATTATTTTAATTTTTCTCTGGATTGGGGCATCCTTAAGTATCTATGCCGAATTGTTATTGATGCATAGTTTAAAAACAGTTTAGCTAGGTTATTCATGGGATATACTGCGAGAAATAACGATTAAAAATAGGAGAGATGCGAATGCCTGGTTATAAGGGACAGTGTATGTGCGGTGCGGTTAAATTCGAAGTTCCATGCGAACCATTTGCGATGCTTGTATGCCACTGCATTGATTGTCGGGCGTGGTCTGCCAGCCCTGTCAATGGAGCAACTGCGTATAAACGCGATCAGTTGACCATCAAAAAAGGCGAGGATTTAATAAAAAGATATACCAGTTCTGAAGGCCATAATCGCTGTTGGTGCAGTGTGTGCGGTGGGCATGTATTTTCAGACCATCCGGCGTATGATCTGGTTGATGTCTATGCGTCTGTCTTAGAGGGTCTGGCTTTTAAACCCGGAGCGCATGTGCACTATGCGCAATCTATTTTGCCTATTAAAGATGGTTTGCCAAAGTTCAAGGATTTTCCCGCCGAATTGGGTGGGTCTGGTGAAATGATGGATGAATGATAGTTCTTGCAGTGGTGCGATGTAGCCACTGCAAAGTGGGCCTTATAGGTACAAAGGTGCATGAAACGTGCTTTTTGGTAGTAAACCCAAACATGATTATAGGACCTGTCACGCCCTAGAGGCGCAGAGATGACCGATTTGGACCCAGGCTTGGTTTTCAGACGGTGATGATAGTGATTGGGTTCATTCTATGTGCAGTAACCGGATTGTTCACACAAAGATCATGCTGGATGGGGCTGAAAGTACTTCCGCGCGTGACGCCTAATATGGCCCATCCTCCATCTTGGGGGTTAAGACGTAAGCCCTGTTGCGTCTTTGATGTCCGATGACAGCTGAATTTGAAAAAGATTACTTGCGATCAATCCCCACCCTGACCCTAGGAGATTATTATGTCAGACCCTAAATATGTTGTGATTACCGCTGCAAACTGTGTTGCTGCTAACCGTTCTGCAGCTCTTGATAATATGGGCGGTTTTGCTCAAGATTTGCACAATGGCACCGATGTTATGGCTATTCGGTATGGGATAGTGCAGTCGGGCCTGAACCCCGGTGCTTTGGTTTTTGTGCAGATGTATGAAAGCCTTTCTGGCCTTGAACAGGCGATGGAGGTTATCAGCAACTCGGCGTCTTATGCCAGCTTGCTTAAAGATCAAAATGTTCAGCCCTATGTGCGAAATATTGCTAAGTTTGCACCGGTACCTTTTGATAATGCGTCAGCCCTGCCAGCAAAATATTTGGTTTTCACCCGGGCCAAGGCTGTGACATTGACTGCGCAAGAGATGACTGAAAAAGTTGCGGCAAGCTCCTCGGTTTTTGCCGCTAACGGCGCGCAAACGCTAAGGTTTGGTCAGATAATCACCGGTAATGATATTGGGCAGCATCTGCTTGGTGTTAGTTATCAGTCGATGTCAGCCATTGAGGCGACCTATGATGCGCTGGCCCAAGATACCAATTTCAGACAGCTGACGGCGGGTGTTGAGGTGAACATGCGGTCGATTATCCAGTTGTACACCTAATTAAGCTTGGAATGCAGGGGGGGAGGCAAAATCTGGCCCCCCCGCCATTTTTTTGAGGCTGGCAGCCGAGAGAACGAACCCTGCACAATACTGTACAACTGGAACGCACCCTCGGTTGTTTTCCAACATCGGTGTGTCCTGGAAAAGGGACTATGCAAACAAAGCTCCTGCATAGTCCCTTCCCGAAGTGGCAGCCGGACACATGCTGCTAAATTAAGTAACGACCAGCGTCGGCATTGTTTAATCGCCAAAGCGCTTTTTAATTTGTTTGAGAAAATTTTTTTATTTCAAATGCGTAAGCGTGATTAACGCTGCATTATTTTTCGCGTCGAATAAGCCTTACTTCCCGATGTTTTTAAGAGAAAACATACGGGTTGGTTCGTGTTTCAATGGAATCAGGCAGGCTTGGATCGCATGGTAGATGTCAGGCTTGCCGACGAAGATATTATCGACAGGTTGGAGCGCTGAGTCGACTTCGGGGAACCAGCCACCTTGGCTGTGGTCGATCAAATGGTTGGTGACAAATGTCCAGACCCGACGGTACCAGATCTCGAATGTGGGATTATCGCTGACTGATTGTAAAACATGAGCCGCAGCAATCGCTTCTGCACAGGGCCACCATAGACACGCCGTTTGCAGCGGGCGGTTGTTCCAATCAAGCGTGTAATAGAACCCACCCTGTGTGTCGTTCCAGCCCAGTGTGCAGGCATTGACAAATAATGCCTCCGCAGCGGGCACCATCCAGCTGTGCCGCCGTTGACCCAATATATACAATTCGACGAGTAACCTGCTCCACTCTAACGCATGACCGGGGGTGGTGCCTGCCGGGCGAAACATCGGATTGCCGTCATAATTATAATCAACCTGCCAGTGCGCGTCGAAATGTTCTGGTATACGCCAGTCTGCCGCCTGTGCGTGTTCTTGGATAATCAGCTGTGCAATGCTTTCGGCCATTTCAAGATACATTGCCGCGCCGGTTGCCTGAAAAGCCGCCATCAACGCTTCGGTCAAATGCATATTCGAGTTTTGGCCGCGATACGCATCCAAAGCGCACCAGTCAGGGCTATAATCTTCGGTGGTGGCCCCGACCGCCGGTTCCCAGAATTTGGTTTGGATCACCTCGGTGATATCCGCCAGCAGGCGCTCAGCATCAGGATGCGCGGCGCGTTTTGCAGCAGAGGCGGCCAACAGGACAAACGCATGACCATAGGCCTGTTTCACCGGCTCGGGTGCGCCGCAATTATCGACGCCCCAGAAATAGCCGCCACATTTGGTATCGCGATGTCNTGACCACAAAAAATCCATGCCGTGGTCGATTATCTTNTCTGCCCCTGCGACCCCAAGNTCGCGGGCCANAGCAAAGCTATAGATCATGCGCGTGGTATTGTGCAGATGTTGCACGGCGCCGCCCTCCCGATCACAGAACAGCGGNGTGCCATCCTGCGCCAAAGCATGAAACCCCCCAGCCGGGTTGAGGGCTGCGGGTTGAAAAAACGCAAATAAAGATAACGCCTGATCCATCAACCACTGGCGATGTGAAGCGGATTTACTGAGTGGGGGCAGATCGTTGTCGGCCTGATCTTGCCCTTTAAAGCCGGTCTTTGCCCGCATGGTACATCATCCTTTTCAAATCTTTATGTGGCCNTTATCCCGCCGCTGGCATGGGGCCTGAGGAAGGCATAGACCAGATCAATGGTCGGGGTCGGTATGCCCAATCTCTGGCCGGCTTTGGCAACATACCCAAAAATGCCCTCAACTTCTATTTTTTTGCCAGCTGTGAGGTCGTGATACATTGAGGCATATAGATTTGGGGGGTAACCGGCCGCAATATCCAGTTTGGCCTGCACCAAGCCCGGATTGATAGCGACATTTTTGGCCCGTGCGACCGCGGCGATTTCTTGCAGAACCCTCTTGCCGATATCAAANAATAACNGGTCTTGCATGGCCACCTCCATTGGAATTCNTCCCAATGTGGTCAGTGCTGCAACCTGAGCCAATTGCGCCAGCTTGTCCCAGAGCATTTCGTCGATGTCTTCGGCCAAATCTGCGACAAACCCGGCGTCGTGGCAGGCCTTGATAAATGGCACAAGGATCGGATGGTCATTTCGGCTAGGATGGCCAAAGGTCAGCTTGTGACGGTCGCCAGAGCCAAGATATNAAATGACCCCCGGTGCCTTGATCTTGGCCGAGATNCGCGCCGCGCCACTGAACACGGTGCCTGTTTCCAGAGCAGCCTCTAAACGCTGTGGTCCGTCGATGCCGTTTAACACGCTGATCACTGCCGTGGCGTCGGTCACGATCGGTTTGATCAGGGCAGCGGCAGGTTCAACATCATAGAGCTTGACGCAAAACAGCACCACCTCCACGGGTCCGATTTCTGCCGGTGTCTCCGTGGCCTTGGGGTGCGGAATGACGATTTCCGGATCTGGACCCTGCAGCCGCAATCCGCTGGTGTTCAGCGCCGCCAATTGCTGGCCGCGGGCGATAAACCATACGTCATGACCTGCCTGTGCCAGCTTGCCGCCGAAAAAACCCCCAAGGCCGCCCGCGCCCATGATTGCTATTTTCATTATCTCTCCGCAGTTAGATGATTTGATATTCGCTGAGCTGGCTTAAAGGATTTTAGGCTGCCGATNGTTNGAAATATCNANAATAAAAACGTACCGGGTGTATCGCATTTATCAAGCTGTATTTACCGACTTAGATCATGATGGCAGAGGTGTTGTAAGCGCTGTTGCGGGCTTTTTCCAAGAGCGACATTGCATTTTTGCACAGTGACCGCCAAGAGTTGTGACCGCCAAGAGGTGTGGCCCGNCAAGAGTTGACTTTTACATCTTTGTCCCACAGATGCTCGGGAGAATAAAACCTAAAGGGAGAATAAGATCATGGCTACAGAACATTATGTTGACCGCGTTGAAAACCTCAGATTACAGGGGCCGGTGATCACNNTGTCTTTTGTACGGGTGCAATCCGCCGAGCCGGATCAGGAGGCCCCCACTGAGGAAGTTGTCAAATTGACAATGACCACCCAGAATATGGTGAATATGACAAATGTGTTAACCCAAGCCTTGCAGCAGATGTCATCGGGGTCTCAGACCAGTCCGACGCAATAGGTCGATCCATCTTTTGCGTGGCTATCTTTATTTGCGCGGCTGTCTTTAAATGCGCTGCCACTGCCACTGCCACTGCCGNTCTGCTTTCGCTTTGGTCTGCTCAGTGNNGCAAAGCAATACGTGCATGACTTTAAAGCCAGATGACAGAACATGTGCATTTCGAACTGCGTTTTTATAATCACTTATGAAATAAGATTGGAATTAAAGTTGGACAAAGGCAATNGGTNTNTGGTTTNGTNGAAAAAAATATANTGGGAGAGAGANATGATTTTNAAGCCNAAGGCCCTTTCNNTGGCCATGNTCGCNATATGTTCCGCAGGGAGCGTNGTTGCAGGCGGTGCAGACGTCACCCTGATGCCAACGGAAATGATGTTCGAAAAAGGCAATTACGCAGAGGTATCTTCGGCAAGGGTCAGACCAAATGTAAAAGGATCTTTGGTGGCACCAACCGGATCAATGTACCCGGATTATTCTGCGAATACGTTGGCCTTGAAAATGGAGGTTAATGATAAGCTCTCGATAGGGTTTGCGGATTATCTTTCAGCCGCAATCCAAGTGGATTATCGAAAGGCCGGTGCCTCTGGAATCCCAGCCGCTGTCCATAGCCCTGCTTTTGTTGATCTTGAGATTAGATCGCGACTTTTAGCGGTAAAGTATCAAGCAAACGATAATGTCAGTATTTTGGGGGGGTTGAAACTCAGCAAAACATCAAATGCAACGGCAAATGTTCTGAAAAACCCGACGGGCAATTTAAGTATTCCTTCGGCTACTGGTAGCGCGTTAGCCTTAGGGCTTGCCTATGAAAAGCCAGAAATTGCTCTGCGGGTTAGCGCCTTATACCAATCAGCTACAAAGTTTGATTTGCCGATGACTAGTAGTGTAGGTCTTGCTCTTGTTAACGGGAAAGCGGGTTTGCCCAAAAGTATGACGCTTAGATTCCAAAGCGGAATTGCTAAGGACACATTAGTTTTTGGATCGGCGCACA